>NZ_BCAH01000063.1 GCF_001293735.1 Limosilactobacillus gorillae | reverse complement strand
GATAAGGTCATGCAAACGACAAACGACCCGGATGCCGGGGTCTATAATGGTGATATTGGTATCATCAAACAGATCGGCGGGACCGATAAACACGTTGTTAATGGTGACCGGCTGGCCAAAAAGGGTAAGGAGAAGATTCACCTAAAGGTAACGGTCGACTTCGGTGGGAACCTGGTTAAGTATGATGACCCAACGGCGCTGGCTAATCTAGAGTTGGCCTATGCAATGACAATTCATAAGGCCCAGGGGAGCCAGGCCCCAGTTATTATTGTAACCCTGTTGTCGGAATTCTTTCCTTCCAATCCTCAGGTGGGTTCGATCATTCAACGTAACCTCTTATACACAGCAGTAACTAGGTCATCGCGAGCCCTTGTGATGGTTGGTGATGCTCCAGCCTTTGTTCGCTGTGCTAAGACCCCAGTTATTGACCGACCAACCGCCCTGAGGGAGCATTTGAAACAGGAGTGGCAACGAGAAGAATTGACTTCACTTCAAAAGAGGGATGAGTCAACGCCTGTGGTGCATGAATTATCCACCACTCCCGAAACACTAACGCCATCAATGGTCGAGTCCCAAGCGATCGATCCAATGATTGGAATGGACGGATTAAGCCCAGCTGACTTTGCCTAATCTGGTTGCAAGCTAAGTACAAAATTGTGATAATTAAGATAAACGTCACCTAAAACGGAAGGATTAAGACGATGATTAAACTTAAAAATGCCGAAAATGTATCCCTTTTCTCCCTGAACGCTAACCACCCCCTGGCCGCTGCGGTTGCTGACTTAGTGGGCGTTCCCCTCTCCAAGTGTACGATTAGTCACTTTGCCGATGGTGAAATTTCCGTCACGATTGACGAAAGCGTCCGGGGACGGGAGGTTTACGTGATTCAATCGATTTCTGAACCGGTAAACACGAACCTGATGGAATTGTTGATCATGGTCGACGCCCTGCGGCGGGCAAGCGCCAAGAAGATTAACGTTGTTGTCCCTTACTACGGTTATGCTCGCCAAGACCGTAAGGCCCGCTCCCGGGAACCAATTACGGCTAAGCTAGTTGCTAACCTCCTAACAATGGACCGGATCGATCGGATGATCGTGGTTGACCTTCATGCTCCGCAGGTCCAAGGTTTCTTTGATATTCCAGTTGATCACTTGTTGGCAGCCCCAACCCTGGTCAAATACTTCATGGATAACCAGCTCGCGGACAATCTTGTGATTGTAGCTCCAGATCACGCTGGGGTTAACCGGGTCCGGCGTTTTGCGGAATTAATTGGCGGCGCCCCGATTGCCATCATTGATA
>NZ_BCAH01000062.1 GCF_001293735.1 Limosilactobacillus gorillae | reverse complement strand
AGAAACGGCGGTTGAAGCCGACGTGGCTAACCCTGCTTGCTTGGACTCACTCACGGCGCTGGCCTTACTGTTACTAGGAGTAACCGGGACCGAACCTGTCGTACTAGTGGTAGCTTCTTGGTAGCTTGGTTGAGTCGTCGTGACCCTGTTCACCCTGGAGCCAGCCGGAGGCATACTAGTTGAACCAGGTGTTGTTAAAGTGACAGCGGCTGTTGCAGCCTTAAAATGCTTGGCGGGAGCCTTGATGGTCGTAACACTTCCGGCAGTCATGGCCAGCCCCGCAACCACCCCAATTCCAACAACTTGATAATTTAAAATCATGTGAATCCCTCCGTACTTATTCTCATTAGTTAAGTACGGCAGAAACACCCCATAAGGACGAAAAAAGCTGCGACTATTTTGTCACAGCTTTTTAGTTGATTATAGGCTTGAGTGGAGCACCCGTTCAATATCGTCAACAATTTGTTCCGGCGTTAGGTGGTACCACTCGTAAAGCACGTCCAGCGGTACGTTATCGGCAAATTCACGCTGGGCGCCGAAGTTTAAGACCTTCATGTTGGTTGGACCGTAGTAGCGGGAAATGGTTTCCCCAAAGCCCCCGGAAACCATTGCGTCTTCAATCGTCACCACCAGGTCGTGGTTTTCTTGAAGGTAGTGGAGGTCTTGTTGATCAATGTTAGTGACCGTTTTAGGATTGATCAGGGTTGCGTTAATGTTGAGCTTGGTCTTTAGCTGATGGATAACTTCTTCGCCAAGTTCCCAGAAGCCTCCCACGGCCATCACGGCAACTTCACTCCCTTGGTGGGCGATCTCGTAATCGATCGTATCATAATTATCCTGGGTGGCCGGACGGTGTAAGAGCTTGTGTTCTGGCTGGCGGATGATGACCGGATTTTCGGCTTGCGTCAAAGCCCAGTCCAGCATTGAGATTAGTTCTTCAACGCTGGTTGGTACCAGGTAGTCAACGTTTGGCAGACTTGACAGGTAGGCGATGTCAAAGGATCCTTGGTGGGTTGCTGATCCAGCGCTGATTGTTCCGTTACGAACGATCATGACCACTGGGTTCCCGTTTAAAG
>NZ_BCAH01000061.1 GCF_001293735.1 Limosilactobacillus gorillae | reverse complement strand
TCGGTGCGTAGTTGACAAGGAGAAACGGGTTCGTCACAAGTTGGCGGGCCCGTTTTCGTTAAAAAGTTAAGCACCCCCATAAATTATAGAGGTGCTTAGCAGAGTTAATTGTTCTTTCAATTATTATATCATGGTAGCGGTTTCTAATAAACCGAAATTTAAATAAATTGGGGGCTAGAATTAACCCGGCAAAGCCCGTACAATATTTCTTGATGATTTTTCGGTTTACGAAAGAACGGGGGAACATACCATGACTAAATATCGTTTTCAGGCGATCTTATTTGTGATGGTCGCCTTTATGTTGGGGTGTAATGAGTACATGATTGTTGGGGTTTTACCAGACATCGCCAAGGAGTTTGGGACTTCTTTGTCCATGCTGGGGTACCTAGTGACCGTCTTTGCCGGGGTCTATGCCTTCCTGACGCCGATCTTGACCACGGTGGCTAGCCGCTTTCGACGCTACGACATTCTCTTAGTTTTCATGGTGGTTTTTTTGATCGGTAATACCTGGACGGCACTTGCTGGCGGCTTCTGGTCGCTTTTGTGGTCACGGGTTCTAACGGCTAGCGTTTCGGGAGCGATCATTTCCTTAGTTTTGATCCTGGCCGCTCAGCTAGCCCCGCACGACAAGCGGGCCGGGCTGGTTTCCTGGGTCTTTGCCGGCTTTTCGATTGCCTCGATCATTGGAATTCCGATCGGGACAATGATTAGCACTACCTTTTCGTGGCATGATTCCTTTTGGATGGTGTCTCTGATCTCTTTAGTCGTTTTGATCGGGTTAGCGGTCCTGGTGCCCAAAGAAGACACCGCGGTTAAGGGGAGTTTGGTCTCTCAGTTTAGCCTTTTAAAGGATCGGCGGGTCCTTCTGGGGGTTGGACTAGTTGTAAGCGTGTGTGCTGGCCAGTATACCTTTTACACCTACATCCGGCCGCTGCTAACGACGATGATGGGCTTTTCGATGGGTGCCTTGAACTGGATCTTACTGGGGATGGGGGTTGCTTTCATCGTTGGTAATAAGTTTGGAGGATACCTAGCTGACGTGGGGGGCGTGTTATTTCTGCCTTACATCTACTTCATGATGACTGGCTTGCTGGTGATGCTGGCCCCCCTCGTTCATTTTCCGTGGTTGGGAGTGTTGGCGGTAGCCCTAGTTTGCATAGCCGTAGCCTGTTACGGGTCGTCGACGCAGCTGATGTTTTTAGACATTGCCGAAAAGGATTACCCCCAGTCATTAGAGCTAGCCTCATCTTTGAACTCAATCTTCGCCAACATTGGAATCTCCCTTGGCTCCTTCACGGCTGCCGAAACGGTCAGCTACCTGGGGTTAGGGAATGTCGGTAATGTGGGAGCCGTTTACGCCCTCCTTGGGGGGATAGCCGCCGTTTTCTTACGGTGTTGCTACCATCAGGTACGCTTTGATTAAGAGCATCATTAAAGTACATCGCCCTTATAAAAACACGTGGCATAAAAGAAGAGAGCCCAGTAGTTCAGCGATAATCGTTGAGCTACTGGGCTCTCTTCTTTACGGGGTAGTATGGCCGTTCCCCTCTTATTTTAACCTGGTTAAAATGGTTACCTTCCGCAGGTTAGCGATGATTAGTTCCCATTCCTGCTTGCCGATTAGCATTAAACGTTGGCGATCCCAGTCCAGCTCCGTCGCAATTCCCTCAATGGTTTCATAGTAGCCGTTGTCACCATTGAAATACTCGACCTTCAGCCGTAGGGGTAGGAGGGGCTGAAGGGCCAAGAGGCGCCGCTCAAGACGCTTGGTGGTGAGTTCATCGGGGTAGTTTTTGTGCTGGTAGCGCTCGGCAACTTCGTTAATCAGCTGGTGGTAGCCGGTTAAGGCCGCAAAGGGGGCGAACTGACCGGCGTGGTCGGTGGCCGGTAGGGGCCAGTGGTTTTTGGAGATCGGGCGTGGGAGATCGATAATGTCTTGGTAGGCACTGGTATCTTTAAACAGGCTGGCTGAAAGCATCGCCTTGGTCTGCTCGGTATTATCTTCAATCATGCCTTATGACCTCCAATTTCGTCGTTGCGTTTACGGGTGGTCGATCCATCCAAGAGGTCGGCGGCCCGGATAATGGCGTTTTTACCATACTGCTTCTGTAACCTTAAGACTAGCTCTTGGACTGCATGTTCTTGGTCCCGGCTGGCCTGAGCGCTTTTCTGTTCAACGATCCGCTGAGTCGGATCCTCAAATAAGTCGAGTTGCTCAGTGTGGATCTGGCTGGCGGCCTCTTGTTCATCAATCAGGTGGTTGGCAATCACGGTGATCTTACGGATCAAAAGGTCGCGGTTGGCGATCTGGTCGTACAGGGTCAAGAAGGCCTGGCGTAGTTCCTTAGCCGAGGAGGTCAGGTTATCCAGGCTGGCTCCGCCGTGATCGGGCTTGGGTACCTGGCGGCCATAAAAGTCGGTTACCACCGGGCCGTTGTGGCTAGCCGCATAGGTAAGACTTTTGACGTCGTAAGATAAGTGCAAGGCAATCTGGTTAGTTAAGGCGTGGCGCTTGACCAGCTGGAGAGCCAGGTTAGTACTCATCTCGCTAATTACCTGGCGGGCCTTTGGAATTGGGTAGGGCTTCATTAAGACCTGGCCGGAGTAGATGCCGTGCTCGCTAGCCCGGTAGTTTTTAATATCCTCAATCGTGGCGGCTTCATAGCCCCAAGCGTGGTTGATTAGGAGCTGGGCATGCTTGCCAAACTCGCGGTACAAGACCTCTTCGTTGAGAGGATTCGACAGGGTACCTAGGGAACAACGGGCGATGTCGCCCATCGTTAAAAGCCCTAGTTTCTCCAGGCGTCGGGCGTAGCCACGCCCAATTCGCCAAAAGTCGGTTAGCGGCTGGTGGGCCCACAAGAGGCGGCGGTAATCATACTCGGTCATTGCGACAATCCGAACCCCGTCGGCGTCACCGGAAATTTTTTTGGCCACGATATCCATGGCGACCTTAGCTAGGTAGAGATTGGTACCGATCCCGGCCGTGGCGGTGATTCCAAACTCGGTTTGGATGGCCTGGATTATTTTCTTGGCCAGGGTGTGGGCTGACTCGTGGTGACCGGCCAAGTAATCAGTGGCATCAATGAAGACCTCGTCGATTGAATAGACGTGAATTTTTTCCGGTGGAATGAAGCGCAGGTAAATTTCGTAGATCTTAGCCGATATCTCCAGGTAGTAGCGCATCCGGGGCGGGACGATCATGTAGTCGACCCGCAGACCATGGTGGGCGTCAAGTTCGTCCTTGTAAATCGAGCGGGTCCGGGCTAAGCGCCGGTTAGCAAATTGCTGGGCCCGTTTTCGATTGACCTGGTTGATTTGCTGGTTAACCTCAAACAAGCGGGGGCGACCAGGGACGCCAAAGGACTTTAAGGCCGGTGAAACAGCCAAACAGATCGTCTTGTCGGTCCGAGTCGGGTCGGCGACGACTAGGTTGGCATTCAGGGGATCCAGGCCGTGGGCGGCGCACTCTGCCGAAGCATAAAAGGACTTTAAATCGATGGCAATGTAAGTGTGTTCCTGGGCCACGACGGCGCCCCCTTTCAATTATATTTATGATAGCAGATTTCTTCTTTCAGAACAACTGTTCGCATTTAAAGAAATAAGAAGTGGGGGTGTAGCGGTCAACTACGCACCGAAT
>NZ_BCAH01000060.1 GCF_001293735.1 Limosilactobacillus gorillae | reverse complement strand
GGATCCGTTTCATCAGCTGCCAGCGGAGAAGGGACGGCTGCCCAAAGTAACTCCGCCGCGTCAATAAACAGTGAGACAACTGAGAACAAGAAAGAGATCAGCTCATCGACTTCGGCAGTCTCCACCAGTTCACCTACCCGGGGATCTTCGGAGTCCCAAGAAAGTTCAAGTACCCCTGAGGAGCCAAAGAAAGCCGTAACGTCGGCTAAGCAGGGGCGTCCGGTTAGTGATGACGTGGTGGACCAGGTTCTGGCCAGCATCCTAAGCCAGCCAGATGGGACAAGCAAGCCTGCCAAGGTGACTACCGCAACCAATCAGAAAAGAAGAGGTAAGGGCGTTGCGCATTCAACTAAACAAAGCCAACTCCCTAAGACGGGGAACCGCTCTGGCTGGGAGCTAATACTTACTGGGATTGCCCTTTCTTATCTGCTTTTGACCATTCACCACCGGGTTTGGCGTACCAAACAGTTCTAAGAAATTTTAATGATCAGCTTGCAATTGATAGATTCTAATGGTAATCTAATCAACATACAAGTAACCTGTCAGGAGGGACCAACTATGATTAAGCAATTATCAAGCATCAACGTTACTACCTCCACCTCAACCACAACAACAATGTTCGTTGGTTGAGGGATTTTGACATGGTTTAAAAACAGTCAAAAATACCAGGTCCGCTCAACCACCAATTTCACTTAGGTGTCTTGAGCGGGCCTGGTTTATTTTTATCTGGAAATGAGGAATGCAGTATGGATAACAAACCACAGCTAGAGCGTTCAATGACGCCAGGTCAGATGGAAATGATTGCCATCGGGGGAACGATTGGCTCCGGGCTCTTCATGGGGGCCACGTCAACCATCAAGTGGACGGGGCCATCCGTTTTACTTGCCTACGCCTTTGTTGGACTAGTCTTATACGGGGTTATGCGGGCACTGGGGGAAATGGTGTACCTAACCCCGGGGACCGGATCGTTTGCCGATTACGGGTCAAAATATATTCACCCCGTTGTTGGGTACCTAGTCAAGTGGAGTAACGTCTTTCAATTCATCATTGTTGGGATCTCTGACATTATTGCAATGTCGCAGTACCTGAACTACTGGTGGCCTGACCTCCCGGACTGGATCTCTGGAATTGTAATGGTGGCGATCTTAACGGCCGCCAACCTAGCCAGTGCCAAAGCGTACGGACGCTTGGAATTCTGGTTTGCCATGATTAAGGTGGTGACGATCATCGTCATGATCATCCTAGGACTCTTGGTAATTGTCCTCGGGCTGGGAAATAACTGGCACCCCGTTGGAATTTCTAACCTCTGGAGCCACGGCGGCTTCTTTACCGGGGGCTGGATGGGCTTCATCTTCTCCCTATCTGTGATCGCTGGGTCCTACCAGGGGATTGAACTGCTAGGGATTACGGCTGGGGAATCATCTTCACCAAAACATGCAATCGTTAAGTCCGTTAAGTCCGTCATCTGGCGGATCCTGATCTTCTACATTGGGGCTATTTTCGTGATTGTTTCGATCTATCCTTGGAACCAACTTAGCTCGGTTGGTTCACCATTTGTTGAGACCTTCACCAAGGTTGGGATTACCGGGGCCGCAGGGATTATCAACTTCGTTGTCTTAACGGCCGCCTTGTCCGGGGCCAACTCCGGGATCTATTCCGCTAGCCGGATGCTGTTCAAGCTTTCCGTCGATGGTGAAGTTTCCAAGGTCTTCTCTAAGTTATCTAAGCGGGTGGTACCAAACGTTGCCATCCTAACGATCTCCGGCTGGATTTTCGTCGGATTCATTGTTAACTTCATTTTATCGGCGGTTTCGGCTAAGACGCAAAACCTGTTCGTGATTGTTTACTCGTCCTCCGTTTTACCGGGGATGGTACCGTGGTTTGTGATCTTGCTATCTGAATTAAACTTCCGTAAGCAGCACCCCGAAGCCTTAGATAATCACCCCTTCAAGATGCCGTTCTTCCCAGCCTATAACTATTTCTCCCTGTTTGCCTTAGTGATAATCTTGATCTTTATGTTCTTCAATCCAGATACGCGTGTTTCCGTTGCCGTTGGGGTTGTCTTCTTAATCCTAATGACGACAATCTACTTTGCAACGGTTCACAAGCGTAAGCAGGCGAATGCTTAACAAAACTAGTGAGGACCTCCATGACTACTAATCATGGAGGTCCTTTTAACATAGAAAAAGCGCC
>NZ_BCAH01000059.1 GCF_001293735.1 Limosilactobacillus gorillae | reverse complement strand
TAACCATTAAAGAAAGGGTGACCCAAATGACGAAGGTATTTGTAGCGGGGGCCACCGGTCGAGTTGGCCAAGCAACAGTTAGGGAGCTAGTGCAAAAGGGTGTCAGTGTTTTGGCGGCCGGGCGTCAATTGGACCGGATCATTTCAGATGACTTGGTCACACCGGTTCTGTTTAGTTTTACCTGGTCGGTCGATCGGATGAAGGATGAACTAAAGGGTGTTGACGCGATCATTTTTACGGCTGGTTCGCGAGGGAAAGATCTCTTGCAAGTTGACCTAAACGGGGCCGTTAAACTGATGAACGCCGCTAAAAAGGCTGGAGTCAAGCGTTTTGTAATGTTAAGCTCAGCCTATTCACTAGACCAGGAAATGTGGCAAAAAGTTGATAGCCTAAGGAAGCTTACGGACTATAACATTGCTAAGTTTTTTGCGGATCGCTGGTTAATTGATGAATCTGGGTTGGACTATACGATAGTTCAGGCCGGGGTCTTAACTGATGATCTGCCAACTGGTAAAATTGACGTTAACCCTGATCAGGCGGGAACGAATACGGTTAAAGACGTAGCCAAAACCTTGGTAGCCGCCCTCGACCAGGCAAAAACTGTCAAAAAAGTTTTGATGATTAAGAATGGTAGTCACTCAATCGAAAAGGCGCTTCAAAGCCTCTAGATATGAAAGCGTGGTCAATCGTTTGATTTGAAATAACCTCAATATCTGTGCTAGGGTAATAGACGATATTTGAAAACTATATTGAAAGAAGGATCCAGTATGCACTTAGAGAAGGCAACGATGGACGACCTCAACCGGGTCATTGAAATTTTAAAGGATGGCCGTAACCAACTAGCCGAACGGGGGATTAACCAGTGGCAAGGCGACTATCCTAACCCCAAGCAGATTGAAGAAGATATCCAAAAAGGAGTGGCTTACCTTGTTCATTCTGATGACCATGAAACGGTAGGGGCTTTTTCAATCGTTCCGGCACCGGACCCGGTTTACGATACCATGGATGGTAAGTGGCTTGTCGATACTGACCAGTACCTAGTAATTCACCGGGTGGCTATTCATTCTGATCACGCAGGTAATGGCTATGCTTCGGGCCTGTTTAATAGTCTGATTGACTATATCAAGGAAAAGCGCCCTGACATTGTGTCGCTACGAATTGATACTCATGAAGACAACAAGCCGATGCAACACCTGATTGAAAAGAACGGCTTTACTCAAGTGGGGACCCTCTTTGGTGTCTACCGCCCCGAGGAAATTTCCTACGTCTACGAATTATTGATGCACGCTAAATAGGGAGTAACGTTGTTAGATAGGCCTCCAGCGATGAAAAAACGCTGGGGGTCTTTTGTGTTATTCGGCGACCATACTGACTTATTGATGAGAGCGGTTAAGCATCCTCAAGATAAGAACTTTTAAGCCATCTTTATAATTAGTGATTGTATCGTGGAAGCGGATTAAGCTAAAATAGAAAGGTATTGTTAAAATGTGGTCCGTAAGGAAGACCCCCATAATCAGGGATTTTACCAAGTAACTTACCGAAATCGGTAACCGCTTTTCATCTACAGAGCTTGGTTTGAAATAACTTGTAAAGGAATGATGGAAATGGAAGAGCGAATAGCAAGACATAACCGGGAGTGGCACATTGCGTTGACAACAACAACCCCAGTTATGCTGGGCTACATTGTCTTAGGGATGGGTTATGGCCTGTATACCCATAACCTTGGCTTTGCCTGGTGGTACCCGACCTTAATGGCCCTGACTATTTATGGGGGTTCTGTCGAATTTGTGATTGCTAACATGTTAACTCAGACCTTCAATCCTCTAACGGTTCTGGTAATCACCTTAGTAGTCGGCTTTCGGCAATTCTTTTATTCCATTGCTCTTTTAGGGAAATATCGAGGGCGGGGGTTGCAAAAGTTCTTTCAGATCTTTGCCTTAACTGATGAAACCTTCGTGGTCAACTATCACCTGAACTTGAGTAACGATGTAGACAACCAGTATGTTTATACCCTAGTGTCCCTTTTGGATTACTTTTACTGGGTTTTAGGGGCCTGGTTGGGCGGTGTTCTTGGTAGTGCCTTTTCTATTCAGATTGAGGGGTTAGGCTTCACCATGACAGCCCTGTTTTTAGTCCTTGCTTTAGAGCAAATCCTTAAGGAAAAGAATCATTTGAGTACCCTTTCTGGCCTGATAATCACGGTGGGGTGCCTGATTTTAGTTGGTAAAACCTACTTTCTCTTGGTAACCCTTTTATTGTTAGTAATCGAGTTTACGGTCGTTTACCAAAGGGGGGGATGGAAGTGAGTTTAGTTCAACAACTAATTGTGATTGGGATTGCTGCAGTAGCCAACTTTTTGACCCGGTTGATTCCCTTTCGGCTGTTTCAGCGCGGCGATCACATCGCACCCTATATTGAAGAGCTAGGAAAGTTCTTACCTGGGGCGATTATGGTAATGCTGGTTGTTTATTGTTTTCGAAATGTCGATTGGTTTGCCGGTGATCACGGTTTACCGGATTTAATCGCTAGCGTCGTTACGATCTTCGTTCACTTGAGGTGGCGGATGTTGTTTTTATCGATGGCGGTTGGTACTGTTAGCTATATCTGTCTAGTTAACTTTATTTTTTAGAAAGTCCCCGCATAATCTTAAATGCCCTAGTGTTGTTA
>NZ_BCAH01000058.1 GCF_001293735.1 Limosilactobacillus gorillae | reverse complement strand
AAGGCAGATTGTAAAATTTAAGTTGAACATTTAAGTGGACAGAAAAACCCATCAAGGTCTTTAATGGTGTTACCACACAATCCATTAGAAAGAAGGACCTTGATGAGCACCACTATTTTATCATTCCAGAACCGTGTTGTCATTGAAACGCTTCATAATGAAGGACGTTCCTTGCGATACATCGCTAACTACTTAGGCTTTAGTAAGACCACCATCTTTAACGAACTTCACCGGCTAAATAGTGAGTACCAGGCTGGGCTAGCGCAAACTGACTTTGAACGAAAGGTTAGTCAACGGGGGCGGAAGTCTTCGCTCACTAAAAACCTTAAACACTTGATCGAGGAAAAGATTCAAGTCCAGAAGTGGTCCCCTGAACAAGTTGCCCATGTGGTGGGGATTGCCTACAAGACGGTCTATAACTGGATTGATCAAGGCTGGCTTGATATACAGTTGCCCGATTTGCCTGATTATGGAATTCGTCGTCATCGTGCTAAAGAAAAGCGTGGTACGTTCAATCACGGCCGCTCCATTGAGGAGCGGCCTCATAAAGTCGAAACTCGCCAGGAATTCGGCCACTTTGAAGCTGATACCGTACTTTCTGGTAAACGTAAAGGTCAAGCTGTGGCTACTTTTGTGGAACGTAAGAGTCGCCTGACAATTGTTAAACGGCTCCATAGTCGCGACAGTCAGTCCATGACTCAAGCCGTACTTGAACTAGCTAGTCAACTTCAAAACAAGCTCAAGACGCTTACCGTGGATCATGGTAAAGAGTTCGCTAACTATCAGACAATTGAACGGCAAACTGGTACTCAGGTTTATTTTGCCCATGCTTATTCACCACATGAACGCGGTAGTAATGAGAACCGTAACCGAGTTTTGCGACGATTTATTCCCAAGGGACAAGCCATTGAAGAGCTGAGTGATCGCCAGCTGGTTCAAATTAATTGGTATTTGAATTCACGGCCACTTAAATGTCTTAATTGGCATACACCAATCGAGATCTTCTTGCTTAATTTACGTCATTAAATTCGTTCAAGTTATTTCTTACAATCTGCCA
>NZ_BCAH01000057.1 GCF_001293735.1 Limosilactobacillus gorillae | reverse complement strand
ACCTCCTTTCCTTTAATCACGTCTATATTATATCATGCTGATTAGATTAAAATAGTTAAACTAAAAAAGAACGCCAACGGGCGTTCGTGAAGAGCCATATATCCCATGACTAAAGTCACGGGTATTACGGCTTAGGCATAATAAATCTTCATCTCATTACTGATCCAAAATATAAAAAGCCCTCTAAGCATACAGATGAAATAGGAAATTCATCTGATACCGGAGGGCATGACTGGGCTAAAAAGGATGGATTATTCCCCAATGTAGGAAAAATTTCAATCCCAATTCTGATCAGGATTTATAAGGATAGTTAAGGGTTAAGCAGTTTTTTCAATTAAGTTTAGTTCTATTTTTCTGGTTGTTGATCATGTTGACGATGCCAGGCGTTGATTTGCTCCATGCGTTGTTTAACCCAACCTTCGTTCCCTTGCGTGGTTGGTCGATAAATCTTTGCTCCGACCAATTGATCAGGCATGGTTTGCATGGACGTAATGTGATCGGCAAAGTCATGGGCATACTGATAATCTTTACCGTAGTCTAACTCCTTCATCAGCTTAGTTGGGGCGTTACGAATCGCAAGTGGCACAGGCAGATTACCAGTTTGCTTAATTAGCTTTTTGGCCGTATTACAAGCCTTGTAGACGGCGTTTGACTTTGGCGCTGTAGCCAAATAGATTACGCATTCGGCTAAGTGGACATCGCACTCCGGCATTCCCAGAAATTGACAGGTCTGGAAGGCATTGACCGCCACTTCCAAGGCATTGGTGTCAGCGAGGCCCACGTCTTCGGCAGCAAAGCGAACCAGCCGGCGGGCTATGTAAAGTGGATCTTCACCACCCGCTAACATTCGTGAACACCAGTAAACAGCGGCATTGACATCACTATTACGCATTGATTTATGTAACGCTGAGATTAGGTCATAGTGTTCATCACCCGCTCGATCATAGCGCAAGGAGCGGGTATCAGTTAACTGAGCCAAGTCTTCTTTGGTTACCTTAACATTCCTCCCATCCCGTCTACCGTTGAGCACCGCCATCTCTAGGGTATTGAGTGCCATTCTGGCATCACCATCGGCAAAGTTGGCAATTGCCTCTATGGTCCCTTCCTCCATCTGAATTGTCTGATTTGGAAAGGCGTTCGGATGTTTCAAAGCTCGTTTCAAAATCTGCACCAATGCTGGTGTTTGTAGTGCCCTTAGGACAAAGACCTTACAACGTGAGAGTAAGGCAGCGTTAAGCTCAAAGGAAGGGTTTTCGGTGGTGGCCCCGATCAAAATAATCTGGCCTCGTTCTACATAAGGTAAGAATGCATCCTGTTGGGCCTTGTTGAAGCGATGAATTTCATCAATGAAGACAACGGTTTGCTGCCCAAATTGGTGGTTGTTACTTGCCTGATCCATCACTGCCTTAATGTCCTTGATTGACGAATTAACTGCCGAAAAGGTTATGAACCGCGCCTTGGTCTTTTCGGCAATAATTTCCGCCAGCGTGGTCTTCCCGACTCCTGGCGGTCCCCACAAAATCAAAGAGGAAAGACGATCATTCTCGATTAATTCACTTAAGACCTTCCCACTACCAACCAACTGCTCTTGGCCAAAGAAATCGGTTAATTCACGGGGGCGGACCCGATTAGCTAAGGGGGTATTTGTTGCACCTTCTTTTGTAAAGAGAGATTCCTGTTCCATGTTACTACCCCCTAACCTTGAATGGAGCGGTCAATCGAGGCCGAAGGAAAGTGTTCCTTGAGTTCTCTAACATCCTCTTGGTTCATCCGGTGACTATAGTAGACCGGTAAGTTACCTTTCATTAGTCCCTCGGCCTGGTTTAAAAACTCTTCCCACTCCATCTCCTTTTTAGAAACAACCCAGAGCTGAGTTTGGTTAAGTCCCAGTTGGTTACCCAAAGACCAGGTCATCAAACCGAGGAAATATTGATGCGTTAGTTCTGAGGTAGCTAACCAGTAGGCCCGTTCCTTGTTTTGCGATTGTTTAACGAGCCGACGAACCCGTTGCTTGGTGGTTTCTTCATCTTCTTGTTCTTCACTTCGTTGGTAACGCAAAATGTTCCCTCCTTAATCAACGTTTTACCCATTGTAACAAGAAAAGAGCCGTGACCAAAATGTCACAGCTCTCCGTTTTTTATATAATTAGGAGTTCATTAATTGATCCAACAATTCCTGAGCCGATTCATGCAGAGCTTCCTTGGACTTGTCGGTTCCCAAGTGGGTGTAGACTTCCCCAACGTAAATACCATCTTTAAAGAGGCGGTTGAAGACCTCATCAATAATCGGCTTGGTTCGGTCCGATTCTTGAACCGGACCAAACGGGTTGGCAAAGAAGGTTGAAGACATACCGACTTCATCGGTTGTTCCTAGCGCCTTACGCTTACCGGCAATGAAAACCTTTTTGGCCTCGTTTTCATTTTCAAAACGATGAATCCCAATCTTATCAGAGTAATTATTTGCGTATACCCACATATCAATTTCATGGTGGGCAATAACGTTTTCGTAGGCATCAGCCGGAATGATCACCCGGGCGTTCTTTTGTTCAGGGTTCAAAAAGACCCCACGGTCCATATTACTAAAGGCCACTGATGAAGAAAGGTCGTCCAAGCGGACAAAGGCCCCCGTTTCAGTTCCCTGGGCATAAATCCCTCCCTTGACGCTATCACTAATGGTAAAGGAACCCATGTCATCAAAGATCGTTTCCATGTCGACAATTTGTTCATCGGCGATTTCCTGAAGGGCTTCCAGGGATTCTGACTTTCCAGCACCAGAATCACCAAAGAAGACCACCGTCTTGTCCTTACCGTTAGTGAACTTGATCCGAACCATAGAACCGTGAATTGGCAGTTTTCCACGGTAAATCTGGTGTAGGTTATGCAAGGTCAAACACATTTTTTTCATGTAACCGAAGTAGGTAGTTTTGTCATTATATGGTACTTCACCAACCCAGAGATCATTTTTAGCATCGTAATGGTAGTGAGAAACCTCCCCCTCAGTATGGTCAATTCCAAACAAGAGGATGGCATCTGGCTTTTGGTCAGTAACTTCTTCTGCCGTAGCTAGTTCAAATAGGTTTGAAAGGGCGATTCCATTGACCATGTAATCAACGTTGAAGTAGACAAAAGTCAAGGTTTCCCCTATTTTAGCCGGGTAACAGTACCAGTCACCACGTTTACCATTAAAGCGGGTAATGGGGTTAGTATTTACCGCCGAAAAGATTCCTTCCCGTTTATTAGACTTAGTATGCATTAGCATCGGCGGTCGTAGCATAACCTTGTCAATAAACGGAATGTCAACTAGGGATTCATAGCCTGTTGGTGTTTGCCATTTATGATCACGCACCAGCAAGGTAGCATTGGTCCCGGCGTCAACTTGGCGGTAAACATTATTAACAAAGCCTTGGAGCTTTTCTTCAATCGTTCGGTAGGCCCGGATTACTAGTTCATTAAAACGGGCATCTGCTTCCTTAAAGGAGTGGGTAATGATCGAATTTTGGTTAAAGTGGGTAATCGAAACCCGTAAGAAAGACCGGTAAAAGGAATACAGTGATTCAAATGAAGCTAGGATTTCCTGGGCGGTAAATTCATCAAAGACGTGTTCATCGTTAATGAAGATCCTTTTAATGATCCCAACGTATTCTTCGGCAGATAAGTTTTCAAACCGTTTTTCGCCCTTCGTATGATGGGAAGAGGTGAGATAAAGACGGACGATCTCAAGCAATCCTTTGGAATTGATGAGGTTATAGAAGTTGTTAACATAGTATTTGCTGAAGTCGAGGGTCGCAATCCCCTGGTCGAGATTCATGTATAAGGCGTCAGTACGAACGGATTGGTGAGCATGTGTCATAAATATTCGTCTTCCTTTCATCATTACTGATGAGTATTATAACATTCTCATTTAAAATTAGCGCCGATTAGATCAACTTTTTCATATTTTCGCTTATTCACTTAAAAGTACCTAATTAGATCAGCCTTTGCTTCAGTAACCTGCTTATTCATGGATTTCCGAACATACTAGTCAAGGTCAACTACGCACCGAA
>NZ_BCAH01000056.1 GCF_001293735.1 Limosilactobacillus gorillae | reverse complement strand
CATAATATATCAATGAACAACGTTGCGGAGGTTGCCGTCCGGCCATTCCCGGCCAAAGTCGCCCCGGATGGTGCCCTAGGCGGCGTCAACCGGGTTCGTGGCCCCAGCCATGCTATGAATGGCTTTAACTACGTTGGTGCCGGCAACGATAATTCCGACAATTGGTCCCTCAGTCATATAGGACATCAACGCATCAAAATAGGGTGCGTTAACCTTGTCAGCATAGTGTTGGCGTAGTTTTTCTTCGGTCGGTTTAATCATCTTGAGGTCAATAATTTGGTAACCCTTTTGTTCGATGCGAGATAGTACATCGCCAATGTGGCGGTTCTTGACGCCATCAGGCTTAACTAATACTAATGTCCATTCTTTTGCCATCGTTTTCCTCCTTATTTAACCGGGATAAGCCCCTTCAACCAGGTGAGTTGGGCCTCTTGCCTAGCAATGGCCCGTTGTAAGATCAAGTAGTGACCGTAGTTTTGGTTAATGGCTGCCTCCGAGCTAAATAGCAGCTGCTGACGCTCGTTTAGATGGGCTAAGTTTTTTTTAACCAACTGCATTTGCGTATCAATCAGGGCCGTCATTCGGGGGTCGTCTTTATCCTGGATGAAAAACATCTTTAACGAAAAGAGGTCCTTAGAAACCGGCAAACTCTCGTTAGGTGTCTCTAGCCACTCGTTTAAAGTCCGGCGCCCCGCTTTAGTTAGCTGATAATGGATTTCCTTGTCGTTATCCGGGTCAGGAATGATCTTAAGCCACTGGTCAGCCGTCATTCGACGTAATTCTGGGTAGATCTGGCTATGGGAGGACTTCCAAAACTCCCCAATGTCGGTGGTGAACTCCTTGGTGATGTCCTTACCGGTCAACTGACCGTGTTCGCTAATGATGCCCAAGATCACGTAGGGTAAAATACGCTTGGCAGGCACGCGCGTCACTTCCTTTTTGGTCTTTAGAAGCTATTATAGCAAAATCAGCGACCCGCGGGCCGCTGATTATTAAATTATTTTTGACGACGATAGCCCTGGTCATAGAAGTTACCGTTACGGATGTCATCAGTCATTCCCGTGTATGGGGCTTCGTTGATAACTTCATCGTTATCCTGACCGGCGTCACCGATGTAAGTGATGATGGCAAATTCAGGTACCACTAGCTTCGGGTAGGTTGCGTACTTTTCCCGACTTTCGTGCATCAGGTCGATATGGTCGTTTTGGAAGCAAACCGTGATTTCTGGGTGCTCTTCAACCCACTTAGGGAAGAAGATCGTTCCGTTTAACTTATGCTCGTTTGGAACAAAGTCGAGGGCAACGTCGGTCCCAGTTGGTTCTGTCCAGGCCACCTTATAAATTCCTTCCGTCAACATGTTAATGTGGGCCTCTTGATTCTTAACCCAGCGGCCGGCCACCATTCCCCCATGAATTCGGTAATCAACGGTATGGTCATTCTTGGCGTACCACTCGTACTCCCAACCATTATCGTAGGTGTAGATAAAGTGAGTTCCCAAGAAGTCATCGAGGGTCTTGAATTGCTTATCCATGTGATTTAGTTGTGCCATGTAATTTGAACATCCTTTCTTTTTTGGCGATAACGACATAATACTACAGTGTGTCGTTATCGTCAATACTAAAAAAGACGACCTCCTGGGCCGCCTCGCGTTTTCTAATAGTATTTAAGGCTAATTTGCTTTCCCGCCCGGTGGCCGATATCAGCTAAGAGGGCGTAAGAAACATTAAACTCTCCCCTTTCGATCGAACTGACCAAACGAGGGGTTAAACCAATATAGGTTGCAAATTCTTCTTCCGTCATGTCAAGATCCTGGCGTAAAGAACGTACCAGAACGGCCGCATTGGTGTTTAACTGACGCTGTGTCGTCGCATCAAGTCGAGCGACAACTTGGGGTACCGGAACAGAAGCAGAGTTAAGATCAGACATCAAAAACCTCCCGACTTTCGTAACAATTGGACCAACTACCCTTAAGATAGCCACCACTGGTCGGAAGGTCAAGTTGTCTAAATTGGTCTAGTTTCCAGCAAAGACCGCTAGAAAGCGTTTTCTCAGCCGATAACCGCGTGAAAATTATTTTTTTGTTTTAACCAGAAAGCCCCTAACCTTCATTGGTGGTGATTAATAAAGTCGCTAGGGTTCACCACCCTGATGGGTAAAGAAATCCCCGATTGCCGTCCTCACCAACCGTACCTTTTTACCATTAGTTTTCTTTTTGCTCCTGTCAGATTGACATTTATCGCTATTTTTGTTGAAAAATCAAAAAAATACTTGCCAACGGTGTCCAAGACGAGTATAGTATTTCTTGTTGACGCG
>NZ_BCAH01000055.1 GCF_001293735.1 Limosilactobacillus gorillae | reverse complement strand
GATTTTGGTCGCCAACGAGTGGCGGACGGGTGAGTAACACGTAGGCAACCTGCCCAGAAGCGGGGGACAACATTTGGAAACAGATGCTAATACCGCATAACAACGTTGTTCGCATGAACAACGTTTCAAAGATGGCCTCTGGCTATCACTTCTGGATGGACCTGCGGTGCATTAGCTTGTTGGTGGGGTAATGGCCTACCAAGGCGATGATGCATAGCCGAGTTGAGAGACTGATCGGCCACAATGGGACTGAGACACGGCCCATACTCCTACGGGAGGCAGCAGTAGGGAATCTTCCACAATGGGCGCAAGCCTGATGGAGCAACACCGCGTGAGTGAAGAAGGGTTTCGGCTCGTAAAGCTCTGTTGTTAAAGAAGAACATGCGTGAGAGTAACTGTTCACGCATTGACGGTATTTAACCAGAAAGTCACGGCTAACTACGTGCCAGCAGCCGCGGTAATACGTAGGTGGCAAGCGTTATCCGGATTTATTGGGCGTAAAGAGAGTGCAGGCGGTTTACTAAGTCTGATGTGAAAGCCTTCGGCTTAACCGGAGAAGGGCATCGGAAACTGGCTAACTTGAGTGCAGAAGAGGGTAGTGGAACTCCATGTGTAGCGGTGGAATGCGTAGATATATGGAAGAACACCAGTGGCGAAGGCGGCTACCTGGTCTGTAACTGACGCTGAGACTCGAAAGCATGGGTAGCGAACAGGATTAGATACCCTGGTAGTCCATGCCGTAAACGATGAGTGCTAGGTGTTGGAGGGTTTCCGCCCTTCAGTGCCGGAGCTAACGCATTAAGCACTCCGCCTGGGGAGTACGACCGCAAGGTTGAAACTCAAAGGAATTGACGGGGGCCCGCACAAGCGGTGGAGCATGTGGTTTAATTCGAAGCTACGCGAAGAACCTTACCAGGTCTTGACATCTTGCGCCAACCCTAGAGATAGGGCGTTTCCTTCGGGAACGCAATGACAGGTGGTGCATGGTCGTCGTCAGCTCGTGTCGTGAGATGTTGGGTTAAGTCCCGCAACGAGCGCAACCCTTGTTACTAGTTGCCAGCATTCAGTTGGGCACTCTAGTGAGACTGCCGGTGACAAACCGGAGGAAGGTGGGGACGACGTCAGATCATCATGCCCCTTATGACCTGGGCTACACACGTGCTACAATGGACGGTACAACGAGTCGCGAACTCGCGAGGGCAAGCAAATCTCTGAAAACCGTTCTCAGTTCGGACTGCAGGCTGCAACTCGCCTGCACGAAGTCGGAATCGCTAGTAATCGCGGATCAGCATGCCGCGGTGAATACGTTCCCGGGCCTTGTACACACCGCCCGTCACACCATGAGAGTTTGTAACACCCAAAGTCGGTGGGGTAACCATTTGGAGCCAGCCGCCTAAGGTGGGACAGATGATTAGGGTGAAGTCGTAACAAGGTAGCCGTAGGAGAACCTGCGGCTGGATCACCTCCTTTCTAAGGAATTAATCGGAAACCTGCACATGGTCGAAACAGT
>NZ_BCAH01000054.1 GCF_001293735.1 Limosilactobacillus gorillae | reverse complement strand
TTTTTTTTTTCAAGCAGAAGACGGCATACGAGATGTAGAGAGGTCTCGTGGGCTCGGAGTTAAACACTCTATAATCACCATAAAAGATGCTACTGATCGAAAAAGGAGGAATTTTGATGCCTTGTACCACAATTTTGGTTGGTAAGGATGCAAGTTTAGATCATGCACCAATAATTGCTCGCCAGGAAGACTACGGTAACGCCTTTAACCCGCAGACCTTCAAAATGATCTTACCAACGGACCAGCCCCATCATTACACGTCAAAAACAACTAAATTTGAGTGTGATCTACCAGATCGACCGCTTGCCTACACTTCAACACCGGATGCCGATCCAAGTGCTGGTATTTTTGCTGCGGCCGGTATTAACCGGGCTAACGTGGCCATGACGGCAACCGAGACCTCGACGACCAATCCGCGAATCCTGGGCTTAGATCCCTATAATGAGGAAAGCGGGATCGGGGAAGAGGATTTCGTAACCCTGGTGTTACCATACATCAAATCGGCTCGCCAAGGAGTAAAACGTCTGGGGGCACTGTTACAAGAGACGGGAACCTATGAATCTAACGGGATCGCCTTTGCCGACCAGGACGAGGTCTGGTACTTAGAGACAATTGGTGGCCACCACTGGGCGGCAATTAAGATTCCTGCCGATGCCTTTGTTATCGCGTCTAACCGCTTTAGTATCACTGCCTATGACTTCGAAAGTGAGGATACGCTGGCTAGTCCTGGCCTGAAGGAGTGGATTGACCAGAATAGGTTGAACCCAGACGATGACGGCTACAATCTACGCCGTATCTGTGGATCGCACACCTACCAGGATATGCGTTATAATAACCCGCGGGTTTGGTACGTCCAAAAGCAATTTGGGGTTGAAAACGGGGACAACCCCCGCCAAATGGATCTGCCCTTTATTTGCCATCCCAAGCATCGGTTGGCGGTTGAAGACATCAAGCAGGCAATGTCTTCACACTTCCAAGGGACCAAGTATGATCCTTACGAAGGGGATAAGGGCGCTGCACTTCGGCCAATCGCTATAAACCGGAACCTAGAACTGCACATTTTGCAAATTCGCTCTGGTGTTTTATTAGACCGGGCTGCCGTGCACTGGCTTTCATTTGGACCTAACACCTTTAACGCTCTAGTGCCATTTTACGCCAACGTACTCGATACCCCGGCAGCTTACAAGAAAACCACGCTAGATTTCGACCCCACTAAAATGTACTGGTTGGTTCATACCCTAGCGGCAATCGGCGACCAACACTACCAGGCTCTGGCGCCAAAGGCCGCGGCCTTTGA
>NZ_BCAH01000053.1 GCF_001293735.1 Limosilactobacillus gorillae | reverse complement strand
CTTCTGGTTACTCCTTTTTCTTTACTTTCGATTTTTTAAATAGTGGCCCAGGCCAAATGAAACCATTGATTCTTGACCATGAAGAATCCGGACAATATTGCTTCGATGTCTCATGATAACCACAACGGTTAAGATTCCAGCAACGGTGGCCAAGATATAGTCGTGAATAACTAAGGCAATCACAAAGATGCTGGTGATCCCAATTATTGAGGCCGCTGATGCCATCGAAGTAAGCAGGAGAACAGTCACAAAGATAGCTGAGGCCAGTAAGAACATTAATGGGTTGTAGGCTAAGAGGATCCCGGCTGAGGTAGCCACCGCCTTACCCCCATGGAAGTGATCAAAAATCGAAACCGTATGGCCAAGTGAGGCAAAAATCCCGATCAAGAGGGGGTTGACGTTACTATGGAAGAGGTAGGGCTGGCTGGCTGCCAAAGTCCCTTTCAAGATGTCCATCAATAAGACGACCGTCCCCGCCTTAGGACCCAGAACCCGGAAAGTATTGGTTGTTCCGATGTTCCCACTGCCAAGTTGGCGGATATCCTTATTATAGAAACGTTGGCCGATCCAAAGCCCCGACGGGATTGAACCCAGCAAGTAGGCAATAACGACCATTACAATAATTTTCAGCATATAGACGCTCCTTTAAATTATAACCCATCTATCATAGCATCTTTTCCTCGGTTCGGCCATAAGGGAACGGGTGTTTGATAAAAGCCGCTTCCCTGTGCTACACTATCAAAGGAACGATTTCGTTAGGGCGCCTGACCGTCAATTCAAAAGATCAATTGAAATTGCGGCTGGAGTTAGCTATGATAAAAAATCGAATGCATGAATGCAAATCCGAAATGTGAGGAGGCCCCTTTGTGGCACAAGAAGAATATAAATACGACTCATCCTCGATTAAAATCCTAGAAGGATTGGAGGCGGTTCGCAAGCGGCCCGGGATGTACATCGGTTCTACCGATACCCATGGTCTCCACCACCTGGTATATGAAATTGTCGACAACGCTGTCGATGAGGCTCTCTCTGGCTTTGGTGATGAGATCAACGTCACGATTGAAAAAGATAACGCCATTACCGTCCAGGACCACGGACGGGGGATGCCAGTTGGAATGCACGCTAGCGGTAAACCTACTCCGGAAGTAATCATGACCGTCTTACATGCGGGGGGAAAGTTTGGCCAAGCTGATGGTTATAAGACCTCCGGGGGACTTCACGGGGTGGGAGCATCGGTTGTCAACGCCCTATCATCACACCTTACCTTGACGATTGTACGTGACCATGTCCGCTACCAGGAAAAGTTCCGCGATGGGGGCCATCCAGTGGGAACCCTAAAGGAGCTAGGTAACACCCGGGCGGGTTCTGGAACGACAGTGACCTTTAAGCCAGACCCGCAAATCTTTTCAACTACCGTTTATGATTACCAAACCCTTGCCCGGCGGCTACGGGAATCGGCCTTCTTGCTTAAGGGAGTTAAAATCACCCTAACCGATAAACGCGAGGGAATGGAACAAGAAGAAGTCTTCAAGTTTGAAAATGGGATTGACGATTTTGTGGCCTATTTAAATGAAGACAAGGACACCTTAGGTAAGATCTTTTCCTTCACTGGAACCCAAGATGGGGTCGAGGTCGACGTGGCCGCCCAGTACAATGATGGTTATTCTGAAAACCTATTGAGCTTTGTCAACAATGTTCGGACTCCCGGGGGAGGGACCCATGAGGTTGGTTTCAGGGGAGCGTGGACCAAGACTTTCAACGAGTATGCCCGGAAGGTTGGTCTGCTAAAGGAACGTGATAAAAACCTTGAGGGTTCCGATGTACGTGAGGGACTGACGGCCGTTGTTTCTGTCCGGATCCCAGAGGCGATCTTGCAATTTGAAGGACAAACTAAAGATAAGCTCGGAACGCCTGAGGCCCGTAAGATTGTTGATACCGTAGTTTCCGATCAATTAGGTTACGCTTTGATGGAAAACGGCGACCTGGCCCAGATGCTGATCAAAAAATCATTACGAGCTCGCCAGGCTCGGGAAGCCGCCCGCAAGGCCCGGGACCAATCCCGCTCTGGGAAACGTAAGGGGCGCAAGGAGCGCAACCTGTCTGGTAAGTTAACACCGGCCCAGTCCAAGAACAGTGCTAAAAACGAGCTCTTCTTGGTCGAAGGTGATTCTGCCGGTGGAAGCGCCAAGCAAGGGCGGGATCGCAAATTTCAGGCGATTCTACCCTTGCGTGGAAAGGTCTTAAACACCGAAAAGGCCCGGCTCGATGACGTTTTGAAAAACGAAGAGCTAAACACAATTATCTATACAGTGGGGGCCGGTGTAGGAGCCGAGTTTAAGGTTGATGACGCTAATTATGACAAGATTATCATCATGACGGATGCTGATGATGATGGGGCTCATATTCAGATCCTACTATTAACCTTCTTTTATAAGTACATGCGACCGATGATTGAGGCTGGACGAGTTTATATCGCTATGCCACCGCTGTATCGCTTGCAAAAAGGAAGCGGTAAAAACACTAAAATCACTTACGCATGGACCAACGATGAGTTAACCAAGTTAACTAAAAATAGAAGTAAGGGGACCTCCTTACAACGTTTCAAGGGATTGGGGGAAATGAACGCCGATCAGCTATGGGAAACAACCATGAACCCAGAGACACGGACGCTGATTCGAGTCCGGATTGAAGACGCTGAACTGGCTGAAAAGCGGATTACCACCTTGATGGGGAATAAGGTTGAACCACGGCGAGAGTGGATCGACCAAAACGTTCAATTTACCATGAGTGACGATGAAGAAGCAGATGCCTTAGTGGAAGCTAAGGGTCAAGTGATGACCCCGACAGTCACGACTTGGAATGAATAAAGAGAAAGGATGACGCCTGTGCCTGACACACGTATTGAGGAACTAACCCTCGAACAAATTATGGGCGACCGCTTTGGCCGCTACTCCAAATCGATCATTCAAGAACGGGCCCTTCCGGACATTCGGGACGGCTTAAAACCGGTTCAGCGCCGAATCTTATTTGCAATGAATAAGGATGGCAATACCTATGATAAGGGCTTTCGTAAGTCCGCTAAGTCGGTTGGGAACGTTATGGGTAACTTCCATCCCCATGGAGATTCGTCGATTTACGAAGCTCTGGTTCGCTTAAGTCAGGATTGGAAACTTCGTGAGCCTTTGATTGAAATGCACGGTAATAACGGTTCGATGGACGGAGATCCAGCAGCAGCCATGCGTTATACTGAAGCTCGCTTGTCTAAGATTGCTAGCCGGATGCTTGAAGACATCGATAAAGATACGGTCGAAATGACCCTCAACTTTGATGATACCGAAAAAGAGCCGGTTGTCTTACCCTCACGAATCCCAAACCTCTTTGTTAACGGAGCAACTGGGATCTCAGCTGGATACGCAACAGAAATTCCGACTCATAATCTGGGGGAATTGATTGATGCTTTAATCTACCTTTTGGGTCACCCCAACGCTAGCTTGGATGACCTGATGGCCTTTGTGCCGGGACCGGACTTCCCAACCGGGGCCATCATCCAGGGTAAGGACGGAATTAAGAAGGCTTACCAAACAGGGCGAGGACGGATTGTTGTCCGGGCCAAGACCAGCATTGAAACCCTGCGGGGGGGCCGTGAGCAGATTGTGGTCACCGAAATCCCGTACGAGGTTAACAAGGCTCAGCTGATGAAACGGATCACTGACTTACGGCTGAATAAGAAAGTTGAGGGGATCGCAGACGCCCGTGACGAAACTGATCGGACTGGGCTGCGAATTGCAATTGAGCTCAAGCGAGGTGTCGATGCCCAGGGGGTCTTGAATTACCTCCTTAAGAACACGGACCTACAGATTAATTACAACTTCAATATGGTTGCAATTGATAATCAGCGCCCAGTTCGTGTAGGCCTCAAGCACTACCTGGCCTCCTACCTAGCCTTTCAAAAAGAGGTTATTATCCGCCGGACCAAATTTGACCTTCACCGAGCTCAGAGTCGCTTACACATTGTCGAAGGGTTGATCAAGGCCCTCTCGATTCTGGATCAGGTAATTACCACAATTCGGGCCTCTAAGAATCGTAAGGATGCTCAGCAAAACCTGGTAAAGTCCTATGACTTCACTACCACCCAAGCCGAGGCAATTGTTGCTTTACAGCTGTACCGGCTAACTAACACTGATGTAACGGCCTTGGAGCAAGAACAGGCTAAACTGACGGAGCGAATTACCAAGTTTAAGCAAATTTTGACCGACGAAAAGACCCTAGACCGTGTCTTGAAGCGGGAGATGCAGGTACTTAAAAAGGAATTTGCAAATCCCCGCCGGACCCAGATTGAAGACCAGGTACAAAAGCTGACGGTTGATACCCGGGTGACAGTGGCCAACGAAGACGTAATGGTGCTGGTCTCCGCAGCCGGCTACATCAAGCGCTCTTCCTTGCGGTCCTTTAAGGCCTCTGAGTTAACTGAAAATGGTTTACGTGAGGATGATTACCCAATCCTCCTGGAGCAGGCAACCACCTTGAGTCACCTGTATATGTTCACCAATAAGGGACGGTTCATTTACCGGCCGGTTCACGAGTTGATTGATACCCGCTGGAAGGACACTGGTGAACACCTCTCACAAACAATTGACCTGGATGAGGATGAATTAATCATTAAGGCGATTATCTTTGAAAAATTAGACTTACCAGGATCCTTTTTCTTTGCTACCTCTGACGGTCAAATAAAACAAAGCGCCCTTAGTGATTATCAGCCAGGGTCGCGCTACAAGACCCACGCTTCGGTGGCCATTAAGCTCCGCGGGGACAGCCAAGTGGTTAGTGTTGAATACTTTACTCCGTTACAAGAAAGCCAATCAATTCTTGCGATTAGCCGGGAAGGATACGCCTTGCGCTTTACTACCGATGATGTTCCACAAACCGGTGTCCGAACTGCTGGGGTACGAGCAATTAACCTGAAGGATGACGATGAGCTGGTCGGAATGGCGTTGACTAATGACAGCCAGACCTTAGCGTTAGTAACTCAACGAGGGGCCTTCAAGGAAATGGCCGTTAAGGACCTTGAAGTTGGAGCCCGGGCAAGACGAGGAAACCTCGTCTTGCACCGCTTAAAAAAGAGTCCTCACCAAGTGGTAGCTTTCTTAACCTTCCCGGTCGATTACACTGGCGCCCTTGAAATTATCACTAACCGGCCGGCCTTCCAGGATGTTTTGGTCACTGATCACCACCTAGGAACAGCTCAATCTAATGGGACCTTTGTTGTCGACACCGATACCCAGGGAATTCCGGTTAGCTTGCGGAAAAAACTGGTTACCAAGGTGGAAGGAGAGGTACAACCGGACAAGTTAGAATTATTGTGAATCATCCCTAAGCGAGTTTATAATGATCGTGTGCAAGCACTTGGTCAAAATAAGAGGTGTGTGAAAATGAAGGCAGAAAACTTTAACTTAAAAGCAGCGATAAAAGCTGGAACAGCAGCTGGTTTGCTCTCAGGCCTCGTAAAACTAGGGTGGGAGAATATTTTACCGCCGCGAACACCAGAACGTGACGCCACCAACCCACCCCAGCGCTTACTGGAACAAATGGGAGTTCCGGCCCGAGTGACGCATTCAACTTACTCTTTTTCTGGTCACGAAATGCCGTGGGTTTCATTTTTAGTACACTTTGGTTTCTCGGTTTCTTTTGGAATCATTTATGAGGTCCTGGTAGAAAACTCTCAGTACCTTAAGAAGGGGTACGGGACAATCTTTGGCCTGGCAGTATGGGTGGCCTTTCACTTAGGGGTTATGCCGGAGATGGGAACCGTCCCGAAGGCAAAGGATCAGCCTAAAGAAGAACACCTTTCCGAAGCCCTAGGCCATATTGCCTGGATGTGGACCAATGATATTGTTGGTCGCGAACTATACCGGCGATTGACCGAGGCGAAGAAAGGCTAGGCTGTGCCGGTCTTCTTTCAAAAACTGATGCACAGTCTTATCCTGCATGCTAAAATAAATTGTATCAGCGAAGTTAAATTCGTTAAATTTGAGGAGGAATCCTAGACATGAGCAAAGAATTAGTTTTTGGACACCAAAAGCCAGATACGGATACGATTGCCGCGGCAATGGCCTTTTCCTACTATCAAAACCAACTGGGTTATGAAACGGAAGCCGTGGCCTTGGGTGAGGTTAATGATGAAACCAAGTACGCCCTTAAGGAATTCGGGATGGAAGCACCCCGGGTTGTTGAGACGGTCGCAAACGAAGTTGATTCAGTAATGTTGGTCGACCACAATGAACCCCAGCAAAGTGTTGCTGATTTGGACAAGGTGACGGTTACCCACTTAATTGATCACCATCGTCTGGCTGACTTCAATACGGCCCAACCGCTATGGGTAACTATGCGCCCGTACGGTTGTGTATCCACGATCATTACAGAACTGTTCCAAGCTGCACACATCGACATTCCGCAAAACTTAGCCGGAATGATGCTGTCGGCTATCATTTCTGATACCCTGTTGCTTAAGTCACCAACGACTACCGATCATGATGGTGAAGCTGTCAAATACCTAGCTAAGGTTGCTGGGGTTGACTACGAAGAATATGGCCTCAAGATGTTAAAGGCTGGCACCAACTTAGCAGCCAAGGGTGATGAAGAGATCGTTGATGGTGACGCAAAGACCTTTGAATTAAGTGACACCAAGGTGCGGATTGGCCAGGTTAACACGGTTGACCTAGACGATGTTTTCTCTCGTCAGGAAGGGATTGAGGCCGCTATGCAATCCCTGATGGATGAAAATGGCTATGACACCTTCGTCCTAATCGTTACTAACATTTTGAACAGCGACTCTGACCTCCTGGTCCTTGGTGACAATCTTGATAAGGTTGAAGAAGCCTTTGACAAGAAGTTAAACGATCAGAAACGAATGAATTTGCCAGGCGTTGTTTCTCGTAAGAAGCAAGTGGTTCCACCACTAACTAAGGCCTTTGAAGGTTAATTTTTTCAAAATTAGATCCCCGTCTTCATTTTGAAGCGGGGATTTTTTAGGCATCAAAGTTGAACCTACTTTAAATAAGGGTAAACTGGTGGTTAATAGAATGATACGTATAAGCGAAGGAGTGATTCAAATGGATTTGACCTTTACCGATGACGTCAAAGAACGGATAGCCCGTTACCTTTCACCAGACAAGAGGATCATTTTAGACTACGATGATGGAGTTGGACCGTTTTCGAAGGTGGGAAATTGTTCTCTAGCCGCCAATTACAAGCTAATTTTTATCGCTAAGGACGTGGTCTTACCTGACTTTGATGCTCACTTCCCATCCAACCTTGGGGATGTTTATTATAAGGGGTTTGACGCTCCGCAATACTCAGCGGGAATGGAGTTGCGCTTTAATCCAACCTATTTCACAATGGCACTAACCTCACCGCAGGGGGTCTTAACTGACAGTGTTGAAATTTTAGATGTCACAGAACCTGTGGATACCGTCGTTCGTCAGGCTACGACACACGACTGTTAGGGAGCCTTTGATGGACAAGAAGCAAGAAAGACTTAAGAAGCTAACACCAACCCAATTTGCCGTTACCCAAGAAGCGGCTACTGAACGTCCATTCACCGGTAGGTATGATGACTTTTATGATGAGGGGCTCTACGTCGACGTTGTGTCTGGCGAACCACTTTTTTCATCCCGGGATAAGTACGATGCAGGTTGTGGCTGGCCATCCTTCACTAAACCGGTTAGCGAATTAACTACGAAGCGCGACCAGTCCTTTGGTATGGAGCGTACGGAGGTTCGATCCAAAGAGGCTGATTCCCACCTAGGACATGTCTTTACCGATGGTCCCGTGGACCGTGGGGGATTACGTTATTGTATTAACTCAGCGGCCCTACGTTTCATTCCGGTTGCTGAGTTAGAAGCAGCCGGGTACGAGCAGTATCAGTGGTTATTTGAATAAAATCGTAGGGAACGGTGACAAATACAAATAGTGTCCCGCTCCTTTCCTTTATTAGCGAGGATGTATACTTAGAAAACGATGAAAAAAGGAGCACTTCCTGATGATAACCTTTCAAAGGGCAACAAAAGCGGATTTACCAGTGATCGTTGCCATCTACAACCAAGCGATTGCCTCCCATACGGTGACGGCTGACATATCACCAGTTACGATTGAAGAGCGGCAAGCCTGGCTAGACTCCTTTAATGATCAGTACCCCCTCTGGGTAGCTAAAGATGATAACCGGGTGATCGGTTGGGTTGGATTGAAGCCTTTTTATGGCCTGGCGGCATATCGCCATACCGCTGAGGTCACAATATATTTTGACCAGGTTGTTCGTCACCAGGGTATTGGGACAAGGGCACTGAACTTTCTTGAAGGGCAGATTAAAGACCATGGGATTACGGCGCTGGTTGCCTACATCTTTGGTGAAAACCAGGCTAGTCAAGCCCTCTTCAAGAAATTTAGCTTTCAAAAGTGGGGATTGTTTCCCCGGGTGGCAACCTTTCCAGACAGGACCCAGGATCTAGTTATTTACGGTAAACGATACGATTAAGGAGAACCTGGATGACAAAACAAGCGGATTACCAATTACTGTATCAACAAGCAAGGGCCCTATTTGAAGGAGAGAACGATTGGATTGCCAATGCAAGTAATTTAGCGGCTCTCCTCTTCAATGGCTTGGCAGACGTTAACTTTGCCGGTTTTTATCGGGTTAAGAATGGTGAGTTAATTTTGGGACCCTTCCAGGGTCAAGTAGCCTATGTACACTTCCAGGGTCAAGTAGCCTATGTACACATTGCCTTTGGGAGTGGTGTCTGTGGTACGGCTGCTCAAACAAGGACTACCCAGGTTGTAGAAGATGTTCACCGATTTACCGGTCACATTGCCTGTGATACGTCATCAAACTCAGAAATCGTGGTTCCAATCTTTGCAAATGGCCAGTTATGGGGGGTCCTAGACATAGATAGCCCAAAGTTGGCGCGTTTTGATCAAGATGATCGAACGGGACTTGAGAAACTGGCGCCACTTTTCCTACCCAAGGCCTAATTGACAGGATCAGAAGTGTTAGTTATAATTTGAAAACGAATATGTCAATATATCGAAGTCTTTAACGCAGTCCAGTGAGGCGGCGAAGGCTGAAAGTAAGCGTGGACGATTTTGTTGTCCTCGCCACGAGTAACCCCCGCCCCTGGTGCGGGGGTTTTTGACGTCTAAGGGGGACAACATGGAAGAACAACAGCAAACAAACAGTAACCAGATTCCATTAGCAGCGCGCCACACTAATTGGTGGGATATGTTTGCCACCTGGGTGGGGGCCAATGCTAACAATGGGACCTGGTTTGTGGGGGGCGTTTTAGCCGCCTGTGGCTTTGCCGTGGCAATGAAGGTCTTGGTCATTTCATCAGCACTCTCGTACGTCTTTTTAAGCTTAGTTGGCTACATGGGTTATAAGACCGGCCTTTCGACAATGACTTTATCACGAGCCTCCTTTGGGGAGCGGGGAAGTTACCTGCCATCATTAGTCAACATCACTCAGTTCATTGGCTGGACAGCCGTCAATACCTTCATTGCCGCCCAATCGGTGGGGTTGATTTTTACTCAGTTATGGGGTTGGCCAAGCTTTGGTAAATCTGGCGGCTGGAAGGGCCTTGTGGTTGGGATCGTTGTGATGAGCGTCTTGCACATCCTCTCAATTTCCGCGGGCTCCCGTTCAATTCAGTTAATCGAACGGCTTGGTATTATCTTGGTTTTAGTCTTTGTGGTTTGGGAGTCTGTGGCGGTATTCAAGACGGTTTCGTTAGCTGAGATTGCCCATTGGTCAGTACCGGCAAAGCAAAGGATGGCTACTGGAGCAGCTGTTGACTACGTGGCGGCCTTTAATCTTGCTTGGGTAACGGCCGGGGCCGATTTTACTCGCTTTACTGCGAGCCGGATGAACTCAATTATTTCGCCCTTTGTTGGGGCAATGGTCGGGGTACTTTGGTTTGCCTTTATCGGTCTGATTTCAACGATTTCAATTGCTATTATCTCTGGCGTTTACAATGCCAATAATTCTGACCCAAGTACGATCGCAGCTAAACTAGGCCTAGGGATTGTCGCCCTGTTGGTAATCATCCTTACCTCAATGACGGCTAATGCCGTTAACTTGTTAGGGGCGGGTTCGGCCTTATCAAACATTTTCCCGAAGATTAGCCTGAAAAGCGCTCTATGGCTGGTAGTTAGTTTAGCGACAATTGTTACCTTCATCCCGATGTTTGTAGGTTCATTTTTAGACACCTTTGAAAGCTTCCTTGATTACGTAGCGATGGTCCTGGGGCCGACGATTGCAATTATCTGTACCGACTTTTACTGGAAGGCAAAACGCCACTATCAAGTTGCAGAATTGGGCCAGGTAAATGGCCGCTACTGGTATAGGAGGGGTGTTAATCCAGCCGCTATCATCACCTTCATTGTTGGAGTGGTGATCTTTTTAACGTTTAGGAACCAGGAATTTTTCGTTAATTCAATTGGGATTACCTTCGTTGATATGCTAGTCTCAGGCCTCCTGTACATGGGATTGTCAAAATTGCAAAGGGGTTAAGTATGTTAATTAAAAACGTTCATGTCAATAACCAAGCTGACCTGGTTGATGTTCAGATTACCGATGGCCAATTTACCGCCATTAAGGCAGGGATTAAGGTTCGGCCTAACGAACAAGTTATTGATGGTCAAGAAAAGCTGTTACTACCGCCCTTCATTGACTCTCACGTTCACCTGGACGCTACGCTAACGGCCGGCCAGCCAGAGTATAACGAAACGGGAACGTTGTTTGACGGGATTCGAATTTGGAGTGAGCGCAAGAAGTCGCTAACTAAAGAAGATGTCAAGAGACGTGCTAAGCAGACAATTATGAAGATGGTAGGACACGGAATTCAACACGTTCGTTCCCATGTCGACGTAACCGATCCCCACTTGATTGCCGCTCAGGCACTCTTGGAACTTAAACACGACCTAAAGGATCAAGTTGATCTTCAATTAGTAGCCTTTCCCCAAGAGGGAATTTTAAGCTTTCCGAATGGTAAGCAGTTAATGGAGCAGGCGGTTAAGGAAGGTTTGGATGTGGTGGGAGGAATTCCGCACTTTGAATTTTCAACCGAATATGGCTGGCAATCAGTACACTTTTTAATGGCCCTGGCTGACAAGTACGACAAGCTAGTTGATGTTCACTGCGATGAGATTGACGACCCGATGTCACGGCATTTAGAGGTACTGGCCACCGAGGCGTACGAACGTCAGATGGGTGATCGGGTGACGGCCAGCCATACTACGGCGATGGGGTCATATAACGACGCCTATACCTACAAACTCTTCCGACTTTTAAAGATGAGTGGGCTCAACTTTGTCGCCAACCCACTGGTCAATGTTCACCTGGGTGGCCGATTTGATACCTATCCAAAACGGCGGGGGGTCACCCGGGTTAAAGAACTAGATGCGGCTGGAATTAACGTTTCGTTTGGGGAAGACGACGTTCAGGACCCATGGAATCCATTGGGCGATGGTAATATGTTGGATGTTGTTTCAATGGGGGTTTATGTAACCCATATGATGGGCTACTCACAGTTACAGAACTCTTATAAGTTCGTTACTACGAACGCCGCTAAGACCCTGCATATTGAAGATCAGTATGGAATTGAGGTTGGAAAACCAGGTGATTGTATTTTACTTAATGAGCAAAACTTCTACCAGACCCTGAACCGCCACGTGGAAGTTTTGTACAACATCCGTCACGGTCGGGTTCTGGCCGAGACGATACCTGCCCACACGACTCTTCATTGATATATTATGG
>NZ_BCAH01000052.1 GCF_001293735.1 Limosilactobacillus gorillae | reverse complement strand
TCGGTGCGTAGTTGACATCAATAGACATAGTTAACGAGAAAATAATGATCTTTTAAACATTTTCGCCCACTAGCTAGTGTATAATTTGTGGGACTAAAAAGGGAGATGAGAACGGAATGCCATTAAACACACCACCATTTATCACACCGTTTGCCTTGGTGTCGGTAGTTTTAGCCTTGGGGGCCACCAACGTCGTGGTTAACAAGACGACCAACACCAACAACGGGGCGGCGGTGGTTTCATCTAGTTCCCGCTCGACTTCGATGAATTCCAGCCAGTCTGGCAGCAACGCTAAGCCAAGTGATGACAGTAGCGACAAGAACAGCAGTCAGGCCACCGGGAACAGTACCGATTCTTCGTCGGCTAACAGGACCAGTACCGCCACAGACACCACTAATAACAACACGACGACGGGCACGACCAGTAACGCGACGGACAACTCGTCGACCCGTAGTACTAAGGCACCGACGAATGAGTCTTCATCGTCGACAACGACCAATAACACAACTAATACGACGACCAATAGCCATACTACGGGAACAACCACTACCAATAACAATGAGGCAACAACAACGAACTAAGGAGGGGCCAAATGTTTTCATTGCTAGATATGATTAACGGGTCGCTGGGGTACTTTAACCTAAGCGTCAAGGTCAAGAACCGTATTTACGTGGCCCTAGCTTTCTTCGGTGATGGCTATTTAATCTACGTCACCTTTATGCTGTTGAAAAATCAGGCCTGGATGCGGGGCTTCTTATACTTTTTAGCTGTCTTAGGGGTAACCTATTACCTTTACTTGAACGCTGTCTATTATTTCCTGGGAAGAACCTCACGCTTTGATTTCTTATCGCCATGGCTGTCTAAACTTACCGGGACGACGCGAGAGACACCTGAGGAAAAGGAACGCCAGCGGCTAGCCAAGCTGGCGGCCCAGCAAAATCGGGCAATGGGGGCATCTAACGGTTTATTTACCGCTGAAGACGTGATTCAAGCTGAGGTGGAGATTGATTCCCACGAGCAGGAGAACCTGCGTAAGGTGGTCGACCAACTAGTTGAACAGGGAATTCTCCTGGCTGATTACAATGGCCTGGATACCGATGAAATTATTGCTCAGTACCAGGAAACCGGTCAGCCGGTAGCGGCCTTAAACGCCGGCCAGCAACCGCCGTACTTCGAGCTGATTCACGACCCGCTGGGGCACCGCTTGGAAATCTATATTGGTTTAAACCAGATGGAAAAACGGCCAGTTGGCCACATTAAGCGGGTCGGTTTAACTGACGCGCACACCGCCCACCATCGCTTTGCCCTCTATCTGGCAAACCTGTACGTAACCGGGGGCCCGCATAAGATTCCGGGCCGGCGGGGTTCAACGATTCTGACCGACGGCGATTTTGGCTTAGTCGCCCAGGTGGCTTACCAAGACCGTAAGGAAGACACCAGAATGGGAACGCAAGAACGCACCCGAAGCAACCGCTAGCTAATAAAAAGGGACTGTGACAGTTTTTTTGTCACAGTCCCTTTTTGTGTTTAGAACTTTACCACGTATTGGAGTTGGTAGTGTTGTGGCTTGCCCGGCCGTAAGACAATGTCGCCAAAGGCGGGATTATTAATGGCATCCGGCAGGGTCTGGCCTTCCAAGGCCATGGCCAACCATGGTTGAGCAGGGTGGTCGAGATCCTTAACGGAGTTGTCCAGACCGTTAGCGGTGTACATGATCATAGCATTACGATCGGAGTAGATCTTGACTTCGCGCCCGGAGGCGGGGTCGTTCATGATAGCAACGGGCATGTGATCTAACGTGTTGCTTGGTTCAACCACGAAGTAATCGTCAAAGCCCCCCTCGGTAGTTTGGGCTTTCATTTGGGCCAAGGCATCGCCCATTCGGGTTGCCGTCGTAAAGTCGTACGGGGTGCCCGCGTTAACCAGCTTTTCGCCAGTCGGGATCTTACCTTCATCGACAGCCAAGTGGTACTTAGAGTTCAGCGCTAAGGTGACGTTTTCGATCGTGTCATCATCGCTGATGTTCCAGTAAGTGTGGTTGGTTGGATTGAAGAGGGTTGGTTGATTGCTTGAGGCGTAAAAATCAATTGTCAGCCGGTTATCCTTGTGAAGGGTATAGACGATTCGGGCGTTTTCGGTGCCTGGAAAGGTGTCTTCTTCTTGAGTGAAGGTCTTGGTGAAAATAACCTGAAGCTGGTCGTTAACTTGGTCGGTGGACGCATCCCAGATCTGGTCCTTGAAGCCATGGGAGCCTCCGTGGATGTTATTGTTACCTTCGTTTTGTTCAACTTGGTATCCCTTGCCATCGATGAAGAAGTGGCCCCCACCGATCCGGTTAGCTACGCGACCAATTGACTTGTTTAAGCAAAGGCCGTTGTCCATGAAACCAGCCACCGTGTCAGAGGATAAAACGAGGTTCTTTTTTTGGCCAGTTTTGGTTGGAACGGCGTAGGCCTGCAGAAGGGCAGCCAGGTTCAAGACGCTAACTTGAACGCCGTTGTCGTTTTCCATCGTGTACTTGATAACGTCTTGGCCCTGCCAAGTTCCAAAGACTGAAGTCGTAATTTGCATTTGAAAAACATCTCCTTGATGAATTAGTAAGCGCTTTCCACGCCCTTTATTGTAGCATAGCCAAGGAAGCCTGCGGATCTTTTTGTAAAAATTTAGTAAAACTAATCATGAAACAGTTTGCTACATTTGTCTTATAATAAGACAAAAATAGCGAAGCCAATCTGTTAGAGATTAATGTTTCACGATATAATGTGGGCGTTAGTTTGAAATGGAGGATCAAGCATGAAAGCCAATCGGACCGTGCGGGACTTTGAGGTCGCTTTAATGCACCTGTTAGAGAAGTCTTCATTTGAAAAGATCACTGTCGACCAAATTTGCGAAGAAGCACTCCTGCACCGGAGCAGCTTTTACCGCTACTTTCATGACAAGTATGACCTGCTTGAACAGACACTGGGAGCATGGGTAGCACGGGTTATCGATCAAACCGCCACCGAAAATGACTTAATTGAGGCCTTGGTCACCCGGATTGAAGAGAGCCGGGTGATCTTTTCTAACTTGGCTAATGGGGGGATGCGGAGCTCTTATTCAGCCGAGTTGGTTGGCATGATTGCTGAAATCCTGCTGGATCGGCGTGAGACCACCAGTCAAAACACGATCGTGGTCGCTTTGAAAGTGAGCCCCAACCCCGAAATGTTAGCCTACGTGTTGAGCGGGGCAATCATGGGGGCCTTTTACTGGTGGCAAGAAAATAACTACCACGTTCCCAAAGAAGAGGTAGTTGCTTTCATTAAACGTTCGGTTCACGCCTTGATCCAGTAATTTCAAACCAAAATCAATTGAGAGAAAGGAAAGACAATGTGGGAAATGATTAAGGCTGAATTCCGGCACATTCGACGGAATCGCCTCCTATTGTTATCATCGATTGTTATCTGTTTTATTCCCTTTTTGTACAGCATCTTCTTTTTAAAGTCAGTGTGGGACCCTTACGGGAGCACCCAGAACCTGCCGGTCGCCGTGGTTAACGAGGACCACGCCGTTAGGTATCAGGGTCAAACGTTAAGGGTTGGTAGCCAACTGGCGAGTGAGCTTAAGAAGAACAAGCAACTGAAGTGGGAAATAGTTTCAAAGAAAAAGGCCGAAGAGGGCTTGAGTCACCGGAAGTACTACACGGTGGTGACAATCCCGGCTAATTTCTCTAAGGATGCCGCCACCGTTTTAGACAAGAACCCCAAGAAAATGGAGCTCAAGTACGAAACGAACGGTTCCTTAAACTACATCGGCCAGGTTATCAGCGAAATGGCGATGTCCAAGCTCAACCAGCAGGTCCGTGCTCAAGTAACTGAGGCCTATGCTAACACGATGATCAAACTGGTCAAGAAGGTTGGCAAGGGCTTTAACCAGGCGGCCAGCGGGGCCAAGCAGATTAACAATGGAATGGTAACCCTAAGCACGGGGACCAATCAGTTTATCGCCGGGGTCTCAACCGTCAACAACGGGGTTCAAACCCTGCAGGCAGCCGTAAAGCCCCTGGCCAGTGGAGCTAGCCAGCTAGCGAGCGGGAGCTCTACTTTAGCCAGCGGGGTAAATCAATACACGAGTGGAGTGGGCCTGGTGGCCGCTGGCTTAACCAAGCTGACGGCAAACTCAGCTGCTTTAAACAGCGGAACGGCGACACTAACTAGCGGGGTGGCCCAATACACCAGTGGGGTGGATCAGCTCGGTAGCGGTCTGACGACATTGAAGAACAATTCCAGTGAATTACGTAACGGCGCTGCCAGTTTAAACACGGGGGCAACTGAATTAAGCAGTGGGGCTAACCAGCTAAACACCGCCGTTAATAGTTCCCTTGGCAGCCTGGATTTCACTGGGATCATGAGTGCCATGAATCAGGCTAGTCAAATGCAAAAGAGCCTGGCAAGCCTGCAAACGGGACTGACCCAGGCCCAATCCGCCCTCAAGGATGTTAATACCCAGGCGACCCAGCTCAAGAGCGCTCAAGACGCCCTGAGCAAGGCAAGTTCAGCCGCCGGAGCCCTGAACGGAGTGGCGACCAATGATGCCGCCATCGCCAAGACGGCTACGGAGCTAGCAGGAAGTACAACGGATGAAAACACCAAGGCTCAGCTGACGGCGATTGCTCAAAAGGCCCAGGCCAACGTCACCACCATCCAGGGGATGGGGACAACGCTGAGCCAGTTAAGCAGTTTGAGCTCGAGCTTGAGCGGTCTGCAAAGCCAGCTGAACAACCTGGCCGGGTTGCAAACAACGTTAACTAATGCCCAGACAACCCTCACCCAGGCCAACCAGCTTTTGACGACCTTGCAGGGCTACCAGAGTACCCTGTCATCGATGCCAAGTAAGGTGGCTGAGTTGAAGCAAGCTACCAATTCTCTGGCTTCCGGGGCCGCCAGCCTGCAGAGCGGGATGACTAGTGCCCAGGCGGGAATTAACCAATACACCGCCGGCGTCGACACGGCGGCCAGCGGGGCTAGTCAACTAATGGCTAATTCCGCAACCCTCAAGAGCGGGGCTAACCAGCTAGAGAGCGGGGTCGCTCAATACACCGCTGGGGTCGGCCAAGCGAGTGCCGGGACCGACAAGTTAACGGCTAACTCATCATCCTTGGTCAGTGGTGCTAACCAATTGGCCAGTGCCCTGATTCAGTTAAACGCCAAGGTACCGTCCCTGGTTAGCGGGGTCAGCGCCTTAGCAACCGGGACCCAGAAACTGGTCGATAATTCGCCTGCTCTGGTAACTGGAATGGCCAAGCTAAACGCCGGGGCTGGAAAACTGGCGGACAAACTGACCAGTGGGGCCAAAACGGTTAACCAAGTTAAGCCAACCAAGAAGACCGCCCGGATGGTGGCTGCACCAACTGTGCTTAAGCACAAGGACTACAGCTACGTACCAAACTACGGTCACGCCCTGGCACCATATGTCCTATCTGTGGCACTGTACGTTGGGGCACTGGTCTTTAACTTCGTCTACCCAATCCGGCGTGTTGCGCTTACCGAACGGCGGGCTAGCGCCTGGTGGGCAAGTAAGGTAGCCGTTGGGATGACCAGTATAACCGCGATGGCGATTGCTGAAGGCGGGATTATGATGCTCCTTGGGCTTAACGTCCTCCACGTTCCGTCCTTCTTCTGGACCCTTGTCCTCTTTGGCTGGGCCTCAATGGCGGTGGTCATGTTCTTATCGATGACCTTCGACAATCCTGGGCGATTCTTTGCGATGGTCCTCTTGATGCTTCAGCTTGGTGGATCCGGTGGGACCTTCCCAATGGAGCTAACGATGAAGTTCTATAACGTCATCCACTGGTACCTGCCGATGACCTACTCAATTCTAGGCTTGCGCAACGGTATCAGCGGTGGACTGGGCACCCATTACGTGGCCTTTTGTAACAGCATCCTCTTAGCGATTGCACTAGTATTCGTGGCCTTGTTGCTTATTTCAATGATTTGGTTACAGCGGCACCATTACGCTGGCAAGTCAGAATTAGACAACAACCAAGCGCTGTTAGCGCCTGAAAAAGACGATGACGGGATGCATTTAAGCCGCCGAAACTAAAGTATTAAATAAATAAGGGAGTGTGATTTCTGTGTCACACTCCCTTATTTGACTTTTTATCAAGTTCTATTAATGGAGAAGGTGATGTTAGGTGCTAGCACCCAGCGTCACCTTTTTGCTTTCTTTTAGATATCTATGGAAAGGAAATTACTAATTAGCACAATATTCATATATATTTCGCTTAAGTGAGCGCTCTTACGTCTGCTAATAAGGGTCCTTTCTTCGCTGAGGCAGAACCCACTGATGATCTGATAATAGCCACATTTCTAAGTGGAACCGCCTTCCTTAAATCCTACTTTATTATCGAACGTTAACAAGTGTCTTTTGTGGATATACCGTATAAAAATTAAGTAAAATCTTAACTTAACACTTAACCACTTTTAGTTTATTATACAATAAACATAGAAGCTTGAAAAAATAATGATAGTAATGGTATACATAACTATCTAAAACTAAAACCAGCTACTATATTGTGATAAAAATATAATTAGTATGGTAAATATTATATTTATGGCAGATTGTAAGAAATA
>NZ_BCAH01000051.1 GCF_001293735.1 Limosilactobacillus gorillae | reverse complement strand
TTTTTTTTTTCAAGCAGAAGACGGCATACGAGATGTAGAGAGGTCTCGTGGGCTCGGAGAATGTGTATAAGAGACAGACATAAAGTCGTGAACAAGGGTTAGTAACAAGAGCACAATTAAGATCACGGCGGGGATAATCAGCCAGTACTTATTGAGGCGGTGGTTTTGCATGCATTATTTCCTTTCAACTAGGCGACGATAAAGCTTAAAGAGGGTTGCCCTTAGGAGCGGGTCGTGAGCGTAAAGATAAGTTCCTTGAACACCCCGTTTCAAAATCACGTTTAAGGCGTTGTAGAGCATCTGCTTTTTCAAATTTTCGATTTCAACCGGATCAGTTAGGTCAGCACGCCGTTTAAAGGCTTCAGTGTCGGTAAAACGGTCGAGATTAACTTGTAAGTGATTGGTACCGGGAGATTGCGAAAAGATTGGCCCGATGATGATCCCGGCGTAATTAAGGTCAAAACCCTGACAAGTGTAAATTGAGCCGACTTCATTAATCGTCTGGGGTATTTCGGCCCAGGGAGTCGCGGTGTAGTTATACTGGTCCCAGGGCATTCTGAAACGTCCTTCCGTTATGTAGTGCTTACCGCCATCTAAAGTAGAGGGGTAGCCCGACGTTGAGAGAATCCGGGAGAGCCCGACCTCGTGGTCCTTTTTGACGATGGCTTGTCGCATTTGTTCAGCGTTATCGAAGATCCGGAAGTCATAACCATCCCGGGCATTTTTGGGTAAGGGGGTGATTTCGCCGTCAGTGAATCGGTTCAGCCAGGCAACCAGTTCATCGGGGGCCTGCATTCGAAATTGATGGGTCAGTTCAAAGCTTGCATGCGGATACTGATTCGTCAGGACGTTGAGCCGGTCAACCGTCCAAAGACTCTTCATCCTTAACACTTGGTGACGATCAAAGACCAAAATGACAACCCGGGCACGCTTGATGATCTCAGCAAGCTGATTTTCATAGTAGAAATTATTGTAGTGGTCCGGCTTGGATAGGAGTAGGTGGGCCTCGTCAATCACCACCACATCAACGTTTTTTTGCTGCTTGTCGAGCTGATTGATGAAGGAAGTTGGCCGCATGAAGTTCTTTTTCAAAAGGGCCGCTTGCTGGCCGGCAATTTCTTTATAGACCTTTAGGATCTCTGGGTGGTTGACCAAAAAGTAGTTGGCGGTTCCAGTCAGCGGCTGGTGGGGTGTTTTGGCCAGCTTCTGAATCTGGTTGAAGAGGTGAGTTAAAACCACGCTCTTGCCGGTTCCCGCCTCACCGTAGATTGTGAAGACGGCTGGTAAGCTCTTACTGGTCAAGTGATGATTGGTAAAGGCGATGACCCTTTCAACCAGCTCTTCTTGCTGGGAAGTTAAGGGCTGATCTGGCGCTAATTTTACAATGGCTTGGTTGGTTTCAGTTGGCATCGAAAGACTTCCTTAATCAGAACTTAATTATTATGTTAATGGTACTGATTCAAACGCCGCGCGTCAAACTAGGGAGGAAATAATCCCCTCTGACTTTGAAAATGGTGTAGAATGATCCATGTACATTACCAATGCCTACGAAATAAAGGGGAGTCTAACAAACATGAACCTGCATCCGGATTATCTTTTGAATGAGGTCAATGAACCCGAAGACCTTAAGAAAATGACTCTTGAACAACTCAAACAACTGGCCAGCGAAATGCGGACCCTTGTTTTGGAACGGGATG
>NZ_BCAH01000050.1 GCF_001293735.1 Limosilactobacillus gorillae | reverse complement strand
AACGATTATGGGGCACTTCTGCTTTTTGGTTACTGTTAAGGGAGCAAAATCAGAACTAGTAGAGTAATGTTGCTGGCTAATTTTAATATGAAATTAGTGGTGATCGTGTATTTTATCCATTATTTACGAAATAAGGAGGGAAGGTTAGTTGGTCAGGTTAATGATTTTTTCAATTAACCGTTGCTTTGGGCTCGTGCCGCTATAAATGAATTTAATTTGGTAACGCTGGTCAGTTAGCCCTGAAATTGGGAGGTAGCGGATGTGTTCATTATCGGGTAAAAATCGTTTGTATAGTTTGCTAGGGTAAAAGGCCACCGCTTTGTTCATGGCGACCAACATCTGCATTTGCTCAATATTAGCAATCCGCGCACTTCGGATCCCGGTAATAGATTTAGGAACAGTTGCCAAAAAACTATCCCGGAGGTAGTGGGAATCTTCGGAGGTGTAGTAGAGAACGGGAAGCTGGGGAGCGTCAGCAATTGGGAAGGAGTTCGCCTTTTGCCACTGGCTTAGTACGCTAACTCCCATGAGCATCTCTCCTTCAAAAATAGTTTGGCTAACCAGACCATTATTTAATTGATTGAGGCCACTGCCATAATCAAGGACCGTTGCAAGGTCAACCAACCCGGCAGAGACGTCGGCTAAAAGATGGTTAACTCCCTCGTGGGTGATTTTAAGGTCTAACTGGTGCTCGGACGTGGCAATGTAGTCAAACAACTGGTCCCGTAGAAGGGAGCCTTCGAAGGGGGAAAAGTAGCCAACTGTTAGCTGGCGGGCCGCATTTCATTGTTGGTAGCGGAGGTCATTGACGTCGATCTTAAACTTAGCCAGCATGTCAGAAACTTGAAGATAAAACTGGTGACCAACGGGGGTAATTTGAATTTTATTGTGGCTCCGGTTAAAAAGGGTTAACCCAAGCTCATCTTCTAGCCGTTTAATTGATTGTGAGACCGCTCGTTGGGTAACGAATTCTTTTTTAGCGGCTTGCTGAAAACTTCCCGTCTCAACGACATCGCAGAAGCAACTTAATCTTGTGAAATCCATTTTAGTCCCCCCTTAGCCGAACTTCTAAGTTCTAGTGGCGTAATAAGTTGTCAGTTTAAAAATAGCACGTTCCTTCTTACAATGGGAGACAAATCAGTAATGTAAGCGATATAAAAAGGAGTAATCACGATGACAATTGCTAAGCAAAGAAAATATGATGTCGTAGTTGTTGGTTCTGGTGCTGCGGGTGAAGCCGCCGCTTTAACAGCCGCTGAAAATGGTAATCGAGTTTTGATGCTTGAAAAGGGGCGGACAACTGGGGGAAGTGCCAATTACAGCGAAGGAATCTTTGCGGTTGGTTCCTACCTCCAAAAGGAAAAGGGAATTAACGTTTCCGGGACTGCGGTCCTTAAAGAAGAAGTTGAATACTCTAAGTACAAGGCAGACGCCCGAATTTGGCGAAAGTACGTTGATTCAAGTGCCGAGAACGTTCAGTGGCTTAGTGATGAAGGGGTTGTTTTCGAGCGGGTTCAAGCAATGGGAGCCGGTGAAGCTACCTGGCACATTTACAAGGGTTTTGGTTATGGAGCCATTCACACCTTGGAACCAAAATTTCTCAAGTTGGGTGGTGAATTACTAACTTCAACGTCCGCAATCGATTTAAAACTTGGTGATAATAAAACGGTTACCTTGCGAAACGAGGCCACTGGTGAAACGGAGGATGTTCAGGCTAAAGTGGTAATCCTCGCGGCAGGTGGTTACTTAAATAACCAGGAAATGCTTGCCAAGGAAACCAACTACGATCTTTCCCGCCTGGTTCCGGTATCTAGTGGGAAGGGGACCGGTGATGGCCTGCGCCTGGGCTGGGGTGTTGGGGGACGTAAGTACGGAACGGGGATGGCAATGCTGTTTGGCGGTTACCTCAAGGACCCGGATGAACCATCCTTCAAAATGATGGAAAGTCAGATGAACACTGCGGCCGGTCAACAACCACTCCTGTGGGTTAACCAAGATGGAGAACGTTTTGTTGATGAATCGGTTATTTACAACTTTAGTTACGCCGGCAACGCGCTTTATGGTCAAAATGAGGTTTACAGTATTCTTGACACGAGTGTGATCAAGAAGATGGCAACTGAGGGGAATTACATGGGCCTGGGGGTTTACGTTGAACGTGGCCAAATCATGGATAAACTTGAAGATGAGATTGCTGAAGCGGTGGCGGCTAACAAGCCCTTCATCTTCAAGGCCGACAGTATTGAAAAATTAGCCAATCAGATGGGGGTCCCAGCGGGTAAGTTAGTGGCGACGGTCAGCCAGTACAATAACTACGCTGCCAACGGGGTAGACAATCAATTTGGTAAGGATGCTAAGTACCTTGCTCCAGTTCAGGAGGGGCCTTACTATGGTTTTAAGCTCAATATTGGTGCCTTTTGCACCATGGGTGGTTTACGGGTTAACACCGCCAATGAGGTTGAAGATAATAATGGAAGGGTAATCCAAGGTGTCTACGCGGCTGGAAATGATGCAGCCGGCTTGACCGGTGACACATATGGTCCGAACATGCCTGGAACTTGTGCCGGTTATGCCTTTTACTCCGGTCGCAATGCCGCTCAAGACGCCCAAAAGTATCTAAAATAGTTAAAGAAGCTCTAAAAAAAGTGCCCCATAATTGTTAGGTCAACTACGCACCGA
>NZ_BCAH01000049.1 GCF_001293735.1 Limosilactobacillus gorillae | reverse complement strand
TTCGGTGCGTAGTTGACAATCAAGACCTCCCGTTTAATGGTAAACAGCTACTATGTTCAGTATAACGGGTTTGGTGAGTAAAATCAGCATATTATTTTTGGTAAATTAAAATAAAATAATATTTCTATTTTATATAATCTTCCACTTGTTTAATAAAGGTTGCTAATCTTTCCTTAGCCGGCCTGTCCGGCAGGACTTGAACATCAAGACGCGTTTGGCTTAGCAATTCGCCAGCTATCTCCAGGGCCTGAGCTTGTCCCTTTTTTATGGCCAATGTAGCAGCCTGTTGAAAATCTTCTGGGCTCGGGCGGTGGGGCTGGTGGAAGAAGTTATCGAACCAAGCGGCTTCGCTTTCTCGAGTAAACAAGAGGGCGAGGGGGTAGTTTCCGGTAACGATTTGGCGTTGAAAAACCGTTGGGTCGCTTAGCCCTTCGCATTCGTCAATAATGTGGACAGCCACGGCTAAAGCTTGACCAATCTGACCAGTCAAGGAGATAACTTCTGGTGATTTGGTGGTGCTAGCAGTAGCGTGGCGGGCAGTTAAAGAAGCCACGAGGCCGTCGCGAGCTCGTAAGTCAGCTAAGTAGTTGGCCACCTTAAAGTTGGCGTTGTAATTATATTGAAGCCGCTGAATCTGGGCAATCGCTAGGTCCCCAGCGTCAATCTCAAATTCACTCATTAGGGTGCTGGGGGTGTTAATCATCCGTAACCCAGCTAGGTAGCGGTTCATAAGGTAGGGAAAGACAAAGGAGCTTGCCTTTTGTCTGGCCATGTCTGCCGGGGAGTCTTGGCTGGGATCGAATGCAGCCGGATTTAAACACATACCAAGGGATAAAAACTCTGGCAGGGCAGCGGAATGGACTTGATCCATCGTTAGTTCCCGGTCACTAGTTAAAATTGAAAAGAGGTGAAACCGAAATTGGCGTTGAACATGATCGAGCTCCGGGTCAAGCATGTCCAAGATGAGCGGGGGCAACTGGCTGATGAGGGTCGCTAAGCCCTCACTTAGTTCTTCGTGGTTTGGAAAGTTCATACATGGCCCCCGCTAAACTTATCAACCTCAGCGGCCAATTGTTCTGCTACCGGAATATACACGTCGCTAAAGTACTTATTGAAATCGATCGTGGAATCAACCATGCTCATTTCCTTTTGGGCCCGTTCAAAGGCATCGTTGCGCATGTTAGAGATCAACGTCGCCTTTTGATGGCGAAGGTGCTTACTGAGCTTTGGGTTGTCCGTTCCGTACTGCGTTAGGAAGTAGTAGAAGACCTCATAAAAGGTATTATCTAAAACCCAAAAGAAGGTCGAACGGCGCACATTGTCATTCATAACTTCGGCGAAGCGGTTTTCACCCAGCAACTCCTTAGTAGAAAAACTAGCCGCTGATAGGACGATTGCTTGGACCTCGTGCATATCGGCCATGAAGGTGGCAAAGTGATCGAGATTGTCGTCTTTTAATTCAAATCCCAACACCATTTCACGTTCCTTAGCACTCATCTGGGTGAAGTTAGCAAGGTACTCCTTTTGGACGTCGACTGCGTCGCTTACCAAGTCGGCCTCTAGAGCTTCCAAGAGGATTTGGTTGGCGCACAGGTACTCGTTGACGACTGCCCAAACCTTTGGGAAGGTGGCGTTGAAGTCGGTAAACAGTTCTTGGGTAGTAGTAACAACTTCTTGTTTAACTTCTTCATCCTTGACGTGGGGGATGAACTTAACCACCAGCGGGATCTCATCACCGGCTTTGAAAAGCCCACGTTTTTGGCGTTGTTCCTTCTCGTACGCCTTTAATTCGTCAAGGTCTACGAGGCCAAGGGGCATGATGTTGATCTCGCTGTTAGTGGTCATGACCTGTAAGGAGAAGGGAGTATCTTCATGTTGGTTCATCACAAAGGACTTGAGCCCTTCAAAAAGCTTAGTTCGGTTATTAAGTGGATCGTCAGGGTCAGCGTAAAAGGCGGAGGTGTAGATGGCGGTATTAGCGTACTTGCGATTGAGTTGTTCTTTGGCGTCCATTGGCTCCTCCTATTCGGCTTGCTCGTTTAGTTCGGCCAGTTTATCGATCCCAGCGTTGGTTAAGGTGGCCTCGGTTAGGTCAAGAGTAGCGAGACTCTGGGACTCACTTTCGTCGATGTTAGCGTGGGTCACGTACCCCTGTTCAACGGCATACTTAGCGGTTAAAAAGAGGTTTGACTGTGGATTGAGCTGGCGGCGTGAAGGAAAGCGGTGGCGGGTGATATCGCTTAAGATTCCCCGCAGCTCAGCATCTTTAGATAGGTTAGTGGCCATAATGATTCCTCCCGAATGGTTTTTCTATGCCAATTTTACAGGTGCGGTGATGATAAAAACATTGGGGGCTTGCCTAAAAAATGGTGGCGCCGTCGTTTTTATCGACCAAAAAAGCCCTCTGGGTACTGGGAGGGCTAGGGGTTAGAGATCAATTAAGTGGTGGTGAATGGCGTAGCGAACAAGGTCCGCTCGGGTACTCAACTGAAGTTTACGGACAATGTTAGCCTTATGAGCCTCCACCGTTTTAGTGGAGATATAAAGCCGGGCGGCGATCTCCTTATTGGTGTAGCCAAGGGCGACAAGGGGAAAGACCTCGCGTTCGCGGTTGGAAAGGGAACGGTACCCAATCAGATTGACGTCAACCCCGTCTGAATTAATCTGGTTTAGGTCCTTCTTGGTGAGGGTAATGTTCTCATCAATGTAGTTTTCCCCGTTGGAAACATGAGTTAAGGCGCGCAGAATTTCGGAATCCGGTGAGCTCTTGAGGACGTACGACATCGCTCCGTTGTGCATTGCCTTGTTAATGTATTCTTGTTCTTCATGCATCGATAGGATGATAATCCGCACGTCTGGGTAGTGTTCGTGAATCCGCTGGGTGGTGATGAGGCCGCTTTCACCAGGTGGCATTGAAAGGTCCATAATCAAAATATCGATCCCCTTTTGTTCAACGCACATATAGGTATCAGTCCCGTTGGCGGTTTGTCCCACCACCTTAAAGGCCGGTTGTTTGTCGATTAGGTAGGCAATTCCCGACCGCACGATGGCGTGATCGTCGGCAATTAAGACATTATACATAGTTACTCTCCGTTGCTTTGCTCGTTAGTGTGTTTAATAACCGGAAACTTGACGGTTACCGTCGTTCCCTGGTCCGGTGCGGAATCAATCATGAAGGAACCGTTCAGGGATTTAACCCGTTCGCTCATGTTCATTAAGCCAAGTGAATGGCCGTTAAAGCCACGGTTGGCTTGGTAATCAAACCCGGTCCCGTTATCGATTACTTCCAGGCTGATATAGTGTGCATGGGCAACCAAAATCACCGTTATTTCAGATGGGTTAGCGTGCTTCAAGGCATTGTTGATTGCTTCCTGGGTGATCCGATATAGGACGTTTTGAACATCAGTTGACAGGTCCGAGGTATCGGCCCGACCAATTACATTGATGATTACCCCAGAATTTTCCGTCAGCCGCTTGGCTAGTGCTCGAATGGCCGCCAGCAGTCCAAAGGAGTCGAGGACCGAGGGACGGATATCTAGGGCCATTTCCTTGACCTCTCGCAGGGTATCATCAAGTTGGCTTTCAATCATTGCACTGACCCGCTGGCGTTCCTCATTATCCATTTGCTCGCCGTTTAAACGGCGGACCCCCATAATCGCTGAATAAACACCCTGGGCAATGCTGTCGTGGAGATCCTGGGAAATCCGTTTGCGTTCATCTTCGTAGGCACGGTTAACATACTGGTTAAGCATCCGTTGTTGTGCAACCTGGTTAGCCCGATCGAGGGGGGCTTGACTTTTTAGTTCCAGGGCATAGACCTGGTGAGTCGGGGAAAGAATCCGGTAGACCATGGTGTAACGTAGGGGATGGGTATGCTCCGGTGGAAGATCTACTGGAATCGTCAACTCGGGAAGCTGGTTGATTATTTCGCAATCATAACACCCATCCGCCTTTGATTGTTGCTGACTAATGGCGGTTTGAGCGAGTTCTTGAAGGTAGCTCAGGTCGAGGTCAAAGGCGTTAACCAGCTCCTGCCCGGCCTGGTTGGCAACCACCAGTTGATCGGCTTGGAAAATAAACGTGGCATCTGAGGAGAGGTCAAAGAATGATTGAATCCAGTTAGCTGTTTCTAACAAAAAAGTCGCCTCCATCCTTGGCTAGATCAGGGATTGGGACAACTTTGTTGCATCTTGCTCGTTAACCTGGCGCTCCTCATCGCGGAAGCCAGCCAACAAAACCCCGTTGACGGTGCCAAAGGGACCATTATTGATCGGTACTGCCACACACGAGTGGAGATCTTCCGCCCGGGCAATGGGGGAGTATAGGCGATCGCTTAGGTCAAGGGCCAAAATATCATTATGCCAAAAAGGTGTTCCGGTGCGCAATACCAACCCGGCAATCCCAATCCCACGGCGTAGAACAATTTGCCGGAACCGCTCGTTTTGGTTCCCCGCGACCCAAAGCCACCGGGTAAGGTGGGGACTAACGGGAGCCTGAAGAGCCACCCCAACAAAGTCGTAGTCGGTTTGCTGGTACAAGCTAGTGACAAGTTGTTGGTAATTGTGTAGTGGCTGCGGTTGTTCTGCGTTCATAGTCTTCCTCCATATTATACCCTAAGAATTTGAATGCGCAAATATTCCAAAAAGAATAATATTATTTATTTCATCCCTCGATAATATTGATCTAGGTCAAGTTTAAAGTTAGGATCGAGGTACTCACGATAATGATTATAGTCGGCTTGGATTGCCTGAATCTGGTTATCGAGCTCCTCTAGTTCAGCGTCCTTTTCTAACGAACGCATTTCCTGGTTAACCTCCCGTTCCCGATTTTCCAAGAGGGTTCGCCGAATAGTGAGGTCGGAAAGAACCAGGGTGATTAGCTTTTGAAAATCGGCGGGTGTCATTTCTTGCATGTTCTTCATTGATACTGAACTCCTTTGGTTGTGGTTAATAAATTCTTTTACTGGAGCGTCAATTAGTAGTGGTTGACAGTGCAGCGCCCCCTTTAAAAAGTCTTTGAGGCGTCGCTGGCCGCTCATTAGCCATTCTTGCACTACTGCCTGGTCGACCGTGATGTGGGCCAGGGTATAGTGATCCTTGCCGTTTACTCGTAGGTAGTGGTTGTTTCTTTGAGCAAGGAGGGCAAGGGAGCCTGCGGTTAAGTCAGGATAATCACAGGGCGAAAGCAGGATTTCTTGTCTTTCTTGCTGGTGAGTAGCGCAGGCCGCTAGGATGCCGGCTACTGGTCCCTGGCCAGCAAAGGCCGGTGGGTCAAGAATAATGGTAATCTGGGGGCCGTTGACCAAGCGCTTAATTTGAGCCTGGTTGGACCGGTTAGCTACAACCAGGATGGAGTCGCACAAGGGGCGCAATCGGTTAACGGCAATTACAACGTTGGGGAGGTGATTGGCAAAGGCGTAAGTTGCCTTATCCACGCCGAAGCGCCGGGATTGCCCTCCCGCTAAAACAAGGCCGATCATTGATCAGCCTCGGGGACGTCTTGGAAGTGAAAGTGGCCTGACTTACCACCGCTTTTTTCAACTAGGTGGACGTCGTTAATCACCATTCCCCGGTCAATGGCCTTACACATGTCATAAATGGTTAAAAGGGCGGTCTGAACGGCAAGAAGGGCTTCGATTTCAACCCCGGTTACGTGCTTAGTTTTGGCGGTAGCGGTGGCGGTGATGGTGTCTAACCCGTTATCTTCAAAGTGAATGTCGATACCAGTGAGGGGGATCAGGTGGCACATGGGGATTAGTTCACTGGTTTTCTTGGCGGCCATGATACCGGCTACCTGGGCGACAGCCAGGACATCTCCCTTTTTCATTGTTCCAGCATGAATACGATCAAGGGTTGCTTTCTGCATCCGGATTGACCCAGTGGCCGTAGCAAGACGGGCGGTGACTTTTTTTTCGGTCACGTCAACCATCTTAGCCCGATCCTGGTCGTTAAAGTGGGTTAATGAATCAGTCATTTCAAGGGTATCCTTTGCTTTGTTCTTAGTTACGTAATTATAGAGCCAATCAATGATGGTTTGCTCACCAATCAAGTCGGCACCAGGGTTCTCACTGAGGGCTCCAAAGGCTAAAACACCGCAATCGGGCCAGTCAGCAGGGCGTTCGTCACTTTTTAGCAGGATCACCCGCGGGTAGGGGGCTTGCTTGTGGCCTTCAATGATAATCACGTCGTTTTTTTCATCTAATTGCTCAATTACTTGGGAGAGTGGTTTTGTCCTCCTTTGCCGAAGAAAACAGCCCCTTTGTGACTCGAAAACAACCTGAGTTGCCCCAGCCTCAAATAAGCGGTCACTGTCGGTACCAGGGTGATCCATACTGCCGGTGTGGGCATCGTGTTTAATGGCCGCCACTGTCCAGCCGGCCCTGCTAAGACGCTTGACCAATCTCATTGCCACCAGAGTCTTGCCCGACTTCTTGTGGCCGACTATTTGAATGGTAAGAGCCATGTTTCAACCTCGCTGTGTAAGGCGATGGGATCCGTTGAGTGTGGAATTGTGCAAAAACAGGTGGTTGTCTGGAGGTTAGCTAAGGACCCAGAGCGGTCGGTTCCGTTTGGGTAGACGTAGTAAGTACCATCCTTTTGCTCGAAGGTGGCACGTAGGATGCGATCAAAGCCGTTGGTCTTCGTGTATGGGGCGTTTAAGATAGCGCGCACCTTCTTGATTCGGCTGGGCATGCCCTGGTAGCGCCGAATTAATGGTTCCATGTAGAGGTAAAAGCCGGTAAAGCAAGCCCCTGGGTTGCCAGATAGGGCCATCACCAGGGTGTTAGCCTGAACGAAGGCGGTGGTCACGCTACCTGGCCGCTGCTTAATCTTGTTGAAGAGCAATTGATCAGCGCTCCGGGCGGCGTCGCCAATGAAGTCGTAGTCGCCAACGGAAACACCCCCGTCGGTGATTACAATTTCGTGACTGTTGATAGCCTCGCGGAGGGCTTCATTAATCAGATCATTGTCGTCGGGAAGCTGGATTTCTTCATCAACAATCCCGCCGCTTTCTTCCACCAAACGCTTGAGCATCGGCCCGTTGGAGTTATAGATTTTCCCCTGTTCGATTGGAGTACCTGGGGTAAGCAACTCAGAGCCCGTAGCGATAATGGCGATTCGCGGTTGCTTGTAGACAGTGACCTTTTGAATTCCAAAGGCGGTTAAAGCGGCGATTCCCCCCGGATTAATTTCTTGGGGGGCACTCATTACTTCTTGGCCCCGTTGAAAGTCGGTACCAACTTCGGTGATGTTGCTGTGTTTTTCGGTGGCTAGGACGGTAACTAGGTCACCCTCTTTTTCCCGGGTCTTTTCGATCATGATTACCTTGGCTGCCTCATCCGGGACGCAGGCTCCCGTCATAATCCGGACGGTTTGGCCTGGCTTTAATTGCCGGTCAAAAACGGCGCCGGCAGGAACTTCACCGATAACTTCGAAGTCACGGGGGAAGTTGTGGTCATCTTCTTCTAAGATGGCGTAGCCGTCAACCCCAGAGCGCCGGAAGTGGGGGTAATCGTAGGCGGCCAGGGCGGGACGGGCCAGGATCCGGTGGTTGGCGTCCTGGACAGCAATCTCCTCGGTTGAGAGGGTTAATGGAACCGCAGCCATTCGGGCTTGGGCTTCGGAAATCGAGATAGGGGTGCGTCTAGTGAGCATGGTGATGAACTTCCTTTCTAGTGGTGCTACGTTCAAAAATCAGGTGGTCAACCTCGGGTAAGATTAACTGGGTCAAAGCGGTCTGACAGGCGTTTTTAGAACCCGGCAGGCAGTAGGTCAACTGGTTATAGAAATTAAAGCCGGCAATGGCGGAAGAGGCAAGTGCCCGGGTACCAATCTCTTGAAAGGAGAGGGAGCGAAAGGCTTCGCCAAAACCTGGAATCGTTTGGGCAAGGAGCGGGCGGATGGCGGAAATAGTTACGTCCCTTCTGGCAACCCCGGTCCCCCCGTTGATAATTAACAGATCGGCGCCCATCAATTCTTGACTTAGGTAGGCGGCCTGGATCTGAACACGGTCGTCCTTAATAATCCGGTGGTCGACTACGGCGATGGTGTGTTCTTCAAGCAGGCGGGCGATTAAATGCCCGCTCTGGTCTTCTTTAAGTGAGCGACTATCGGAAACGGTAAGAATGGTTGCTTTTAACATAAAAACTCCCTTCGTTAACGATTGAGAATGTGGCTGGTAACCGCTAAAAAGCGGTCAAACTGGTTTTGGGCGTCGTCAAGGTTTGGGGCGCCATATAAGAGAAGGCGGCCACTTTGAAAGGCCGACAGTTCATTGTCGTTAAAGGTAAAGCGGATAAACTTAGGGTTTTTAGCGACTTCAATCTTGCGGTCAACTAACCAGTTGGCGAGCTCGTTAAGGTCCAGTTGGGTGGTCAAGTCCAGCATGTAGGTGTTGCTGCCGCATAGACTACGGACCTGAGTGCTTGGTGTTTGTTCAACTACGATTTGATTGGCTGTGCAGACTGGGCAGGTGGGCCGTTTTTGGATCTGAAACTTGGTGAAGTCCATCCCCCAGGAATCAATTGTTATCAGCTGGTCGTAGGCAATGCTCGTTGGATCGACCAGGTAGTGAAGTGCCAGGCTAACTTGGCTACTGGCCACGAGGGGAATCAAGGGGGTGGTAACCCCGATTAAGTCGCAATCAGTGGCCTTTAGATCTTCTAGGTTAGGGAAGACGTCATTTAAACAGGGCCCCTTGGCCGGGTCGATCAGCATTACGTTGCCAAAGTTTCCGGCGCAAGAGCCAAAGACGTAGGTAAAGCCCAGCTGGCAGGCCATCCGGTTGATTAAGTCCCGTGCCTGGTAGTTATCCAAACAGTCAACAACGAGGTCGTAGTTAAGCTCGGTTAGCAGCTCAACGGAAAGGGGGGCTGGCAAGGCCTGGACCTCAACCTCATGATTGATCCTGTGCAGGTGTTCTCTAGCGGCTAACACCTTTAGATGTTTCTTGTGGACGTCTTCTTCATTAAAGAGCGCTTGGCGTTGGAGGTTGGTTAAGGAAACTTGGTCGGGATCAATTAAGATTAACTTCTTAACCCCGGTGCGGGCAAGCTGCATGGCAACGTAGCTTCCTAAGGCACCACACCCTGCAATTAAGACGGTGGCTTGGCGGATGTTTTTTTGACCGGCGTTTCCAATGGTGGCAACCCGGCGTTGGCGGTCATAGCGGTCGATGGTTTCCGCCTCCTTTATTTAAAATATAGGACTTTCCCTAGTCGTAGTATAGCAATTCTAGTGCTAGTGTTGGTATTAGGGAAATGGCTTACTTTGTCAGTGCAATGTTGGGCCAAGTAAATTACTTAGGAGGGATTAAAGTGATTAAGTCACGCTTTTTTCATAAGGTTGAAAAGTTCAACGGGACCTTCACGCAGCTTGAAGAAAACTCCCGGCGCTGGGAAAAGCTTTACCGTCAACGTTGGGCCCACGATAAGGTTGTTCGGACAACCCACGGGGTTAACTGTACGGGATCTTGTAGCTGGAACGTCTACGTTAAACAGGGGGTAATCACTTGGGAACACCAAGCCACCGATTACCCATCGTGTGGGGCTAACATCCCTGGGTATGAACCACGGGGCTGTCCGCGAGGGGCCAGCTTCTCTTGGTATGAATATAGTCCCGTTCGAATCAAGTACCCGTACGTTCGGGGACGGTTATGGAAGCTGTGGGAAGAGGCCAAAGCCAGCCATGAAAGTCCGGTTGATGCCTGGGCTTCAATCGTTGAGGACCCTGAAAAGGCGGCCGAGTACAAGTCGGCTCGTGGCCACGGGGGAATGGTGCGAGTTCACCGTGCTGAGGCGCTCGAGTTAATCTCGGCCTCATTAATCTACACAATTAAGAACTATGGACCGGATCGGATTGCCGGTTTTACCCCCATTCCGGCCATGTCAATGATTTCATTTGGTGCCGGGGCCCGTTTCTTATCCCTGTTAGGTGGGGAAATGCTATCCTTTTACGACTGGTATGCCGACCTGCCGCCGGCTTCCCCACAGGTTTGGGGGGAACAAACTGACGTGCCTGAATCGGCTGACTGGTACAACTCTTCTTACATCATCATGTGGGGGTCCAACATTCCGCTGACCCGGACGCCGGATGCCCACTTCATGACTGAGGTTCGCTACAAGGGAACCAAGATTGTGGCCGTCAGCCCGGACTACGCCGAGAACGTTAAGTTTGCCGATGATTGGCTGGCACCTGAACCGGGGAGTGACTCCGCGGTTGCCCAGGGGATGACCTACGTCATTTTAAATGAATTCTACCAAAAGCGCCACGAACAGCAATTTATCAACTACTCTAAGCAGTATTCTGATTTGCCATTCATGGTGGAACTGGTTGCTTCGACGGCCCAAAATGGCCACTTAACTTCGGGGCATTACGTCCGGATCAATGATTTAACCAGTGACGCCGTTACCAATGCCGATTGGAAGACGGTCGTTTATGACACTAGGTCCAATCAATACGTGGTTCCAAACGGAACGCTGGGCCAAGACTACGATGCCGACACCCCGTGGAACCTGGAATTAAAAGATATGGCTGGCAACCCAATTGACCCGGCCATGTCCGTTGAGGATCAGGCTACCCCAACCAAGGAAGTTGTAATCGACTTCCCGGCCTTTTCTAACGAGGGAAACTCGGTGGTTGCCCGCCACATTCCGGTGCAAGAAGTGACCTTTGCCGATGGTTCAGTTCACCTTTTAACCACGGTTTACGACCTGATGATGGCGCAGTACGGGATTAAGCGGCGCTCAGATGATGAATTGGCCGCTGAAGACGAAAACGATGCCGACTCCTTCTTTACGCCAGCTTGGCAGGAACAATACACTGGGGTTAAGAAGGAATTGGTCACCCAAATTGCCCGCGAATTTGCTCAGAACGCCCTGGACACCGGTGGTAAGTCGATGGTCATCATGGGTGGTGGGGTTAACCACTGGTTTAACGCTGATATGAATTACCGGACGATCATTAACCTCTTGATGCTGTGTGGTTGTGTCGGCGTTCAAGGTGGTGGCTGGGCTCACTACGTTGGACAAGAAAAGCTTCGGCCCCAAGAAGGGTGGGCTAACATTACCTTTGCCAATGATTGGCATAAGGGTGGCGCTCGCCAGCAACAGGGGACGACCTGGTATTACTTTGCTACTGACCAGTGGCGCTACGAAGAGATGGATAACCAGAAGCAGTACTCACCGGTATATAAGGGTGCTCACCGTTACTTAAACAACGCTGATTATGTTCAAATGGCGATTCGACTGGGCTGGCTTCCGTCATACCCGCAGTTTGACCGGAATTCGCTATCCTTTGTCGATGATTATCAAACTAAGGACATCCAGGAAATCTCCAAGCGGGTGGTTGAAGAATTAAAAGCCGGAACGCTCCACTTTGCTGCTGAAGACCCAGATGCCAAGCGAAACCAACCAAAGAACTTCTTCCTGTGGCGTTCCAACCTCTTCGCCTCCTCGGGTAAGGGGGCTGAGTACTTCATGAAGCACCTCTTGGGGGCTGAAAATGGACTTCTGGCCAAGGCCAATACCCGCCTCAAGCCGGAATCGATGGTTTGGCATGATGAGGAAACGACTGGGAAGCTGGATCTGGTGGTTGACATGGATTTCCGGATGGTTTCAACGGCCATGTACTCAGACGTGGTACTGCCGGCGGCCACTTGGTACGAAAAAGAAGATCTCTCTTCAACCGATATGCACCCCTTCATTCACCCCTTCAACAAGGCAATCAGCCCAATGTGGGAATCACGGTCCGATTGGCAACAGTTTAGGCTGCTGGCTAAGACCTTCACCGAGATGGCTAAGAAGTACCTGCCAGAAACCGGTTATGATTTAAAGACTCAGCCACTAGGGCACGGAACCCCGGGTGAAATTGGTCAACCACTGGGGGAAATCAAGGACTGGAAAAAAGGTGAATGTGAACCGATTCCGGGTAAGACAATGCCGTCATTGTCAATTATCGAACGGAACTTCCACCATGTTTACGATCAATTCGTTGCTTTAGGACCAAACGTGGCCGCTAACTACGGCTACGATGTTACCCCAGAACTAGCTGAGTTAAAGGATGAATTGGGAACGCACCTGGACGGCTACAACGCTGGCCTACCAAAACTAGACGAAGACACCAATGTTTGTGAAGCTATCTTACGTCTGTCAACCGCCTCTAATGGTCGCCTGGCCGACCTTGGCTGGCAAAACCGGGAAAAGGCCTCCGGTCAAATGTTAACTGATATTGGTCGTGGCCACGCCGAAGACAAGATGACCTTCCAAAGTATTACGGCCCAGCCACAAGAGGCCTACCCAACCCCAATTGGGACGTCGGCAAAGCATAATGGTGACCGTTACTCAGCCTTCTCCTTAAACGTTGAACGCCTTCAACCGTGGGAGACGTTGACCGGTCGTCAGCAATTCTACGTGGACCACGAAATCTTCCTCGACTTTGGGGAAGGGCTGGCCACCTTCAAACCGTCCTTACCACCGCAAGTGATGGGACCAGGGGACGTTGAGGTTGTACCGGCGGAAAAAGAAGTTACCCTGCGTTACATGACGCCGCACGGGAAGTGGAACATTCACACCATGTACTACGACAACTTGGAAATGCTGACCCTCTTTAGAGGAGGGCCAACAGTCTGGATGAGCCCGCAAGATGCCGATAAGATCGACGTAAAAGACAACGACTGGATTGAGTTGTATAACCGGAACGGGGTTGTCACGGCCCGGGCGGTTGTCTCCCACCGGATGCCAAAGGGATCCTTGTACATGTACCATGCCCAAGACAACGAAATTTACGAGCCACTGTCAACGATTACGGGGAACCGGGGGGGCTCACACAATGCCCCAACCCAGATCCACGTCAAGCCGACCCACATGGTGGGGGGCTACGGTCAGCTATCTTATGGTTGGAACTACTATGGACCAACGGGGAACCAGCGTGACTTGTACGCAAACGTCAGAAAATTAGAGAGGGTGAACTGGAATGAAGATTAAAGCACAAATCGGGATGGTCTTAAACCTTGATAAGTGTATTGGTTGTCATACCTGTTCGGTTACCTGTAAAAACACTTGGACCAACCGGCCCGGGGCCGAATACATGTGGTTTAACAACGTTGAGACCAAGCCCGGTGTCGGTTATCCAAAGCGTTGGGAAGACGAAGAACACTACCACGGTGGTTGGACGCTAAATTCCAAGGGAAAGTTGGAATTAAAGGCTGGTAACAAGTTGAACAAGATTGCCCTAGGGAAGATCTTTTACAACAACGACATGCCGGAATTAGACAACTACTACGAACCGTGGACGTATGATTACAAAACCCTCTTTGGCCCGGAGAAAAAACACCAACCTGTTGCCCGGCCAAAGTCACAAATCACCGGTTTGGACATGGAATTGACCACTGGACCGAATTGGGATGATGACCTGGCGGGGTCGACGGAATACGTTAACCAGGACCCAAACATGCAAAAGATCGAGTCCGACATCAAGAAAAACTTTGAGCAGGCCTTCATGGTTTACCTGCCGCGCCTTTGTGAGCACTGCTTAAACGCTCCGTGCGTGGCCTCTTGTCCTTCAGGGGCCATGTACAAGCGTGACGAAGACGGAATCGTTTTGGTCGACCAGGAGCGGTGCCGGGGATGGCGGTTCTGCATGTCTGGTTGCCCCTATAAGAAGGTCTACTTTAACTGGAAGACTCATAAGGCCGAAAAATGTACCTTCTGTTACCCGCGGATCGAAGAGGGGCTGCCAACCGTCTGTGCTGAAACATGCGTCGGCCGGATCCGCTACATTGGGGCAATGCTTTATGATGCCGATCGGGTTGAGGAGGCTGCCTCAACGCCGGACGAAGCAAAGCTTTACGAAGCACAACTGGACCTTTTCTTGGACCCTAATGATCCAGAAATTGTGGCCCAAGCCTTAAAGGACGGTATTTCTGAGGAAATGATCGAAGCGGCCCAGAAGTCACCGATCTACCGGATGGCGGTGGAAGAAAAAATTGCCTTCCCGCTGCACCCCGAATACCGGACGATGCCAATGGTTTGGTATATTCCGCCACTGTCACCAGTGATGTCCTACTTTGAAGGGCGTGATTCGATGAAGAACCCTGAAATGATCTTCCCGGGCATTGACCAGATGCGGGTACCAGTGGAATACTTGGCTAACCTCTTAACTGGGGGAAATGTACCGGTTATCAAACAGGCCCTCTACAAGTTGGCAATGATGCGCTTGTACATGCGGGCTAAGACGGCTGGTCGAGACTTTGACACCGAGAAACTGGCAAAGGTTGACCTGACAGAAACTTCTGCCACCTCCTTGTATCGGCTGTTGGCGATTGCCAAGTACGAAGACCGCTTCGTAATTCCACAATCCAATAAGTCCCAGTTTGAAGACGCACAATCCGAACAGGGAACCCTTGGATACGATGAGTGCGCAGGTTGTGCCTTGGCGCCGCAACACTCCAGCATGTTCAAGAAGGCGGAAGCAGGGGAATCCACGAATCAGATTTACGCAGAAAGCTTCTACGGGGGGATTTGGCGTGATTAATTTTACCAAGCTCAACCAGCTTAAGGATGTCTTCATCGCCCTTTCGCGTCTGTTAGACTATCCGGACCAAGAAACCTTTGCCCCGGAATTTAGGCGGGCCCTGACGACTAATCCGGCCCTAACCCCGGATCAACAGGCGATCTTTGGTGAACTGTTTGACCAGTTAAACCAGGGAACCCTACTGGAACAGGAGAGTCATTTTGCCAGCCTGTTTGAGATGAACCGGCGCTACACTCTTTATATGTCCTATTACAAAATGACTGACTCCCGTGAGCGGGGGACGATCATTGCCAAACTTAAAATGATGTACGAAATGTTTGGCGTGGCAGAGAGCACAAGTGAGCTAGCGGATTACTTGCCAATGCTACTGGAGTTCTTTGCCTATGGTGACTTCATGGATGACCAGCGCCAGGGCGATCTTCAGCTGGCCCTTGGGGTGATTGAAGACGGAACCTACTCCCTTCTTCAAAACGCCCTGCCTGATGCTGATGATCCGTATATGCAACTAATCAAAGCGGTACGGGAACTGATTCGTTCCTGCATTGAAACGGAGGCGAACACACATGCATAACGCTTGGGCCCACCTACTGTGGGTTTATTACCCTTACCTAATGCTGGCGTCCTTTTTCTTTGGGACCTTCATTCGGTTTAAGTACTTTCACGCGACGATCACAGCCAAGTCAAGCGAAATCTTTGAGAAAAAGAAATTAATGATTGGGAGTATCCTCTTTCACGTTGGGATTATCCTAGCCTTTTTTGGCCACTGCCTCGGGATGTTAGTTCCCCAGGCCTGGACCGACTATTTTGGTATTACTGAGCACATGTACCACATGTTTGGTTCCCTAATGATGGGGATTCCAGCTGGTAGTTTGGCCTGGATTGGGATGGCGATTCTGACCTGGCGGCGGATGACTGTTGCACGGGTTTACAAGACCTCGACCAAGAACGATATCATGGTCGACTGGGTCTTGCTGATCACGATTACGCTGGGGATGTCCTGCACGATTTACGGGGCCTTCATTGACTTCAACTACCGGCAGTCAATCGGTCCGTGGGTACGTAGCCTGTTCACCCTTAACCCACAGTGGCAGTTAATGCTTAATGTACCACTGATTTACCGGATTCACGTTTTAGCCGGGTTCTTTGTTTTTGGCTACTTCCCGTACACCCGCTTGGTTCACGCCTTAACCCTACCGTGGCAGTACATGTTCCGACGCTTCATTGTTTACCGGCGGCGGACTAAGGTGGCCTAGTAGCCTAACAGTTTGCTTTAGTGGGATGGACCCGGTATTTCTTACGACAAAAAAGACGCCAATCTTTGCCAACTCCTCATGAGATGGGAGTTGAAAAAGATCAAGGGCGCGACTGGGCACAATTAAGGCTTCGACCGGAATGAGTCGAAGCCTTTTTCGATACCAAATTTTAGGTTTGAATTAACCGCACGGCCTTTTTACGGTAAAACCCTGATGGGAAAGCGGGGGGATGCTTGTTAAGCTAGAACAAAAGGGGGCACACCATGACAGAATTTAATTACCAACTCAACCCGGTTCAGTCAGACCCGAGCGGTCACTATGACTTTCAAAACGTGTTTGATTTCCCGGACTTTGTTGAGATGCGACCGATATTACGGGCGGCCGTCCGCGAAGTAGCCAAGGAGGCCTTTAACGAGCCGGTCCTGCCGGTTCAAATTGAACGAATGGCCACGGCCCTTGAAGAACAATTAGAGCGTTCAACCCGTAAGTACGAGCGACAGGCGGGTTATTACCCTAACCAACTAAAGGAAAAAAACGAGCTGACGCGCCTGTTTACCCACGTCCTACAGGTCATTTCGGCTCGTGATGAGATTGACCAGGAAATTGAAGATGTTATTTACGCCGTCAACCAGACCCGGTTATCAATCGTGGGGTTACCTAAGCTAGAGGGGGAGGGGCCTTTGTACTCCCCGGATCAAGATCAAGAGCTCCTGCCGGGGACCTATTACTACCTGGTGGCTAAGGAATTGGCTCGTCCCTACTTGAAGGAACCCAATGGCCAGCTGGTACCGGAAAATGTTACCAAAAAAGGGCGTGAACTGGTATTGCACCTAACGACCTATGCTTACCGGGATTGGGACGCCTACCTAACCCACCAGTACGATGAGCAGCATGCCATTGAAAACCAAAAGGGGCTTACCAACCGGGAGTATTATGATCGCTTGGAGGAAAATGAGCGCCGTTATGCCGATCACGCTTACGCCGATGTTTTGGCTGACCTATTTGGTGACCTTACGGACCTGTTAGTTCCAACCTACTGCGACCACCTTACCATCATGGGGACCAATGTAGAGGAGATCTTTAACCGGGCTCCGCTGGTCCGGCTTCAGTTCACTCAGAAGCTACGGGAACGCTTTTTAGTCGATGAACAAGGGGTTGAACACGTCATGGATCAGCCCTTGAAAGATATTGCCCAAAAGTATGACTTTTACCGGGCCAACTTCTGTTAGGAGAAAATTATGCGCTTAAAAGATGTGATTACCCCAGAGATGAAACTGGGACGCCCCGACTTTGAAAATACAGTTTTCATGCTAAATAACCCGCTCACTAAGCTAAACCTTGACCACTTTGCCATGCAGGAAAATTTATTGCCTCAACCACTGGACGAGGTGGCCTATGCCATGCCAGCCTACCTATCTGATGAGTATAACCTTTTCTTTGTCTACGCTCCTAACATGCGTGGGCGCTGGTCAATCTCGTGCTCACAGGTCCAGATTGCAAACGGGACAGACGTGGTGGCCATGAGTAACGTGGTGCCAATGGGAACCGGGCTCAACGCCGTTAATCAAATTAGCGCTTCGGCGGCCATTGAGCTGATTGCTTACCTTAAAACCCTTGAGGTCAACCGGCTTGGCTACTTTGACGAAGACATCTGGAAGACGATGTAAAAATAAAATCCCCCAACCGCTTTCTCAAAGATCGGTTGGGGGATTCTTTAGGCGTTGGCTACTGTGAAGCGTTCGCGGTGGTGGGATGGATGGAGGATTTCATCGACGATTACCTTAGCCATCGTACCAGCGGTGGTGTAGGATTCGCCCGCCGCGTTTTTCAGCAGGTGGTCCTTGCCAACCAGGATTTTAGCGCTGGCAGCGCCGGGTTTAAAGGTCAGGGAAGGCGAAATTCCCACCCAATCGACGTCGGTAACGGTGCGTAAGTAGTCGAGTTCAACTTTTTGCCCCTCGGGAATGGCAATCCAAGCTGCCGCCCCGGGGGTTTTTTTGATGTCTTCAATTACCAGGTGGTTATCGGCACCGTCTAAGAGTGAACCAGCCCCTAGCACGATCAAGAGTCGTTGATTGCCAGTAAGCCGGTGAACCAAGTGGGCAGCAAGCTGCTTATGGTTGTCCGCGTCAGCTGGACTGGTTGAAAAGGCATTCACCACTACGTCAAAGCTAGCCAGTTCATCCTTGGAGAGGGTTAGGGCGTCTTGTTCAATTACCTTGACGTCTTCTCCCAACCGCTGCTTGGCCTTATCGGCATGACGAACCTGAGCAACAACGTCTAAGCCGGCCCCTGTGGCGGCCTGGTAAATTTCTTGGCCGGCCATCCCAGTCGCTCCGATCAGTAATACTTTAGTCATGGTGATCATCCTTTCGTAAGTGCATTTACCTTAATTATAGGGAGTATTCCCCAGACTTCAATTGAAAAGCCAGTGCTTTGGTGCCTTCCGCTCAACAGCAGGGGAAGTTAATTGATCTGGCCAACCGAGTCGGTATAGTTAGCCAATTCTTTAAAGGTGGTTAAGACAAAGCTATAGGCGTCTTGTTCATCGCTGAAGTCGTGGTCCAAACGGTAGGTTTCATGGTGGTTGCCTAAGGTGAGGGTAAAGGAATCGACCCTAACCGTAACCTTAATGCCAACTTCAATTGCCACCCGGACCACTTTTTGGGCGTCGGTAGGGTAGGCAGCAATCATCGACTGGAGGGGCTTTTTCATGGCTGAATACCACTCGTGTCGACTATTGGCGATCTTAAGCCCGTAGGACAGGAGGCTCCCGCCAAAGTCAAGCTTATCAATCAGCTGACCACCAATCGTGAGGCGGGGGTCATCGAGCCGGCGTCGGGCAAAGAGGAGGGCGTCGTGATATTCTTTGGGGGCTTGGTAGTCAGTCACGAAGGCTGCAAGCCGATCTAAGAGGGCCAACCCCCGTTCCTTAGTCCAATTAAACTCCTCGTGGGGGTGCTGAAGGGCGACGGCTTGGTTGCGTCGGTTAGCATCATCGAGGTCGAAGTCGTCGGCGGATTGTTCAACTAGCCAGTAGGCTAAAAAGACCTCTAAGAAATTGAGGGTGTCGTTTGAGATCCCGGCTCGAGAAAGCGGGTCAAGGTCAAAGGAGCGAAATTCGAGCCGCTCACAGCCGTTTTCCCTTATGTCCGCTAAGGTAGCACCCTGGCTCTTCAAGCGGACCGGACCGTAAAATTCGTGTAGGGAATAAAAACGCCCCTGGTCGACGTAGTCTTGAAGCTGATTGATCTGATCCTCAAAAGAGGAGTAGGTGATTGTTTCATCTGGGAAGTTGGTGTAGCCAAAGTCGCTGCTGCGTAAGCTCCGGACTGGGAATTTGATGTCAGTGGGCATTCCCTTTAAGGGGTTAGCCAGGACGGGGCTAGCGCCAAAGAGGTAGGTAAACAGCCAGCGATAGGCTATAAAAGCCTGGGCTAAGCGGAAGTAAAGCTGGTTTTGAAACTGGGCCCGGCTGGTGGCGATGCTATTCTCAAATAAAGCCTCAATTAGATCCCGATGCAAAGAGAAATTGACGTGGACGCCAGCAATTAGTTCGCGGGCGGTTCCGTACTTTTCACCCAGGTAGTCATGGTAAGTGGCCATCCACTGGCGGGTGTTGAAGTGGCTGGCAAAGGCGAGGTCATCGTCAGATAAGGGCGCCATTAAAGAGAGGGGCCAGATCCGCTCGTCTGCTTCCAGGTGATCATTGACGATCTGTTGGAGGTATTTAAGGTTTTGGACCGCTGCTGTACCGCCCTGAACTGGGGGCGCAGCCAATTCAAACATGTTATCGCAAAAATCAGTTTTTAAATATGGGTGGTGCCGTCGGGAACGAAAGGCTGTTGGGTAAGGGTGGCGGCTTATCTTCCCGTTCGTTAAGACTCGGTGCTCTTCGACTTCGAGGCCGAAAAAGCCGCTGAAAAGCTGGGCTTGCAGGTGTTGATCGTTAATAATGGCTGGTATAGTTGACATTTAATCACCCTCTCATATAACGTTTGAAACGTATTATACAAGTCTCACTATGATTTCACCATCAACTTCTCGAAATGATTGACCATCCCAATTGGATTCGGTACAATCAAAAGATTAATGAAAGGCGGTGGCAACGTGATTAAGTGGATTGTGCTTCTCCTTACACTCTTTGTACTGGGGTCGTGGCTTGGCATGCAAATTAGTCGACGTAAATAAGTTGTAAGTAATATAAGAAAGCGTAACGATCGGTGTAAATAGTGGTTAAGTTAAACCGGGTCGCTATAATGGAAATAATAACTTAAAGAGAAGAACGTGAGAGGGGGAAGAGTATGATCTATCAACGTTGGTTGCCACTGGCAACGCTACTTCTAATCCTGGGGGCGCTTTACTGGGGGGAGATTACCAGTCAGCGCTGGAAGACGGCCCAGTGGATCACCGTTAGCTCCGGCTTTTTTTACTTAGCCGTGGTGATTTGGCTAACCTTTTACCCAACTGGGCTTCCCTTTTGCCTGGGCCTTGATAAGCCCCTCTTTCACTTCATGACCGTCTCCTATAACTTGCATCCACTGGCCTACGTCGACGCCGAATTTTTCGCCAATATCTTACTGACGGTACCGCTGGGGGTTTACCTTTACCTGGCCAAGTCCCGACTTAATTTGCTTAGCCTATTCTTGATCAGCATCATACCGGGGTTGATGATTGAATCGTGTCAGCTAGTGGCCGACTTGGCCGTTAACTTAAACCGCGTTGTCGATATTGACGACGTGATCAGCAACACCTGCGGGGTTCTAGTGGGTTACCTAGTTGTTAAGTTATTTGACCACACCCCCTTAACCCACCTCGTCAAACCATTTGCACTCCAACGCAACAACTAATAAGACCATGACAAAATCGTTATGGTCTTTTTTTGAATATGACAACGCCCTAATTTTATCCCCGGCTGGTGACAAAAGATGGTATAATTTGGGCATAAAACTATTTATTTGTTCGTATTTTGCTGTCTAAAAACCAGAAGGAATGATTAATTGTGGAATTATCAGAACGGATCGCCAACATTCAACCATCAGCCACTCTTGCCTTTTCCAACCGGGCCAAGGAGATGACCGCCCAGGGAATCGACGTCTTAAACCTGGCGGTTGGTCAACCCGACTTTAAGACCCCTGACTACATCGGCTACGCTGCCATCAAGGCAATTGAAGACCACCAGGTTGACGGCTACACGGCTGCTACTGGGATTACCCCACTAAAAAAAGCAATTGTTGATCACGTCAATGCACGACACGGCACTGACTTTGCCGACCGCGACATTGTGATTACTAACGGGGCCAAGTTTGCCCTGTATGCCGTTGTTCAAGCCCTGTTAAACCCAGGGGATGAGGTCGTTATCCCGTTGCCGTACTGGGTGTCTTATGGTGAACAAGTTAAGTTAGCGGGGGCCAAGCTCGCCTTGGCCCGTCCTAGCAAGGGGCTAAAGGTGACGGTCGCAGACCTCGAAAGGGTCCGGACTGAAAGGACCAAGATGCTGGTCTTAAATAACCCGAATAACCCGAGCGGGGAGGTCTTTACCAAGGAAGAACTGACCGCAATTGCTAACTGGGCCGTTGAGCACGATCTGATCATCTTAGCTGACGACATATACGGCGACCTGGTTTACAATGGGACCAAGTTTACCTCCGTTCTGGACCTGAGTGAAGAAGTAATCGCCCATACCGTCTTGGTTAACGGCTTCTCCAAGTCCTACGCCATGACCGGCTGGCGGGTTGGTTACGCCCTGGCGCCAAGGAAGGTGGCCAAGGCTCTGGGTGCCTATCTAAGCCAGGTTAGTTCTAACATTGCCGCCGTCAGCCAGTACGCTGCCTTGGCCGCTTTAACCGACCCGCGGGGGGAGGAGACCGTGGAAGAGATGCGCCAGACCTATGAAGAACGGCTTAATACGATCGTACCATTGATTAATGACCTCCCGGGAGTTCACGTTGAAAAGGCAGCCGGGGCTTTTTACCTTTTCCCGGATGTCTCAGAGGCCGTTAAACTAACTGGTTTTAAGACAACGGATGAATTTGTAAACGGGGTTTTGGAAGAGGCGCACGTTTCGATCGTACCGGGGAAGGCCTTTGGTATGGATGGCCACGTGCGGCTATCCTACGCTGCCGACTTAGCAACCCTCAAGAAGGCGCTCCAACGGATCAAAGACTTCATTGAACAATACCAACAATAATAAAGAATTAGGGCGGTGACGTGAGAACGTTACGGCTTTTTTATTGAGGGGCTTATAACAAGCAGATATTTACTTTAACTTCACACCAAAAAACAACAACTAAAAAAACCGATGCCTTCAGACACCGGAAGCTCTATTACATTAAAAACTTTTCGTAGTCAATGGTAGCGGCGGCATTAACGTCATTACCAACAAAGGTAAAGGTTAGTCCATCTGCAGGGGTAAAATCAACGGTTACCTTACGGCCAATGAAAAACCATTCATCCTCAAAGTTAATATGAAAGTTAATTTCGCCCACAGTGTCTTTAGCAACGACACGGTCGGGATGGTTATCGATGGCGTAAAGCTGATGTGGACCATGGACGACTGGGTGGTGATTGTTAGAATCCGGATAAAATTTAACCCCGTCACCGGCTTTTAACTTAAGTTCCTTCACTAATTGCTCGGCGGCGGCCTTTGTAACGCTCAACTTAATCATTATGTTTCCTCCCGCTAATTTTACAGTGACAACCGGTCAATGGTGGTAACCGGTAGGAAGGTCGTATGGTTAGTTAGGGTTTTTGTCTGTAATTGCTCTAAGAGGTTGGTGGCGGCCATGTTACCCATTAATTCCATATCCTGGCGGAGTAAAAAGATCCCGTCATCACTAACGTAGCGTGACCACTCCCAGTCGTCAAAGGAGACCAGGCCAACGTCCTTAGGGAACGTGAGGCCAAGCTCTTTGAAGACATCCAAGAGGTCAAACAAAACGGGGCCCATTAAGGAAATAATGACTGTTCGCCCAGTCAAAGTTGCTAACCGGTGAGAAAGCGCGGCTCGCAACCAGGACTTGTCGTGGCCTTTGGTTTCAATGTTGTGATAGGTCAAGCCGAAGTCACGGCATGCCTTTTGAAAGCCGGCAATCCGGGGGATTTGACCGGACGCCTCGGCAAAGTGGGCCGAAACGGTAATGATATTTTGGTAGCCTCGTTCAACGAGGGTAGGCCCCAGGTGGTAGCAGGCGTCTTGATTGGCGGAAGTAACCCGCCCCACGGTAGCCGGTTGGTCTGGGACTTCCCGGTCTACGAGAACCAAGGGAATGTTGGCATCGGTCAGGGCTTGAAACTGACTGAATTGAATGGCGCTTGGCTGGGCGATGACGCCGTCAACTTGTTGGGCGATGAAACGTTGCAGGGCCCGTGCCTCAGTGGTCGTCGAGTTGTCAGCGTTCATCAAGAGAATGTCGTAACCAGCCCCTTGTAAAACATCGTAGATTCCCTTGGAAAGAAGGGATGAGAAGGGGTTAGAGATTTCACCGACCAAAACGCCTACCAGGTGGCTCTCACTTTGGCGTAACTTTTGTGCCGAAGCAGAGGGAGCGTAGTTAAGGCGGGTAATTGTCGCAGCCACCCGTTCCTTGGTTACTTCTCCCATTTTTTCAAAGTGCCCGTTTAAATAGCGAGAAACCGTCGTGGTTGAAACTCCCGCTTCCCGGGCGACATCGGTAATTGTTAACCGTCGTACCATGCAACTCCTCCTTAAAAAGCTAATAATTTTAGTATAGCAAGTTGGATAAGGAGCGACAAATTAAAAAAGGAGGGACCGAAGGAACTACGGTCTCTCCTTAATTTATACTTTGACTAGACTAAAAAGAGCGACATGGCGTAAACCGTGGCTAACCCAGCTAGTGATAGTACGGAGGTTAAGGTTGACCAGGAAAGGAAGGTTTCCTTCAGGGAAAGGCCAAAGTATTCCTTGATCATCCAGAAACCAGCGTCGTTAACGTGGTCACAGAAGACAGACCCTGCACCAACGGCTAACACCATCAGGGCGGACATGGCAGAGCCGTGACCGAATTGCTGAGCCATTGGGGCGATCAGGCCTGCGGCCGTCATTGCGGAAACTGTTGAGGAACCAAGGGAAACCCGTAGGATAGCTGTAATTAACCAGGCCGCAAAGATAGGGGAGAGGTTGGTGTGGGCAAACAGAGTTGAAACGTAGTTAGAAACCCCACCGTCAACTAGGACCTGCTTGAAGGCCCCGCCACCACCGATAATTAAGAGCATCATGGCAATTTGCTTAACGGAGGTAACCATTGATTCGGAGATCTCATCCATTTTCTTGTTACGTTTGATCCCCATCGTGTAAACGGCAAACAGCATTGATAAGAGCATCGCAGCATCCGGCGCCCCGACAAACTGAATTACCTGGTTGATAACGTTATTTTTGGGCAGGATGAAGGAGCACACCGTAGCAATGATGATTAAAATCACTGGCATCATGGCGGTCAAAACGGAGATTCCAAACCCTGGTGTTTCTTCGAGCTTGAAAGTCTTGTAGTGGCCTAAAACAGAAATATCAATGTCTTTGCGGTAAACCTTTGGGTATACCCGTTGCAGAACCCAGTTAAAGACCGGCCCGGCAATGATGATGGTTGGGATGGCAGCAATGATTCCGAGTAAGAGGACGTGACCAATTTCGGAGCCGAGGATTTCCGTGATCGCCGTTGGCGCCGGGTGTGGCGGCAAGAAGGCATGGGTAACGTTCAGGGTGGCTGCCATCGGGACCCCGAGGTACATTAGCGGCATATCTAGTTCACGGGCGATGATGAAGATGATTGGCAAGACAACAACCAGACCAACTTCAAAGAACAGGGCTAAACCAATGATGAAGGAGGCCAGGATAACGGCTAATTGAATCCAGCGGCGCCCAAATTTATTAATTAACGTGGTTGAAATTCGGTAACCACCACCTGAATCGGAAACGAGCTTCCCGAGCATGGAACCAAACCCGAAAATGATGGCTAAGTGTCCTAATTGGCCCCCAATCCCCGTTTCAATCGTGGTTGGAATTTTAGCCACCGGGATCTGAAGGAGCAAAGCGACGACAAACGAAGTAATAACCAGGGAAACAAAGGTGTTAAGCTTCAGCTTGACGATCATGAAGATCAAAAGGATGACGCCAAGTAAGACAATTAATAACGGCATGAGATTAATCCTCCTAAATGATTAAGCTTCCTGCAGGTTAGCGATGGTGGAGTAGGCGGGGGCGAGTAAGCCTTCGACTTGTTGGAAGATGGGAAGGTATTTTTGGTAAGTGGCGACGTTTGCTTGGTCGGGCTCGTATGAAGAAACCGAACTAACCAATTTGGTAACGGCGCTCAGGTCATCAACCATCCCCAGCGAAACCATTGCCATCACAACCGCACCTAGGCACCCGGATTCAAAAGAATGCGGGATGTTGACGGGGCAGTTTAAGATATCTGCCAACATCTGTCGCCAAACTGTGGAGTTGGCAAACCCACCGGTGGCGGTGACGGTCCGCGGTTCACCAACTAAATCACGAACGGCGGCAAAGACGGTTGCGATGTTCATGTTGATTCCTTCCATCACGGCCCGGAGCATGTCGGCGCGGGTATGGAGCTGGGAGAGACCAAAAAAGCTTCCGCGGGCGTTGGCGTCCCAAATTGGGGCCCGTTCACCACCTAAGAAGGGGTGGAACAAGAGGCCGTGCGCTCCGGCCGGGACCGAGGCAATGACCTGGCTAGCCAGGTCATAAGCATTGGTTCGTTCGTTTTGTACTGCTGAGACATCAACCAGGTGCTTGACTGCCCATTGAAAGACATCCCCTCCGTTATTCAGGGGTCCGCCAACAACCCAGAGGCCGTTGTCAACGGCGTAACAGAAGAGGCGTTGCTGTGGATCAATGACTGGATGATCGGTCACCACCCGGATGGCCGCCGAAGTCCCAATTGTGATGGCGACGGTGTCCTTTTTAATTGCCCCGACCCCTAAGTTGGATAACGCACCATCGAATGCTCCGTAAATAAAGGGGGTTTTGGCAGGAATGTTCATGGCGGCCACAGCTTCAGGCGTTAAGCCGATTTCCTGGGTAGTTCCGCTCACGACCTCGGGAAGCTGATCCTTTGTAACCCCAGTTAATTCCAAGGCTGTTGGATCCCAATCACCGGTGGTAATGTTTAGCATCCCGGTGCAAGAGGCGATCGAAATGTCAAACTTGAAGACCCCAAACAGCTTCCAGAACAGGTAGGACTTAATATCACCAAAGTAGGCAGCCTTATCCATCAGTTCGGGGTGACTTTTTTTAAGCCACAAGAGCTTGGTCAGTGGTGACATCGGGTGAAGCGGGGTCCCGGTGCTAGCGAAAAGCTGTTTACCAACCGGCATTCGTTTCAGTTGATCAGCAACCTCCTTGGCCCGGGTATCGGCCCAGGTCAGTGCCCGGGTTAGGGGACGGTGCTCCTTGTCTAATAGGATCAAACTCTGGTTGGCGGAAGAAAAGGAAACGGCCAGGAGCTTTCCTTGGTGCAGGTCCGCAGTGGCTGCGGCCTGCCTGATTACTTCTTCAACGGCACGAACTAAGGCGTCAGGATCTTGCTCGGCCATCCCGGTAGCGTCCCGATAAAGGGAGTAGCCCTGCTTAAAATCTCGAAGTACGTTTGCTTGCTGATCATATAAAACGGCCTTCGTGGAAGTCGTTCCAACGTCAACACCAATCAAATAGTCCATTAATCTTATCCTCCTTAACAAGAGCAGTAAATGTAAGCGCTCTGGTTTATCGATACACCAATATTAAATGACTTTGAAAACGCTGTCAATACCTATACCAGCCTTTTTAGGAAAAGGATTTCCTAAAAACTAGAAATGGGATTAATAAATATCTAATTTGTTCCTATTTATATATCCCTTTTTGGCAGGTAAGACTCCTGTTCTATTAGTTTGGGATTTTAGGCATAGAAAAAAGGCTCTGACCTTTTACAGTCAAAGCCTTGCTTCTGTCACCAATGCAATATTAAGCTACACCATACCGCCCGTTTGAACCTGCATTATTTCGAGTAGGTACTCAAGCTCGTTGCCTTAATGGCGCAGGTTGAATGAGTGGGTTAAGGTTGCAATGATTAAGGCGACGAAGGTGATAATTGCGATTGCGTTACTCATTGTTGACATCATGATAACCACTCCTTTTTTTGTAAAACCATGTTTCTTTTCACGTTCATGATAACAAAGTTAACCAGGAGCGGCGATAATATTCGGCTAAGTTTCTCGTGAGAAGCTCCTGAGCAGAAACCAACACAATTTTCATTAAGATATCTTTATTAGAGTAGGGATATGGACGGTCTTAATTGAAAAAGAAGCGCCCCTCTTTTAAAAATTGGAACGATCCAAAGAACGGCGTTAGACAATTAACCATCATTAAAACGTTAAAGATTGACGCTAGTTCAACTGGATGGTTAAGTAAAGTTGACGGAGTACGGTTACACTTGTAAACTATTTAAGAAAGGGGGACCCAAATGAACGGAGAAATGGATATTAGTCCGGCTGAGTGGCGGGTGATGCGGGTTGCGTGGACCTTGGGCCAGGTGACCAGCACGCAGGTAATTGAAGTCTTGACCAAGCGGGTCGACTGGAAGCCGGCTACAATCAAGACGCTTTTACGGCGGCTGGTGAAAAAGGGCGCCCTTAAAACCATTCAGGAGGGCCGCGGTTTTCTTTATACGCCTCTAATTCCGGAGCAAAAATCAATGGACCAGGCTGTCGATCAGCTCTTCGATGCCATGTGTCAGATGCGGGCCGGTAAGACGATTACCCACCTGTTGGAGCGGTCAACTTTGGCACAGGAAGACATCGCCACCATGCAAAGGATTCTTGCCGAAAAGGCGCGGACGGCCCCAGCCCAAGTACCGTGTGACTGTGTACCGGGGATGGCCGATGAAGCGTGTTGTGCGACCGAACATAATCAAATTAGTTAGCAAAAGTAAGCAGGTCCCTGAAGCTGGACGAAAAATCCAACTTTGGGGGCTTTTTGATGGGGTTGGTTAAGGTAATTCTAACGGCCGCCTAGTTAGTACCAAGCAGAAAAACATGCTTACTATGAGAACCTTCTTTTGTTTGTAAGCGCAAACAAGCTATAATAGTAGAAACAGAAAATGAAGGGAAATGGTAAGTAATGGAACACCGTTATTTCAGCATTGACATTGGGGGAACGGCAATTAAGTACGCCCACTTTGATCACGGAGGCAAGATGCAAGATCACGGACGCGTCTTAACCCCCGACAACCGAGCAGACTTTATCAAAGTGCTTGACCGGTTAGTCGGTAAGCAAGAGAAGTCGGTGGTGGGAATCGGTGTCAGCGTTCCCGGAATTGTTAACCCCATGGAGTCGACCGTTACTTTTACTGGGGTCCTCAGCTTCATGGGGACGGTTGACCTAGCCAGCCACATCCGTCAAGTCAGTGGTTGTCCGGTTTTCATTGGTAATGATGCTAATTGCGCAACCCTTGCTGAACTGTGGCAGGGACAGCTTAAGGGCGTAAAAAATGGGGCCGTGGTTACTTTAGGAACCTCGATTGGCGGGGGGATCGTAATCGATGGGCGCCTGAAGACCGGGCGTAACTTTAAAGCCGGCCAGCTGAGCGCAATGGGAACCGATTTTGATCAACCATCCCGTGAGTCGACAGTTGGCGCCACCACTTCGGCTGTTGACATGCTTAGAAGGATTGCGAAAGCTTGTAATCTCAAGGATCCTAATGATGGCTGGGCAGCCTTTGAGTTAATTAATGAGGGTGACGAACGGGCCCAGCCAATCTTTACGTCCTTTTGCAGGCGGGTTGCCCTAACCATGATCAATCTGCAGGCGGTCTTGGATCTCGACCGAATCTTGCTGGGAGGCGGAATCAGCGGCCAGCCCGTTTTGATTACTGAAGTTAATGACCAGTTTGAATCCCTCTTAAACCAGGATCCCCGCCTGATGGCCGGTGTGACGAAGCCGGAGATCGTGGCGGCCCACTTTGGTAACCAAGCTAATCTGTATGGTGCTCTAGATGGGCTCTTGATGCACCTCAACCATGAATTTACGCAATACTAAATCAACTACTCAGCCATTCATGACCGAGTCACGTGCTACCGATGAAAACGCCGCCAGGTATTGGCGATCACCAGGCAGATCAGAATCAAGATGGCAATCAAATAACCGCTGACCCCGAGCCGGTAGATGCCGGGGTGGTTGGTGCCGCCGACGACGAGGATCGAGGAGGCCAGAATCACGGCGGCCAGGACGATTACGGTTAAGAGTCGGTTGAGCATCCCCTCCAGCCGGCCCATGAGCTTGTCTTGGCCCTGGTAGTGAAGGTTAAGGCGTTGCTCGCCGTTGGTCAGTTGATCCAAGAAGGTTGCCGTTTTAATTGGGATGCTGGTGGTGGCCCCAATGGCCCGCAGGAGCTTCAAGGCTTGGCCCTCGGTGAAGCGCTTGGCGTTGAAGTGGTCCATGAAGTACTGCTTAGCAAAGGGACGGGCAATGTCCATTAACGAAATGGTTGGGTCTAGCTTGGCGACCGTCCCTTCCAGGGTCCCGAAGGCCCGTAGCAGCATCGTAACTTCCGGCTTGACCTGAAGGTGATTTCTCTTACACAGGTTAGTGACTTCAAAGATCATCTTGGAAAAGTCGTAGTCTTTAAGGCCGGTGGTCAGGTAGGGGCGCAGGAAGTTGGCCAGTTCGTGATTAAATGCTTGTTCGTCGACCGGCCCAGTCTGGTTGCAAATCCCCAGAATGGCCTGGCTGATCTGGTAGTTGTCCTTGCTGGTGATGGCCACAATCACCTGGGCGATCCCCTGGGCTAGGCTGGCCGGCAGGGTTCCCATCATCCCGAAATCTAAGTAGACCAGCCGGTAGGGCGGTAGGGGTGTTTGATTTTCAACCTTGAGACTTAGATCACCAAACTGCCTTTCAAAGCGGGTTTGGGTCTGGCTGTCCCCCGGGGCTACTGGTAAGAAGAAAAGGTTACCCGGGTGGGGATCGGCGTGAAAGAAGTGGTCGGAAAAGACCTCTTGAATGAAATTTTTAACGAGTGAACGGGCAACGCCCTTACGGACTTCGTTCAATGGGAGACCTGCCGGCAGGGGAACGGTGGGCGGGTCAGCCAACAGGCCCTTAATTGAATCACCTGGCATTAGCTGGGTAACCAGGATTCGATTTGAGGAAAGCTGGGGGTAAACTCTAGGCACCAAGAAAATTCTCCGCCCGTTATTGAGGTCGTAAAAGCGCTGGGTTGCCTTGGCCTCAATCGTCAAGTCGATTTCGGAGCGCAACGACTGAGTGAGTTGGTCAACAACCTGGGGCAAGTCGACAACGCTCTCTTCACTTGGAACGTACTTGAGGAGGCGGACTGCCCGGTTGAAGAGGGCTAAGTCAACCTCAACTAACTGACGGACGTCGGGGTGTTGCACCTTGACCACGACCGGAGTTCCGTCGGTAAGGTGGGCCTTGTGGCATTGGCCGATGGAGGCCGAGGCAAAGGGGACCTCCTCAAAGTCGGCAAACAACTCCTCAATTGTCTGGCCAGTAGAGTCTTCGATTGTCTGCTTAACGGTAGCGAAGTCGTCTTCTTGAACCTGATCTTGCAGAGCCTGCAAAGCGGTAATGTAGGTTGGGGAAACCAGGTCGGGACGGGTGGAAAGCAACTGACCCAGTTTAATGAAGGTGGGGCCGAGTTCTTGCAGGGCTGCCACCACCACCTCCGGATTTGTTTGGTGGTAGAAGTTAGCTAGGAAGTGATTTTTACCGATTACGTTGATGATTTGGCGCAGACGCTTGGGTACTGAAACAGGTTGGGTCGCCATTGAAAGCCCTCCTTTTCAAAGGATTATTACTGCTTCTATTATAACTGACATATCCTGGTAGCGCCCTTAATCTTTGGGTAAACAAAACCGGCCGCGCACGGTAAAGTGCACGGCCGGTTTCATTTGTTACTTAAGGTTTAGTTCGTAAACGTTGCGCAGGTCATCTGGCGTTGGGCCAGTGTAAACCTTGCCCCGCTTAACGAAGCCGAAGTTTTGGACCAGGTTGTGAACCCGGTCGTTCTTGTCATGGGTGGCGATCCGGAAGTTCCGGATCCCTTGGGCGTAGGCCACGGAGATCATGGCCGCCATGATGTAGTTGGCAAAGTGACGCCCCCGGTAAGCGGAGTCGATCGCCACCCGGTGAATGGTGGCAAAGGGGTGGCCAGGCATGGCCCATTGACCATCGACAATGTAGTTATAGTGGGTATCTCCCTGAGGCATCAGGGTAACGGTGCCGGCAATCCGGTCACCCGCGATTAGCAAGTAACAGTTCCCAAACTCGATGTCTTGTTGAAAGGTTAAGCGGGTTGGGTAGCCGTTTTGCCACTGTTCGCTACCATCGGCCTTTAGAAGGGCGCGGGCATCTTCAACGATCTCCCAGATCCGATCTAAATCTTCCAGCGTTGCCTTGCGGATGTAAGTAGCCTCAGTTGCGCGGGCAGTTTGTTTCATGGTTACTACCATTAGTAACACCTCGTTTCTCAAAAAGTCACGAAATCCATTATAGCGAGGTCCTCCCCGCTTGAATAGAGCTAAATTTATTTATTTTCGTAGACGGCGATTTCGATTAGGTTTTGATCGGGATCACGTAAGTAAACGGAGGTCATTTTCCCCTCAGACCCGTTCTTTTCGAGCGGGCCGGCCACGACATCAACGAAGTAGGACCGCAGGTGGTGAACAATGGCATCCATATCATCCCCAGCGACCAGGCACAGGTCAGCGGTACCGGGGATCAGCTTTGAAGCAACCAAGGCCCCTTTTCGATCAACCTTTTCCAAGCGGATCAGCTGGTGGCCGCACCGTAACGTGACGACGTCATCCGTTGTTTGTTGATCGAGCACGGGCATATCAAACACCTCATGGTAAAAACGGCGGGCGGCATCGAGGTTTGCTACCGGCAATACCACATGGTCAATTCTGCGCATTTTCATTGATCCATTCCCTCTTTTCTATTTTTTCCAAATATAATTATACTTGTGCTTTTAAGTGCTTGACAATCAAATTATTCCTACTTATCGTTAGAATCTGATTAGATTAACGGAGGGTGAATGAATGAAAAACGGGAGCGCCGTTCTGGTGGGCGGTTTTATCGGGGGAAGTATGCGGGCGGCATTGGGCCTTTTGCTTACTGGCCCCCCTGGCAACCCTGGCCGTCAACTTGGCAGGGACGTTTGTACTGAGTTTTTGGACTTACTGGGGAATCAAACGAGGGGGGTGCCCAACTTGGTTTAACCTGGGGTTGGGGACCGGACTAATCGGTGCCTTCACCACCTTTTCAACGATGAGCACTACCACGGTAAAACTCATGCAAGCATCCCCGCTGATCGGGATCTTGTACCTTACAGCCACCGCCTTGGGCGGGCTATTAATGGCTGGCCTGGGTCTTTGGCTAGCGAAGAAAGTGGGCGAGCGGGCATGATGTTAATTGGAATTGGAGCCGGGCTGGGCGCCTGGCTCCGCTGGCAAATTACTAGCTTTTGGAAGAAGCGGGGTATCAACTGGCCGGTAGCGACACTCTTAATCAATTTAGCGGGGGCCTTGTTACTGGGTTACTTGATTCATTGATATATTATGGGCTGGATACCCGTCACTTTAGTGATGGGAGGAAAGCCCCCACTCAAGCACCTACGGTGCTTCTTTTTTTGACCTTTTCCCTTTCTTTTTGCACATCTAAATATGATATAATAGATGTATGAAGAAAGTGAGGTGAACCTAATGCAGCAAGCTGTTACTATCAAGTGCAAATTAAAGTTACAGTCATCACTAGATGAAGCGGTTTTAGTTAAATCCTTAGAAC
>NZ_BCAH01000048.1 GCF_001293735.1 Limosilactobacillus gorillae | reverse complement strand
TAGGACGTTGCCACGCAAATTGGAGAGTTGTCCGAGCTGGCCGAAGGAGCAGCATTGGAAATGCTGTATACGGGTTAAAGCCTGTATCAAGGGTTCGAATCCCTTACTCTCCGTTATGACCCGTTGGTCAAGTGGTTAAGACACCACCCTTTCACGGTGGTATCATGGGTTCGAATCCCGTACGGGTCACTTTTTGGAGGATTAGCTCAGTTGGGAGAGCGTCTGCCTTACAAGCAGAGGGTCACAGGTTCGAGCCCTGTATCCTCCATCGCAGCCCGTTGGTTGCAAGTCTACACCAGGATGGCTCAGTAGCTCAGTTGGTAGAGCAATGGATTGAAGCTCCATGTGTCGGCGGTTCGATTCCGTCCTGCGCCATTGATGGAGGAGTAGCGAAGTCTGGTTAAACGCGACGGTCTGTAAAACCGTTCCTCTTGGTTCGGTGGTTCGAATCCACTCTCCTCCACTTTATTATAGGGATATAGTTAAACGGTATAACTACGGTCTCCAAAACCGTCATTGTGGGTTCGATTCCTACTATCCCTGCTCAACTGAATATTTTGGCGGTATTGGTGAAGTTTGGTTAACACATCGGTTTGTGGGTCCGACATGCATGGGTTCGAATCCCATATACCGCCCTTCTAATTAGACGGGAGTTATCCCGTCTAATTGTATGAATTGAATAGTAGATGCTTGATGGTGGTATAGCCAAGTGGTAAGGCAGAGGTCTGCAAAACCTTCATCACCGGTTCAAATCCGGTTACCACCTTTGTTATCTTGCCTCTGTGGCGGAATTGGCAGACGCGCTGGACTCAAAATCCAGTTCCCGTTTGGGAGTGTGGGTTCGACCCCCACCGGAGGCATTTCGAGGCTTGTTGCCTTTAAGCATCTCGTTTAATATTCAATTCTAGGCGTCCATTGGGGCGTCTTTTTTTTTGTAAAAAATTTCGGCTAGCGAATAATGGGGTCGGATAGTTTGATTAAGAACATAATAAATCAAAAGGGCCTCTATCCATTGGTTACTGAAGTTTCTATGGGTGAAGGCCCAAGCTATGTTAATGACGTAAAAACAATTACCATCAGTGGAGCAATGAATAATCATTGGAACGGAAATGGGTGAATGAAAGTAGCTCCAATAGGATTGGTACGAGTGATCAATTACTATTGATTGTATATATCAGGATAAAATATGCGTATTTAACGTATCTTTCTCGTTAAATACGCATTTTTATTAAAAAAGACTTGCCTCTCACGTAAGGGAGCGTTAATATATAAAACATATTCAAGAGATATGCAGATATTATTCAAATAAGGAAAGAGGATTGGTCAAATGAAGGTTAATAAAAAGTGGATTGCGGTTCTTTCGTTAGCATTCCTGGTGGTGATTGGGCTCGCCGGGTGTGGAAAGAAGAGTGATAACAGTTTACAGCAGATCAAGGATAAAGGGGTCTTAACGATGGGGACCACCGCCGACTACGCTCCGTTTGAATTTACGATCATGAAGAACGGTAAGAAGGAATATGTCGGTTACGATATCATGGTGGCCCAAAAAATCGCTGACAGCCTGGGTGTTAAGCTCAAGGTACAAAACATGGAATTTTCCTCCATCATCAGCGAATTACAAAACCACAAAATTGATATTGCCCTGGCTGGGATGAACGTCACCCCGCAGCGTAAGAAGGCGGTGGATTTCTCTAAGCCGTACTACACAGAACAAGAAGCACTCTTAGTTAAGAAAGCCGACGCTGACAAGTACAACACAGTCGCCGATACTAAGAATGCCTCCTTCGGGGTTCAACAGTCTTCAACCCAGGAAACGATTGCCAAGACTCAAACCAAAGCGAAGCTGGTTTCTGAAAGCTTAGTCACAGGACTAGCAACCGACCTGAAGTCAGGTAAGCTTGATGGGGTGGTCTTAGCTAAGAAGGTGGCTGAACAATATGTTGACCAATATCCAGACACTTATGCAATTGCTAAGGTTAAGATTACGGCACCGGCTTCCATGAAGGAAATTTCGATCGCCATTCCAAAGAACGAACCGAAGCTAAAGGCGGCTATCAATAAAGAAATCACCAAGCTACAAAAGTCTGGTGAACTGGACAAGCTTTTCAAGCGGGCACAAGAAATTCAGAATCAAAATACCAATAAGTAGTGATAGTTAATAGGAGGAAGGGACATGTTTGATTTTCTAGGACAATACTGGCCGCTCTTTTTAGAGGGAACCGCCCAGACGATGATCATATCCATCATCGGGGTCATCATTGGGTTCTTAATCGGCCTCTTAATGGTTCTGATGCGGATGTCAAAAATTAAGCCGCTTTCGTGGATCGCCCGCGCCTACATCGCCATTGTGCGGGGGACGCCGTCAATGATTCAAGTAATGCTGGTCTACTACCTCCTGGCACGTTCCCTGCCGTTGCCTCAGACCCAGGTATTAGGGTCCGGGCTTGACCGGATCATCCCCGGGGCAATTGCCCTAGGCCTGAACTCCGGGGCCTACACCGCCGAAATCTTCCGGTCCGGGATTATCTCAATCCCTTCCGGCCAAACTGAAGCGGGGCTTTCCTTGGGACTGAGCCAAAAGGAAACCATGTTTTCAATCGTGTTGCCGCAGGCCCTGCGGAATGTCTTACCGGCAATGGGAAACGAATTTATTACCTTAATCAAGGAATCATCCGTTCTATTCTATATTGGGGTTCAAGAAATCACCGCTGAGGCCCTCGGGGTCGGTGGAACCTTGTACAACTTCATCCCGCCGCTACTGGTTGCCGCCGTGATCTACTTCATTCTGACGCAGGCAATGGCTCAACTGCTGGGCTGGTTGGAACGCCGGATGGGCGCCAAGTACGAGCTTGGCTAAGTAGGTAGTAAATATGGGAGCTGTGATGAAAAAACATCACGGCTCTTTTTTATTTAGTCAAATGAAGGTTGATTCATCCTCTTAAATAAAGTTACGTGTTCTTTTGCTGATTATCAATCGATTAATTAAAACGGCAACGCCCTTCTATTTTAGGGTTTAACTAATCCACCAAAAAAGGGAGGAGGGGCGTTAGGGAGGGATTTTTAACCACCTAGGTCCGCTAAGTGAAATAGGAAAAAGGAGCAAGTGGCCGATTAAGCGACTTCAACCACAATATCTTGTAATTAGTGATTAATCAAAAACTAGATGTTGTATCTGAGCGAGGAAACCCGTATGATAAGGACCGTACTTGAAAGGAATGATTGAGATGCAAGAAACCATCACCAACCAAGCCCTGGCGCCATTACAGGGCCTACGGGTAATTAAGCGGGGAAACACGACGACCCCCTTTTATGGCTACAAGATCGGCATGGTTATGCGTGCGCTGGGCGCCGATGACCAACTAACCAAGGAAGTCTGCTGGTTCTTAGTAAACGCCTTTAAAGACCAGAAGACAGTCACTACTGCTCAGTTAGCTTCCGCCGTTTGTGCTGCCCTCAACCGAGCTAACCGGACTGACCTGGCAACGGCCTTCACCGAAAAACGGGGTGAGGATGATGCCGCCTTTGTTCGGGCAACGGACCCCCAGCAAAAGCTCAACCAGCTCTTTGACGAAAACTCCCGGGTGGTTCACGAAAACGCCAACAAGGATAGTAAGATTTTTAACACCCAGCGGGACTTGGAAGCCGGTGTGGTTTCACGGGCGCTGGGGCTTAAGATGATGCCTGAAGTGGTGGCGAAGGCTCACCTACGTGGTGATATCCACTGGCACGACCTGGACTACTCTCCGGTGACGCCAGAGACCAACTGTTGTTTAATTGACTTTGATGAAATGCTGGCCCATGGCTTCAAGATCGGTAACGCCTGGGTTTCATCGCCTAAGTCAATTCAAACTGCTACGGCTCAGATGTCACAGATCATCGCCAACGTTGCTTCTTTGCAATACGGGGGTTGTTCGGCTAACCGGATTGACCAGTTGCTGGAACCTTACGCAATGAAGAACTACCAAAAGCACTTAAGGGATGCCGAAGAGTGGGTGGCTGAAGACAAGCGGGAGGACTACGCCAAGGCCAAGACCAAAAAAGATATCTACGACGCTATGCAGGCCCTAGAATACGAAATTAACACCCTCTATTCTTCCCAAGGGCAGACGCCGTTCACCACGATCAACTTTGGCCTGGGGACCTCCTGGATCGCCCGCGAGATTCAAAAGGCAATCTTAAAGATCCGGATCAAGGGGCTAGGCAAGGAGCACCGGACGGCAATCTTCCCGAAGCTGACCTTCACGGTTAAACGGGGGCTAAACCTGAACCCAACCGACCCGAACTACGACATTAAGCAGCTGGCCCTGGAGTGTTCGACCAAGCGGATGTACCCGGACCTGTTGATGTACGATAAGATCAAGGAACTAACGGGGTCCTTTAAGACCCCGATGGGCTGCCGGTCCTTCTTGCAGGGCTGGGAAGATGAGAACGGCAAGGAGATTAACTCTGGGCGGATGAACCTCGGGGTTGTAACGGTCAACTTGCCACGAATTGCGCTGGAAGCCCGGGGGAACCAGGACCTCTTTTGGCAGATCTTTGATGAAAAGATGCGTCTGGCTAAGCAGGCCCTAGACTACCGGATTAAGCGGACCAAGGAAGCTAAGCCGGAAAATGCTCCCCTTTTGTACATGTACGGGGCCTTTGGAAAGCGCCTCAAGCGGACCGATTCCGTTGATGAGGTCTTTAAAAACAGCCGGGCGACAGTGTCATTGGGCTACATTGGCCTCTACGAAGTTGGAGCGACCTTCTTTGGTCCTAAGTGGGAAGACAATCAAGATGCCCATGACTTTGTCTTAGGAATTGCCAAGCGAATGCACGACCTGTGTGCCGAGTGGGAAGAAGAGGAGGGCTACCACTTTAGTCTTTACTCAACGCCAGCTGAATCGCTGACCGACACCTTCTGTCAGGATGATCTGAAGCGCTTTGGCAAGGTGGACGACGTAACCGATAAGGAATACTATACTAACTCTTTCCACTACGACGTCCGCAAGCACCCAACACCGTTTGAAAAGCTAGCCTTTGAAGAGGACTTTCCTAAGTACGCCGGCGGGGGCTTTATTCACTATTGCGAATACCCGAACCTGCGCCAAAACCCTAAGGCCTTAGAGGCGGTTTGGGACTGGGCCTACGATCACGTTGGCTACCTGGGAACCAACACGTCCATTGATCAGTGTTTTGAATGTGGTTTTAAGGGTGAATTTGAGGCGACGGCCCAGGGCTTTAAGTGCCCAAGCTGTGGCAACCACGATCCGGCCACTTGTGATGTGGTTAAACGGACCTGTGGATACCTTGGGAATCCTCAGCAACGGCCAATGGTCCACGGCCGCCACGAAGAAATTATCCACCGGGCCAAGCATATGACAGGAGGAATGATTAAACATGCCGCAGAGTTTGAAAAAGCCAAACAATCCGATGCCCAAAGAATGGCTCGCTAAGGACCATTCCCTCCAATACATCGCCGACTACAAACCCTTTAACTTTGTTGATGGCGAAGGTGTCCGCTGCAGCCTGTACGTATCGGGATGCCTCTTTAACTGTCCTGGTTGTTATAACAAGGCGGCCCAAAACTTCCACTATGGTACTCCCTACACCAAGGAGTTGGAAGATCAGATTATTGAAGACCTTAGCCACGATTACGTCCAGGGGTTAACCCTATTGGGTGGGGAACCCTTCTTAAACACCCAGGTTTGCTTACAATTGATCAAGCGGGTTCGTAAGGAGTTCGGTCATCAAAAAGACATCTGGTCGTGGACCGGCTACACCTGGGAAGAACTGTTAAAGGATTCGGAAGATAAGCTAGAGATGCTGTCCTTATTAGATATCCTAGTTGATGGTCGATTTTTGTTAGCCAAAAAGGACCTGACCCTGCAGTTTCGGGGAAGTTCTAACCAGCGGATCATTGACGTCCAAAAGTCGCTTGAAAAGGGCGACGTCGTGATCTGGGATAAGCTAGTTCACTAGGGGGAACGGATGAACGAAGAACTATTAGGTTTGATTGAAAGTGCCAGCGCCGCTACGCCTACTTGGCTAGCGCAAAAACGTCAATTAGCCCTGCGGCTGTTAGCGGAGATGCCGGCGGGTGATCCAGCTCTCCTGGCGGACTGGCAGACCGACCCCGATTTAACCGTTGACCCGGTAGCAAATGTCAGAACAAGCGGGGCGGTGGTCCGTCAACCACTCCTCAAGCCAGCCCCCCAATACAACGGCTTACTGCAGGAAAACTTGATGGAAAAGGCGCTCGGTTGGCAAACCAGTCAAGAAAACGCCGCCCATTTGGCCCTACTCAACGGTGGTAACTTTATTTACGTCCCTGACGGCGAGCAAGTTACGGCTCCCATTATTTTGTCTGGGCATCGTCACCACCCTAACAATCACGATCTAATTTTGGTGGGGGCTAATGTGACGGTCACGATCATCGATGACCAAACAATGGCGACCACTAAGCCGGCCGTTCACGCTACCGAGCTACTTCTCGGTGAGGGAGCCCAGGTTAACTTTTGTCAGATTAACGATTTTTCTGCCCGGGTTAGCCGTCAGGTGGTAGCTGCCTACCAGGCCCAAGATAGTGAACTTAGGGTTACCACCGCTTCAGGGAGATACCCGGCCCAACGGCTTGTTTTTAACGACTGGTTGGATGGAGCTGGGGCTAAGGGACAGTTCTCGGCGAGCTACCTTCTGGATGAGGAACAACATGTCGAGCTGTGTCCCAGCTTCAAGACCGAAGGAAACGGAGCCACGGTACAGTTTGAGCAGAGCGGATTTGAACGGGCAGCCGACCTGATTGCCCACCTGGCGGTACAAGCGCCCCGGGAGATGGTAGCTATGGTTAGTCAGCATTTTCAACAGTAAAACACGAACTACGTAAAAGCATTTACCTCCGAACAATGGGGTAAATGCTTTTTTAAACGAACAATCGTATTTACATTTGTCTTTAGAGGTGCTAGAATCTTAACATTATCTAAATAAAGAGTGGCGTAATGGCTACGGAAAGAGAGAGAAAATGGAAAATCAAGTTAAGAGTTCACTTATTGTTGGTCCGGATGATCCGGTACCGGCTGGGGAAGCGACTCTACTAGGGCTACAACACGTTTTGGCCATGGACGTGTATGTGCCGCCAATTATTCTGGCTGGGATGATGGCAATGGGAGCTGCCGATTCAACTGGCCTTTTACAATCAACCTTCCTGGCCGCTGGGATTGGGACGATCTTACAGACCTGCATTTTCATGAAGATGCCTGTTTCCCAGGGGCCGTCTTTTGTACCATTGGGAGCTGCTGCCGGGGTTGTGATGGCCTCCGGGGGATTAAAGGGTAACGGGATGGCGACCCTCCTGGGAGCCCTTGTGGTCGGAGCAATCGTTTTGATCTTGCTTGGCTTGTCGGGAGCCTTCCAAAAGATCATTAATGCCTTGGTTCCCGCCGTGGTGGGTGGGACGATTATCACCTGTGTGGGACTGTCCTTGATTCCCTCGGCTTTAAACGATAATATCTTTGAGGCAAGCGGTGATATTTACCAAAACATTGAGTTGGCTTCGATCACGGCACTGACCCTCTTGATTTGCGTGGCAATTTCAATTCGCTTTCCGCGGGTACAAAAACTATTTAAGACCGGGTCGATCGTAATCGCCCTTCTGGTTGGGACACTGACATCGGCTTCGATGGGGCGTTTTGATTGGAAGTCAGTTGCCGATTCGGCCTGGTTCTCCTTCCCACAGCGGACGATGCTTCACTGGGGAGTCTCATTTAACCTAACTTCCATTTTGACCTTCATCATTATCTACGCGATCTTAACGACGGAAACGACGGGAACTTGGTTTGCCATGGGGGCCGTCACCAATCACGAGATTACGAGTCGTCAGTGGAACCGTGGGATCATTGGCGAGGGGCTTTCCTGCCTGGTCGCTGCTTTAGCCGGGACGACACCGGTGACCGGTTACTCAACTAATGCTGGGGTAATCTCAATTACAGGGGTGGCCTCTAAGCGTGTCTTCATTGCTGCTGGGAGCTGGTTCATCGTCTTGGGCTTCTTCGCTAAACTGTCTGCCTTTTTAGCGGCGATTCCAGCCCCAGTAATCGGTGGAGTCTTTGCGATCATCACCGTAACGATCATGCTTAACGGGCTGAACGTTATTCGCCAGCAAAAGACTGGTGAATCCGACCTGTACATCATTGGGTTGCCAATTGTCTTGACCTTGGCGTTAGTCCTCTTACCAAGCAAGGTCACCAACGCCGCACCGCAAATGATCCAATACCTGTTGGGATCACCAATTGCGGTAGCCGCTATCACGGCGATCATCTTAAACCTCTTGATGCCTTCGCGTCATAATAAGTTAGTCTAGTTAATTGAAAGGGAGCGCCCCGCTTGAACTGGCTGATGATGCTAGTCGCTGGGGTTGTTTTCCCGAGCTAGCCGTGTCTTTACGGTTGGCATCTGGTCAAACCGACGGTTACTTAGAACGATGGCGTCTAACTTAGCCCATATAATTTAGCCCATATAATATAGAAGATAAATGCCCCCGAAAGGACTAGCGACCTTTCGGGGGCATTTATTGCAAATTACGGTCATGTAACAAAAAAGGGTGAAAAACGGATTTTAAATGCTTCAAATAAGAAAATCAAAAAAAGTTGGTAGATTTTTGGGGGAAAATATTACACTCCTCCCCTTAATTCGGTGGCGGTTTCAAAATGGAACTCTTTCCTATGTCCCCCATGCGGTTGAAGGGTGAAAGGGCGCTCTATTTTTAACTAACTGTGTTACAAAAAGTTACAAAGCAATTTGGATTGAAAAATTGCTGTTATTTCACGGTAATTAAAAGTGAGTATAGTATTCAACATAGAAACGACGAACATGTACTGATACGAAAAGAAAGGATTCTTTTTAATGAAGCTCAATAAGAAAGCTATGAAACTTACCGCAACCATTGCCGGCGCCGTTGCGTTGGGGACCGTTGCAACGACGGTGTCCGCGAACGCAGATTCCATTTACACCGTTAAGAGTGGGGACACGCTTTCCGGGATTTCCTGCCAGTTCGGTCACAATTATGCCTTCGTTAATACGCTCGCATCTGAAAATAATATCGCTAACAAGAACCTGATTTACGTTGGTCAAAAGTTAGTAGTCAAAGATGATGGTGAAGTTACTTCTGCCACGGCTAATGAAGTCGCAACGTTGCCATCTGCTAATGCTGGCTCCCAAAGTCAGGCTCAGACTGACGATAGTGCCGCAGCCGCAAGCCAGGCGGCTGCAGATAGTTTAGCTGCTGCCCAAAGTGCTGCTGCAGCTAGCCAAGCCGCCGCTAATCAAGCCGCTGCCGCTAGTCAGGCTGCTACTAGTCAACAAGCTACTAGCCAAGCCACGACCCCAGCGGCCACTTCAACGGCCGCGTCGACTTCAAGTAACTACTCTTCCAACCTGAGTTCTTCAGATGAAGAAGCTAAAGCATGGATTGCTGCCCGCGAATCTAGTGGTTCTTATACTGCTCAAAACGGACAATACTACGGGAAATACCAACTTAATAGTTCCTATCTAAATGGTGACTACTCGGCAGCCAACCAGGATAGGGTTGCTGATCAATACGTTGCTAATCGTTACGGCTCTTGGACGGCAGCCCAAGCCTTCTGGCAAAGTCATGGTTGGTACTAAAATCTAATATCTAATATCGATAAAAAAGGGTGTGACAAGATTGTCACATCCTTTTTTTGATTCATCAGTAGCTAATTTTCGGTTACAATAAGGAGGTGAAAGGGGTGTTAACGTAGTGAAAGAAATTACCTGTAACCAAACCCGGGTGGTGACCACTCACCGGGTGATGAGTGCGGATTTAAATGAACATGAAACAATGTTTGGGGGAAAACTATTGGCAATGGTTGATGCCGAGGCCTCCCTGGCAGCAGTTCGTCTCGCCAAAGGAACCGTGGTAACCGCCAGCATGGATCACGTCCAGTTTGCCAAGCCCTTTGTCCTGGGGGATGCAGCTGAACTGCAGGCCTACGTTACCGGAATTGGGAAGCGGTCAATTGAGGTCTTTGCCAAGGTGATTGATGAAGAAATGGCGACCGGCAAGCGGTCGCTGGGCTTTACCTGCTTTATGACCTACGTGGCGATCGACGAGGCAGCTGACTTCAGTGATTATCGTCTGGTAGGTGAAGATAGTGAACAGGTTTTTCTAATGGAGACCTACGTTAACCGTCGGGCTCGGCGAACAGAGGAACGTCAAAATATGAAGATGGTCCGTGACCACATTAGTTTTAGAAAATGATTTTTCGATCATATTATCAAAAAATAAATAATTTTCCAATGTGGTCACAAAGGGGAGAAAATAACATTTGGCGGGTGATTAGTGAACTTTTAAAGTAGGCTTTGCATAGTAGTAAGCGATGACTGTTAAAAAGACTTGTGCAATCTTTTAAATACGATATGATAAAGGTGTTGAAGGTAATATAAAAAGATTCTTGAAAGGAAGTCTTATCATGGCTAATGAACTACAACGTAATAATAACGGCCTCTTTGGTGACATGATGCAGGATTGGTTTGGTAATAGCTTCTTTAACAACACCAACCTTCCGTTTGTTAATAGTAACTACATGAAGACTGATATTGCTGAAACTGCCAAGGAATATCGGGTTAAGGTTGATATGCCTGGTTTTGACAAGAAGGACATTCATATTTCCTACAATAACGATCTTTTGACGATCACGGGTCATCGGGACACCTTTGACGACCAATCGGACAAGGAAGGTAATATCCTGCATTCCGAGCGTCGTTACGGGCAAATGAGCCGTCAGTACCGCCTGCCAGACGTAGATCTGGAAAAGGTTAACGCTAAGTATACCGACGGGGTCTTACTCCTTACCCTACCAAAGCTGACTATGAAGCCAGATGATGGCAAGCACATCGAAATCGATTAATAAAATACTAACAATCTTTATAATTGAAAGGCTTTCCGAACCCTCGGGGTTGGAAAGCCTTTTTTATTATGCCTAAGCCGTAATACCCGTGACTTTAGTCATGGGGATATAAGGCTCTTCACGAACGCCCGTTGGCGTTCTTTTTTAGTTTAACTATTTTAATCAGTATAATATAGATATGATTAAAGGAAAGGAGGGGGATGCAATGCAACAAACGCTGACTGCTAAGATTCGACTATATCCAACGCAGGAACAAATAGCGCTATTTAAGGCGGTGACTAAGGAATACCAACGTCTGTGCAATATTGTCAGCCAATGGTATTTTGATGGACATTTTAATGCCAATCAAAAGGTCTTCCAGAAAGACATGTACCGGTATCTGCGGAATGAGTCACCAAAGCTCAACTCCCAAATGGTACAGTCAACCTATCGAACCGTTAAGGCACGATATGATACGGTG
>NZ_BCAH01000047.1 GCF_001293735.1 Limosilactobacillus gorillae | reverse complement strand
GCAAAAAGAAAGAGAAAAGGTCAAAAAAAGAACCACCGTAGGTGCTTGAGTGGGGCTTTCCTCCCATCACTAAAGTGACGGGTATCCAGCCCATAATATATCAATGAAAATTAGGTACACCATAGGGTAGTTTCTCCCTCACTTATAGGAATGAGGATATTCTCGCCAATTATGGATAAAATCTTCATACTCACTTAAGTAGTGATGCTTTTCACTCACCGCCGCCACCAGTTCTTGATTATGCGTGTCCACCCGGCCAGTTTTTAACTGCCGCAAGAAAAGCTCTTGATAGGGTAGGTCATGATCAAGTGCCATCTGCCAGTCCCGTCCATGGTCGTAGGCAACGTGACGATAGTTTAAGCCGGCAATTCCCTGATCATCCAGTTCCAAAAGAAGGTACTGAGCTCGAGTGTCTTCTTGAAGGGACCACTGCCGGTTAAAGGGTTCGCCTACCGAGCCAGGGTTTAAGACCAGGCGTTCATCAGTAGCATAACGCATCAGTTCGTGGTGAACATGAGCATAAATGGCAACTTGTGCCACCTTAGCCTCACTCTGCCCAGAAAATAATTGATCAAAATTTTCGGCCGGTTTTGTTGGAAAAAGGGCCTGCCCCATGTTTAAATTGGGCAGGTTGTGGCAAACGGTAAATGTATATTTACCGACTTGTCGGGTTTGTTGCAGGGGCCACTTTGCCATTTCCTCAACCACCCCCGGCTTAACCCGGCTGGCAACATATTGAGCCAGGCGACCAAAGTAGAGACGGGAAGGCTTAGTGGGCTTGATTCTACCCGCAATTCCGTTAATGACTAGGTCATCCCAGTTCCCCCGCACAATTAACGAGGGGTTCATTTGACAAAACAGCTCCCATACCTCATTGACTCCTGGTCCCGGCATCAGTAGGTCCCCAACAAACCAGTAGTCAGTCGCTCCTAACCGCTTAGCATCTTCATAGACAGCTTTTAATCCGGTCGCCGTCCCGTGAACATCTGAGAAAACGGCAATTTTTTCGACCATACATTCTCAACCCTTCCTGTTTACTCTCTTGGATAGAATACCACATTCACCGTTGGCTTACTTAAGAAAAGTGTTAGAATAAAGAAGCATTTGAGGATGTGACACTAATCCATAATTTCGCCGTCATATTCCCCCGCTGTGATAACTTTATCACGGTCTCTTATTGGTATTCAGTAAGTACGACAGCCTTTAAGCTCTTCTCTGAATACCTTATGGTTGGGGCTGGATCGAAACACTACCAGTAACCGTCCTTCTCGTCGTTTTAACGCTACCTGTCTTTTGGAGCTACCTGGCCTGCCAATGCCACGCCTCCGTTTTTCTTTTCTTTAAGGAGATGAATAATAAGTATCATGGATGCTAACCTTGCTAACGAACATTTTCCAACTGGCTGGCACAAAACCTTTTATACCCTCTGGATCGGTTGCTTCATTACCGGAATGGGGTACTCAATGACGATGCCCTTCATTTCCCTGTTCATTAACGAATTGGGTAATTTCTCCCGTTTTCAATTAAACCTGTATTCCGGACTTGCTTTTGCAATGACCTTTATTTCCCAGGCAATTGTTTCCCCCTACTGGGGATCCTTAGCCGACCGTAAGGGACGTAAGTTAATGTGCATGCGGGCTTCAGGAGTAATGGCAGTTACAATCTTTTTAACCGGCCTTTCAACCAACGTTTGGATGATCATTATCCTACGCTTCCTACAGGGTGCTTTTTCGGGCTACATTAACAATGCCACCGCCCTCATGGCCGGTGAGACCCCTCACTCCAAGTCAGGATGGGTGATGACAGCAATGATGACAGCTGGGGTTACCGGTAACCTGGTTGGTCCCCTTCTTGGTGGGGTCCTATCTGGTTGGTTTGGCTACCGGATCCCCTTCTTCATCACTGGGTTCTTAATGTTAGCGGTCTTTTTTGCAACTTGGTTCATCACCAAAGAACACTTCACTCCAATTACCAAACAAGCGCTAAAGCCAATGAGCGAGCTAATGCACCAGATCCCAAACGTTAAACTGATTGTTGTCATGTTCATTACCACGATGATCGTTCAATCATCGGTTATGTCAATCGACCCAATCGTGTCCCTGTACGTTAAAGAATTAATGCATAACCATGGTAACATTGCCTTTGTAGCCGGAGTTGTGGCGGCTACCCCTGGACTCGGTAATTTAGTCGCTGCCTCTAAGGTGGGGCATACCATGGATAAAATTGGCCCCGTTAAAGTTTTAATAACTGGACTGTTAGTCGCCACGATCTTATTCATCCCCATGATCTTCACTAAGTCGCCGTGGCATCTTGCCTTTTGGCGCTTCCTATTAGGTCTCGCCAACGCCGCCTTACTTCCAGCTGCACAGACAATTCTAACCTTAGACGTTCCCCAAGAAGCATTTGGACGCGTCTTTTCATACAACCAGAGTTTTCAGGCGGCGGGGTCCGTCTTGGGTTCGATGATGGGATCCATGATTTCTGGTCTATACTCATACCCAGCCATTTTTGCGGTCACAGGTTTAACCTTGCTGGTTAACCTCCTACTAGTTCTCTTCTTTGCCAAACGACCAGGAAAGGGCGCCGCATAGTCAAGGAAGTTTCTCTTCTTCGGGAGAAACTTTTTTCTTTTAGGTCGTAAATTGCTATAATAGTACTTAGACTTTACAAACCCGAAAGGATGATTTTTTTATTCATGGAAACAGAAAGTACCAGTCCCGCGATATTGGTGATCATCGTTGCCATTCTTGCACTTGCAGCGTTGTTCACCCTTCTCGAGTATTCCTTAATTAAGGTTCGACCAACCGAACTGAGGACAATGAAGCAAACCCGTAAGGTCACCAGCGCCTTACACATGCTTGACCACTTAACGGAATATCTTTCGACGGCCCAAGTTGGGATCACCTTAACGTCACTGATCTTAGGGTGGGTCGGGGAAGGTTACATCACCGCTTTAATCATTAAGTGGCACTTGTTACCAGACGCTGTGGCCCACGATCTGTCTTCAGTGATTGGGATCTTGGTCTTCACTTTTCTGCACGCTGTTTTCACCGATCTGGTGCCAAAAAATATCGCCATCGACAAACCTGTCAACATTCTCCTGGCGATTGTACACCCGATTATGTTCTTCCACGTGATCTTCTTCCCACTGGTGTGGATTTTTGACCGTTCAGCGGCGGCCATTACTCGCCTACTCGGCTTTTCCATCCACCCCGATGAAGACATCTACACTCAAAACGAAATTGTCTCCCTCTCCCAAGAGTCTGAAAAGGCTGGGGAACTAGACCGTGCCGACGTTATGTTTATGGAACGGGCCTTCAAGATGAACGATAAGGTGGCCGGTGACATCATGGTCGACCGAACTCAATTAGCAGTCATTGACGTAACGGAAACGATCGATGATGCCGCCCACCTCTATTTCGAAAAGAAGTACACTCGCTTCCCGGTCGTTGCCAACCATGATAAGGACCATATCCTGGGTTACATTTTCTCTTACGATATCATGCGGCAAAACCAGATCAATCCCGAAGAATCAATTCGGGCAATTGTCCGGCGGATGCCGATCGCGTATGAGAACCAGCCGATTATCGATGTCTTACAGATGATGATTAAAAAGCAGGTTCCGATGGTTATTGTTCAAGACGAATACGGTGGAACCTCCGGAATCGTCACCGATAAGGATATTTATGAAGAGCTCTTTGGGACCATTGGCGAAGAAATCGATCACGTTCAGGCTGATATGATCGAAAAGACTCAGCCAGATTCCCAGGGGAACCCAACCTTTAAGGTTTCCGGTAAAATGCCCCTTGATGATTTTATGCGCTACTTTAAGGTTACCATTCCTCAATTTGAGCAAACCCAAGTCTCCACTTTGACAGGATTCTTCTTGGAACAGCAATATGATCTAAAGGTTGGCCAGCCAATTCGGGTGGAGAATTTCTCCTTCACCCCTCTTGACCTGGAGAATGCCTACGTCAATGAGTTCCGGGTTACCAAAATCAAAACCAAGGCAAAAGCTGCTAAGTCACCGCACCAGAGAAAGGTCCCAGTTCCAACCAGCAACGGTGCTAAATAAAAAACCATTCTACTATCAATTAAAACCATACTAAGCGAAGAAGCCATCACACTGAAGTGCGGTGGCTTTTTACTTTTTTTAACTTCCATTAACCAAAAGACGAATAATTATAAAGCAGATCCTCCTTTACTTCGTTTTCTTTCTAAATTTAACTTGTTTAATCACTTGGCTGGTGGCATAATGTTGTCAATACGAAATAAAGGACGCCCGTGAGCGCCCATTTTGGAGGAATTGAATATGGAACAAACAAGGATAACCCGGCAAAGTGAAATGACCACGAACGAAAAGTGGGTGCTAGCTTCTACAGCTGCGGGCTTTTCGCTTGAAAATATGGATATCATGATGCTTTCCTTTGCCCTCGCTCCGATTATCACAACTCTCCACATTTCTAGCGCAGCTGCTGGATGGATCGGTTCAATCACCAACCTTGGAATGTTGGCAGGTGGTGCAGTTTTCGGCCTTGTCGGTGATCGCATTGGTCGTGTTAAGACGTTCTCTTACACGATCTTTATTTTTGCCTTTGCAACGGCTGCCATGTTTTTCGCCCACTCCCTACCGATGATTTACCTTTTGCGTTTCTTAGCCGGAATCGGAGCCGGCGGTGAGTACGGTGTCGGGATCGCCTTAATTGCGGAAAACTTTTCTGAAAATCAAATTGGTCGAATGTCATCTGTAGCCGCAATCGGAGGACAAACAGGAGCCATTTTTGCCGCTTTGATGGCTGCCTTGATTATCCCACGCTTTGGATGGAATGCCCTCTTCTTGCTGGGAATCCTGCCAGTTGTCCTAACTTACTTTATCCGACGCCATGTCCAAGAATCAACCAGCTTCTTAACCGCTCAAAAGAGGACCCGGGCAAACCATGAAAAAATCGCCCTCTCCCGCCTCTTTGCAACCCCGGCCCTCACCATTCAAACTCTTGGCCTAATGGTGATGACGATTGTACAAATCGCCGGCTACTTTGGCCTAATGAACTGGCTTCCTTCAATCGTTCAAAAGCAACAAGGGTTATCGGTTTCTAGTTCGTCACTCTGGATGATCGCAACGATTTTGGGAATGAGTCTGGGGATGGTTGTCTTCGGTAATGTCTTTGACCGGATGGGACCTCGGGTCGCCTTTGGAATTTTCCTGATTGGGAGCGCCTGCGTTATGTTCATTATCCTCATTATCAAATCTGCAGCCGCCCTTATCTTAGCCGGAGCACTGATTGGCTTCTTCTCCAATGGAATGTTCGGAGGATACGGTGCTACCATCTCTCGTCTCTACCCAACGGTAATTCGTTCAACGGCTAACTCAATAATCATGAACGTCGGCCGGGCAATCGGGGGCTTCTCTTCAGTCGTGATTGGGATCTTAATGGACCACTACAGTCTAACCGTTACAATGGCTTGCCTGGCGGGGTTATACATCCTTAGCTTCATCGTTTCTCAAACCCTACCGGGGATTCGCAAGTTACAACACTAATCTTATTTGACCATCTTAAAAAGCCTTCTCGTGTAAACTGAGAAGGCTTTTTAAGATTTATAATTCTTACATTCCAAGCTGTTGAAGGAACTTCTCAACTGCTGGCGATAAAATGATATTTTTACGCCAGGCTAGAATGTGTCCACTTGTCTTACGAGGGGAAAAGGGAACAAAGACCAGTTCTGGATCCTTGTACATTTCATAAACCCCCCGAATCCCAAGGTGATAATAATGATGATTGACAATTAGATCACGCGAAACCAGTGGAAGGTTAACAGTGATCGGAATGTGTAGCTTAGTTTGATCCAGTTTCAAAACATCACTAACTGAATCACGCATGATCCCGCGTCGCCCCATAATTAAAGGCAACTTATACAGATCCTCGCGGGTCAAAACGTCTCGCTGAGCTAGCGGATCATCCTTTTGCATGATGATTCCCCACTCCTCCTTAACCGGCAGGCGAATGTAATTATACTTAGCCGCTTCTACCGGCTCCACCAGGACAGCGATATCCGCTAGTCCCTGATCAAGGCGTTCACACAGACTATCACCATCACCGTCAAACAGGGCAAATTGAACCCCTGGATGCTCCTCCCTAAATTTAGCCACCATGTCCATCATGTACTTTCCCACCCCGGTTTCCACAATTCCGAGGCTAATGATGCCCGTCAGGTCATTTTCTTGCTGATGAAGCTCATTTTCAGCCTGTTCTAGCAAGGCCAAAAGGGTGGTTACCTTCTGGTGAAAGAGCAACCCAGCCTGATTAAGGCTCATTTGACGGTGCTGCCGGTCAAAAAGCTGCACCCCTAGTTCCTTTTCTAAATCCATAATCTGACGTGACAAAGTTGGCTGGGTGACGTGAAGTTGCTCCGCCGCCCGGGTAATATTATTTGTTTCAGCAACCTTCATAAAATATTTTAAAACACGAATATCCATTCTTCACTTCCTAATTAATTCAGTCCTAGTTCATCTTTAATTCGTGGCCATAACAGCCGAGCCAGGTGTCGCCCCCCCACCGGACTTAGGTGTAGATGGTCACCAAAGTCATCGGCCGGGTTTAAAACGGCTACCTCAGGAGCCGTCATCGCATCAGCGGTATCAATGATCCACGCTTGCCCCCTCAACCATTGATTAAGGATGAGGCGCTTTTGGTTAACCTCTTTTTCACCAGGCTTAAAGGCTGCCGGATCACCTGGTAGGCGTAACGGAGCTAGGGTTGGCAACAAAAGTATTTGTCGTTCTCTGGCAAAGTAGTCCGCTAGCCTTTGATAGGCCTTTATTAAGGTTGCCACCTCCGGAACGGGCTGTCCACCACCTGGATTGGCAAGGGGTAAGAGAAGATCGTTTCCCCCAATCAATGCCACTGTCAACGATGCTGGTTCGGTAGTCACGTCCGCCAATCGATTCAGCAACGCCGGGCCAAAGGTCCTTTCTGGAAGCTTGTTTTGGGGCTCATCTAGTACAAGACGGTTTCCTGAGATTCCAGTCATCCGCCAAGTAATCTGCCCTGGGCAATCGCGTTGACTCAACTCGAACATCCCCGCCGCTAGCATCCCGGTTTCAACTAGCGAATCCCCCGTCAAATTAACCGTTGTAACTGCTCGATCACTTAACACCTCCAGTCCAGCAAACGAGAACCAAGACTTACGAATTTGCCAACGATCGTTTAAGCGTGGAACCTTGTCAGCTCGGCGCGTAATTCCGGCACTAACCCAACTTGCCTCGTAGGTACACGCGTAATCACAGTAGGTTTGCTCTTGTTGAGCAACCATCAGCACATAAACGGGCTGACCCGCCACAATCGTCAGGGATGCTTCATTAGTTTGAGCCTCTTGCCCTGGTTGAACGGTGAGCGCCCCTAGTTCAATTGACTCCGTAAAGGTAGGAGTATCTGAAATCGCAATTCGCTCAAAGGTTAACCGTTGGACACCAAAGCGATTGGTTAAGCATAATCGAACCCGTGAACCGGCAATAAAAGGGGTTATTTTAATCACCTGGCTCAACTGGGGGTAGGTAAAGGGGCTGGCACGGAAGTCGTGAGGTGCTTGGTAGTACGCACTTTGCCATTCCATAACTGTTCCTCCTAATATAAATAAAGGGGACCATCTCGGTGGCCCCCTTTATTTTATTCTTGCTTGGAAAGTAGTTCAATCACTTGGTTAGGATCTTCACCGGTAAAATACCTATTTAAGTCAAGTTTTTGGAGCACCCCTTTAATGGTTGCCGGGGTATAAGCTACCCCTTGGAGCGCCTCTTCAACTTCATGAACGTCACCGGTTCCAAAGAAGTCACCATAAATCTTTAGGTTAACGATCTTCCCCTCTTCAACAAGGAAGCGCGCATCAATTGTTCCGGAGTCAAAGTGCCGGCGCTTTTGAATTGTGAAGTCTGGGGACTTTCCGTAGACCCAATCCCAATTCTTATACAGACGTCCCTCAATTTCATCAATTGCTTGATTATCTTCTGACGTCAGCTTATATTCGTTAATCTGGGCATCCTCAATCTTATTAACCTTCCAAATCCGCTTAATTAGCTCATCGCGAAATTGCTGAGTGGTTAAGTTTTGGAATTCTGGCTTTAGGTAAGGCATGATATTAGTCACCCGTGAGCGAACCGACTTAATCCCCTTTGATTCAATCTTGTCCTTTGGAACGGACAACGCATCAGCAACCACATCCGTGTTGACATTATACATCAACGTTCCATGACAGAAGGTTTTGCCTCCCCGTGTGTACATGGCGTTTCCAGAAAATTTCTTACCATCAATAACAATGTCGTTACGGCCGGTCGCCATCGCACCAGTAGCGCCCATGTCGTGGAGTGCATCCACAACGGGCTTTACCAGTTGCTTAAAGTCGCCGAAACGAATCTCATTAGCCGGAACAATGAAAGAAAAGCACATGTTTCCCATGTCTTGGTACATCGCTCCCCCACCCGACAGGCGACGGGTGATGGTCACCCCATGTTTCTCACAATACTCTTGGTTGATCTCTTCCAAGGTATTTTGGTTTCGTCCAACAATAATACAAGAGTCTTCAATGTAGAAGAGCATAAAAGGGGGGGTGATTTGATCACTGTTCATCAGGTACTGTTCCGTTGCTAAATTTCGACGAATGTCGTTTGATTTCATCGCTAGGTATTGCATCGTATCCTACTTCCTCACATATCAATTATTAGATGTTGGTTGGGAAGCCCAAAGCAACATCAGCCGCGTCCATAACTCCTTCAGAAAGGGATGGGTGTGGGTGAATCGTCAAGGCAATATCTTCCACTGTACTTCCTGATTCAATGGCTAATGTTAACTCACTAATCATATCAGAAGCACTGTCCCCAATGATTTGAGCCCCAACCAAGACACCACTATCCTTTAAGAAAACAAGCCGGACAAAGCCATCCGTTGCCTTCTTAGAAACGGCGCGCCCGTTAGCAGAGAATGGGAACTTAGCAGTTTGAACATCCAGCCCCTGTTCCTTGGCTTGGGCAGCAGTTAACCCCGTCGTAGCAATTTCAGGATCAACGTAACAGACAGCCGGCATTGCACGATAGTCAACGACGGATGATTGCCCGGCAATGGCTTCGGCAGCAACCTTTCCTTCGTAGGATGCCTTATGCGCCAAAGCTGCTCCAGCAACGATGTCACCGATCGCAAAGATGTCTTCCTTGTTTGTCCGTCCTTGTGCATCAACTTTGATTAGACCGCGCTCAGTGGTTTCAACCCCCACTTGTTCAAGGCCAATTTCTTGGGTGTTTGGCTTCCGTCCAACGGCAACAGCTACGTAATCGGCTGTGATAGTGTTAACTTTGCCATCTTGCTCGTAAGAAACTTCGACGGAATCCCCATTGTCCTTGGCCTCTTTAGCCATAGCCTTAGTAATGACTGTAACGCCGAGGGATTTGAACTTCTTTTCGGTAATCTTAACTAAATCCTTCTCATAGGCGTTTAAGATTGAATCGGTTCCTTCAAGAATCGTAACGTGAGTACCAAAGCGAGCGTATGCCCCGGCAAGTTCACTACCAATGTATCCCCCACCAATGATAACAAGTTCCTTTGGTAAATCAGTTAATTCAAGCACCCCGGTTGAGTCAATTACCCGACCACCAAATTTGAAACCTGGGATTTCAATTGGGTGGGAACCCGTTGCGATGATCAGATGCTTAAAGGTGTACGTTTGGGCGTTGTCGCCGTCAATCACTCGCAAGCTATGGTCAGTCTTTAAGAAAGCAGACCCACGAACTACGTCAATCTTATTTTTCTTAAAGAGGTAAGCAACCCCATTGGTCATTCGGTCAACGACACTCTTGCGGAACCCCTGAACCTTTTCCCAGTCTAACTTAATGTTCGAAGCGGAGATCCCTTCATCTTCATTTTCAAGGGACGTCCGGTAGTTTTCGGAAACTTGGATTAAGGCCTTGGAAGGAATGCACCCAACGTTTAAGCAAACCCCACCTAAAGTCTCTTCCTTTTCAATAACAGTTACCTTTTGGCCAAGTTCAGCAGCGTGAACAGCGGCCACATACCCACCAGGGCCAGAACCGATAACAATCGTATCTAAATCAATTGCGTAATCACCAACAACCATGACTAATTATCCCTCCATTAACAGTAATTCTGGGTCACCAAGAAGTTCCTTCATCCGGTTCATTGCCCGTTGAGCGGTTGCTCCGTCGATCACCCGGTGGTCAACAGTCAGGGAAAGCTTCAGAACCTTAGCTGGTTCGATGTGGTCATCCACAACGATTGCTTCTTGAGAAATCTTACCCATTCCGATAATAGCAACTTCTGGCCAGTTAACGATTGGTGTAAAGTGGCCCCCACCAATGGAACCAATGTTGGTAATTGTCATCCCGGTGTTACTCATGTCAGCAGCGCTGAGCTTGCCGTCCTTAGCCTTAGCGGTATTTTCACTAATGGCATCAGCAATACCAAATAGGCTCAGACGGTCGGCGTGCTTAACATTTGGGACGAAGAGACCACTATCGGTATCCGTTGCGATCCCAACATTGATGTAGTCACGGTAATTAATCTGCTTATTTTCCATGTCAACCTTCGAGTTGAAGACAGGGAATTCACGCATGATAACTGCAAGAGCCTTGGTCATGTAAGCCATGAAGGTCAGGTGCGTTCCGCGATCAGCCGCAAGCTGCTTAAATTTCTTACGGTGGTCCCAAAGCTTATCAACAACTACCTCATCAAAGACCGTGATCATCGGAATCTGGTCCTTGGCGGTTGTCATTGCCTTGGCGGTGGCTTTACGGATTTGGCTCATCTTTTCAGCGTGTTCTGGCCAACCTTCAGCAGCAACTGGGGCCGGAGCTGGAACGGTAGCTGCTGGTGCTGGCGTCTCTTGAGCAGCTGGTGCTTCAATGGCAACCGGAGCACCATTGAAGGCATCCACGTCAGCCTTTAAAACCTGACCGTGACGACCAGTACCCGTAACTTGGTGTAAATCAACACCCTTTTCACGAGCATACTTCCGAACAGCCGGCATTGCTAATACAGGAACGGAGTGGTCTGCTTGAGCTGAGACAGCACCTTTGGCGGCCGGTGCAGCTGGTGTGGCTGGCGCTTCAGCTGGAGTTTCCTCAGCAGCTGGTGCTTCTTCAGCACTTTCGTCGACATTCCCTTCACCATCAGCAACCTCGATTTCAACCAGCGGGTCACCAAGTTCAGCAGTTTCGTCTTCTTGAACTAAAATCTTTGTAATCGTACCTTCAACTGGTGATGGGAGATCTTCTGAGGACTTATCATTTTCAATGTTGACTAAGTCCGCATCCTTGGCAATGTGGTCACCTTCTTTAACGTGCCATTCACCAATGGTCCCTTCAACCATCCCTTCACCAAGTTCTGGTAACTTGAATTGGTATTTACTCATTTCAGATCCACCTCACTAGAAATTAACGGTCTTCTTAACAGCGGCGATGATATCGTCCTTGTTTGGAAGCCAAGCACCTTCGGCGTCACTGCATGGGTATGGAGTGTCCGGTGCAGAAACACGAGCAATTGGTGCATCCAAGGAAAGAATTGCGTCTTCGGCAATCAAGGAAGCAACGGAAGCCATCACACCCGTTAAGCGTTGTGCTTCTTGAACGAGAACCACCCGACCAGTCTTCTTAACTTCATTTAAGATTGTCTCTTCGTCAAGTGGAGCAATTGTCCGAAGATCTACGACTTCAGCATTAATGCCTTCTTTAGCAAGGTCTTCAGCGGCGTTGAGACTTTCCCGTACCATGTACCCGTAGGTAATGATGGTAACGTCAGAGCCTTCACGCTTAACCTCAGCCTTATCCAAAGGAACCGTGTATGCTTCATCCGGAACTTCTTGACGGAAGGAACGGTAAATCCGCATGTGTTCAAGGAAGAAGACAGGATCGTCAGAACGAACGGAGGAGATCAGTAGCCCCTTTGCGTCGTATGGATCAGATGGAACAACTACCCGTAGACCAGGAACTTGGGCCAGTAATCCTTCAACGTTGTCTGAGTGTAATTCGATGGCGTGAACCCCACCACCAAATGGTGCCCGAATGGTAACTGGGCAAGTCCGGGAACCAGCGTGACGGAACCGTTGACGAGCCATTTGACCAGCAATTTCATCAAAGCATTCAAAGATGAAGCCTGAGAATTGAATTTCTGGCACTGGACGCCAGCCTTGGGTTGCAAGCCCGTTTGCTAAGGCAATGATTCCTGATTCAGCTAATGGAGTATCGAAAACCCGCTTGTCGCCATACTTCTTTTGGAGACCATCCGTTGCACGGAAGACACCACCGTTATTACCAACGTCTTCACCAAAGACAAGAACTTTATCGTCACGAGCTAATTCTTCGTCGAGGGCGTTCGTGACCGCCTGAACCATCGTAATCTTAGCCATGATTATTTGGCCTCCTTTTCTTCGTATGCGTCAATTTGACGTTGAATAGCAGCAGGAGTCTCAACAAACTCGAACTTCAGTAAGTCGGACGCCTTTTGTTCTGGTTGGCTTTCAACTTCCTTAATTGCGTCATCAATTTCCTTAGCAACTTCTGCGTTGTAGGCTTCTTCCTTGGCATCGTCCCAAAGGCCCTTGTCGGTCAGGAACTTCCGCATCCGAACCAATGGGTCCTTTGCGTGCCATTCATCCTCTTCTTCCTTTGTCCGGTAACGAGTTGGGTCGTCACCAGAAAGGGTGTGTGGTCCGTACCGGTAAGTTAAGGTTTCGATCAGAACTGGGCCATTGCCTTCTGTAGCGTATTCACGTGCTTGCTTAGCAGCAGCGTAAACTGCAAGGGCATCCATCCCATCAACAACCATTGAAGGAATCCCAGCAGCAACACCCTTTTGAGCCAGGGTTGGCGCTGCTGTTTGTAGCTTACGTGGGACGGAAATTGCATAACCATTGTTTTGAACGATGAAGACGGCTGGTGCGTGGAAAGCCCCGGCGAAGTTAATCCCTTCGTAGAAGTCCCCTTGCGAAGTACCACCATCACCCGTGTAGGTATAGGCAACGTTCTTCTTGCCGTTCAATTTAATTCCTAAGGCAACCCCAGCAGTTTGTGCGTACTGAGCACCAATGATAATTTGTGGTGGCAGTGCGTTTAATTCTTCTGGGTAGTCATTAGCGTTGTAGTGACCCTTGGACCACATGAAACCTTTTGCTAATGAAAGACCGTGCTTAACCAATTGTGGGATGTCACGGTAAGCCCCTAAGAGGAAGTCACCCTTATCCATTGCAAAATTGGAAGCCATCTGACTAGCTTCTTCCCCCGCGGTTGGGGCAAAGAAACCTAATCGACCCTGCCGGCTAAGTTTAGCAGTTTGGTCACCAACAAGTCGGGACCAAATCATGGCCTTAAATAATTCTACCAATTCTTTATCGGTAAGATCTGGCATTAAGTCCTTATCAACAACCTTACCATCAGTATCGAGGACCTGAAGAACCTTGTACTCAGGGTTGTGCTTAAGGCTTTCAAAGTCTAACTTTTTCATTATAGTGCCCTCCTTAAAGTAAAAAGGATAATTAAGTTACCGCTTACACAGTTTATTATACACACTTTTCATTTATCGTAAACATCGTTAATCATTGAGCATGTGATCAAAAAAAGCGTCATACGGGGGATTAACCTTCTTTCCTTTGAAAATACTTATTTTTTTGGCAGATTGTAAGAAATA
>NZ_BCAH01000046.1 GCF_001293735.1 Limosilactobacillus gorillae | reverse complement strand
GAAGCACGTTAGTGCGTTATTACTTCTAAGCCGTTAGGCTTGTGAGCTACAAGCCACCGAATTTATTCGGTGCGTAGTTGACCTAACTCCACTATTATTAGGAACCTATGTCACAGCCCCAGATTATGCATATTTTACAGGTCACGTTCGGGAGCCTTCCCTAATTCAGCTTGAATCATCCACAGTCTCTTTTCCGTGGCAGTCTTAAAGCCAATGAAGATATCTTGAGTTGAAAAGTCCTTCTCTTCGTCACTAACTTCAATTCCCTGTTGATAAAGGTCAGCTAGGTAACGGTAATCCTTAGAGAGAATCTCCAACCGCTCCTTAATAGTCCTATCCCAGTTACCTGGTTCGTCAGTAATCTTAGTGTGTTCTACCATTTCGCTTAGGGTGGAGTATGGTGATCCATCAAGAGCGATTAACCGTTCTGAAATTTCATCCAGTTGATCATTAAGGTCGTCCATCCAATCATCCATTAATGGGTGCAACTTCAAGAAATTAGTCCCTCGCATGTACCAGTGGGTCTGATGAACAACCATTGCCAGTTGACTTAGATCAGCAACTAGTTGGTTTAAAACCACCTTGGTCTTTTCATACTTCATAAAAAGGTCCCTCCATTCCACTCAATAGTAATTCTAAACTACACCATCATTTTAATAAAGTTCATCATCAAAGGAAAGAATTTTGCTCAATAAGATAAACCACCTATATTCCGATCCTTAAAAGGTACTAGCGTGAAATGATTTAAAACAAGTTCTGGTAATACAAGAGCAGCCCCGAGATGTTCATCATATCAATGAACTTCGAAACTGCTTCTAGGCTGTCTACTCAATAAATTAGCTTAAGCTTTAACAATTTTCCCCACTGCAATCGGTAAAGTAACATGTGCATCATAATTCATTACCGTACCTTGTACAGTGGCCGGTAACTTTAACGTATTAGGTACACCATGGATATAAATGACTCGTTTATCTAGCTGTAAATCGTCACTACCGAAAGCATCCTTAAATGCCCTCTGCAACTCCTTCAAATCAACTAACTTATCATAAGTATAGTGGCCGTCTGCATCGGCCACCGGATAATCATCATTTGGCACATGCATCTTAGCTGGATCAGCATTAAATGGCACCATCGTTGTACCGGAAACCGATTCTGTTTCTGGTAAATCAACGAAGCCATCACCATTAGCATCTTGTGCTGCTGTAGCGATCTCCGCTGGCTTACCATCCGGGAACCCGTGGAAATGTTCCCAGTGCTGGACGTTAGCCGGTGTATCGAACATGTCGATATGAATTTTCATTTGCACATCATCAATCGTAAACGTCGCAGTCCCGTGCGCTGCGGTACCAATCTTCTCAGCGTTTAATGGTAAAATTTCTGCTGTGTACTTTCCAGCCATGTAAACCACCCCTTTTAGGCATAAAGTTAACATCAATATAGTGCTAACTGGAATAACGATCAAGCCCAGAATATTGGCATGCATCTAAATAACCTTTGACATAGCAGAACCGATCCGTCTCAATTAAATATACTTATCAAATTAACTTAAAGTTAGTAATTATGAAATTTGCACAAAAAAGGCCCAACGCCCATCAAAACAGTATCTACAGCCCTTCTACAATGACTTCCCTTGCACACGGTTTTTCTGTGCACAGTCATGTGCATAATATTTCTAAAGTAAACAAAAAATAATCCTTGATATATCCAAGCTAAATGCTGATATATCAAGGATTATTACGCTTCGCAAAGCTTTATAGTGCTGACTAAAGGATTCGAACCTTCGACCTACGCATTACTAGTGCGTTGCTCTGCCAACTGAGCTAAGTCAGCATATCAGTACCCTTTAATATTATATCAAAAGACACTGTGAAAGAAAAACTTTCTTTTTAGGTTTGCGTGGCAACGTCCT
>NZ_BCAH01000045.1 GCF_001293735.1 Limosilactobacillus gorillae | reverse complement strand
TCCGTGAACGGACTGGTAAGAGTGCCCGTATTCCTGAACGTCGCCGCGACGTTAAGTAGTCTTACGACTGCTAAAACCCTTGTTCTGCAAGGGTTTTTCTTTTGCTCTAATTTTAAAATTTGCCACCTAAGTTTGTGAATTTTAGCCATCTTCGATCGCTGGGTAGCCACCAGGTAGCCAACTGGCTACAATTCTTCGAGTTGAGCCCGATTTTTCACAAGGGCTTCATGGGTCACGTGAGTGTAGATTTCTTGGGTGACTCGGCTGTTTGAATGCCCAACACGCTGTTGGATCACATACATGGGGACACCTAACTCGGCGAGCTTTGAGATGTGCGTGTGGCGGAAGATATGAGAGCTGACGGGTTTGTTGATCCCTAGCCGCTTGGCAGCCGTCCGTAAAAAGGTGTTAAACGCTGAAATCTGAATTGGTGTATGATGAGATGTAGTGAATAGATACCCTTGCCCCCCAGCATAGTCGTATCGATCACGGTAAAGCTCAACCGCTCGCTTGGATAGCGCTACGTCACGCATCCCGGCGGGCGTTTTTGTTTGGTCGGTCTTGTGCCAGGCGTCAACCTTCAAGCCGGTATACTCAAGTGTGCCGTTGACATGAGCGACCCAGCCATCGGGCGTTTCTTCGATGTCAGATACGCCCAACGCCAGCGCCTCACCACACCGCATCCCCGTTTGATAGAGCCATTCGCAGAGGACGGCGTAAGTGTGGTTGTGGTCGTAAGCGTATTTGAGCAGGCGGTTAAGCTCGTCTTTCTCCAGGAATTTGTTGCGAGTCGAATGACCACCTTCACTCGGTCGGTAAGCGACCTCCAGATTGTCTGCCGGGTTGTGGTCGAGGTAGGATTCCTTAACCGCAAAGGCAAACAGCTGGTGCAGATAGATTTTGAACTTGGCGGCGTATGAGTTCGAGATGTGACGAGGCCCGTATATCATCCCTTCGATGGTTCTGGTCAAGATCAACGGCGTGATTTTCTCAATCAGTGCATCACCATCAAGCGATTTGATTAGCGATCGACTCATCATTTCGGCGTTGGCGTAGGTTGCCGGACGAACCCGCACCCGGTAGTTGGCTAGATAGTCATCAACCAAGCGTTGCAGGGTAATGCCTGGGATTGTGTCCACGTGTTTAACCTGACTCATGATCCTAGCAATTTTAGCTTGTAGGAGTACTTGAGCTTGGTGTTGAGCTTGCTTAGTTTTCTTTTCGAGCGTCACCGAAATAATCTTACGCTTGTTGGTCAGCGGGTCTCGGTACCGCTCGCAGTATTTGTATTTGTTACCTTTCTCAACGATATACATGATATTTCTCCCCTTAATTAAACGTACGTTCGATTTATGTACAAAAATAAAGCTCGGCGCTGTGCCGGGTCATTTATAGGTTATTGATTTCCATGGATTCTTTTAGATAGCAGAGATCATCGGGATATTTTTTAATATATTGTCCTACCCACACTTTTAACCATGAGATGAGATGTAGATAGGGATCTTTATTTCCCATGATTGATAGGCATAACAATAGAGCATTGATGCTACTACGAGAATATCCATTTTTAAACTTAGTTCGTGAAATTGAGCTAGGATAGAAGATAGGGGAGTAGACGGAAATTTGGTGTTTATCGGAACGGTGGTTATATACACGGCCACCATGAGCCGATAAATTACGATAATCAAGAATTAGTGTAAGGGAGTCACTAAATACTTGTTTGATTTTGAATTTCTCATCTAAGCCTGAGATAATCGATGGGTCAAAACCCGTCATTCTCCCAATTACTGATTCTTTGATGTTTGTATCTTTTAGAAGGCTAAATAAATACATGGCACTCCCTAAACTTAAACCTTTAACAAGAATCCATAGCGGGACATTATTATATTTGGTTCTATAGTGCTTATATGGTTCAACATCTAATGCTTGTATAGTATTCAACTTATTTAGTAAAAAGTCACGATCAGACTTACCTTTTGAATTAATATGGCCGGGTAAGTAATTTTCTTTTTTAGAGTAAGTTGTAAATTCATCTGAAATATATTCGGAAATACTATAAGCCAGGGACTGCTTGAAAGAATTTTCAAAAATTTCAATAGAGCTCATAACTGAAGATCGGATATTAGAGTCTAGTTGGTATAACTCAAAAATATGTTCAAAGGTAGATAACGTCTTATATCCTTTCTCATCATCTGCTGAGTCATTTAGAAAAGGATATTTATATCCATTGATTATTTCATAGTACCCATAATCTTGAAGTGTCTTTTTTGCAGCATTTTCATTCAAGATTACTAAGTCCCGATCTTTTAAAATCTTTAGTTGCTTATCAATAGTTTTGAACGGCTTTTCACTCATGTTTTACCTCCAAAAAATAAAAAAGGCAGGTACAAATATATGTACCCGCCTAGTCGGTCTTAAGCTGACCATTTAAATTGATTGGTACTATTTTCTAATATATTTTAATATTTGTCAATGCTTTTAGATGTCTTTTGTTATCAATTAAATCAATCCCATGCCTTAGATCGAATACGTAACCGCGATATTTAAACCCATTTTTTTCATACATAAACCTCCCCAGCGCCCTTTGCGACGCTTTTTTATATGATATACTTGATTTTGAGATAGGCGATGTAATCAAGCTCGCCAGAAATGCCAAAGCGCTCGCAAAACGACACGGCGTTAGATACCGGAATGTCATAAGTGGCGCAATAGTCCAGGAGTAGCCCGATAGCTGTTTGCTACATTCTTTCCATTGTATCGATTAATGTTTATTTATTTTTTTAGTATTTCATCGTTTTCAGTAATTATCATTCCGAGAATAAAGAATACAAATGGGCTAAGAACAGGCATAATAAAGTCTTTTAGGCATTTTGTTGCTAAGCAATTTGGAGAGATTGCATCAAAAAAGAATGTTAGTAAAGCGAACATAAAGAAAATCCATAAATATATTTCTTGAAATCTAGTATTACTTTTAAGCCGTTTGTATAAGCTTCGCATTTTACTATGTCCTTTCTCCCGAGAGGGATTTTTATTTTTCAGCTTTTAGCGTCGATCACGTTTGAACGTAGGTAATCAATGCTTACCCGAAACATAATAGTTGTGGACTTCTTCTCTGACTACATTGTCAAGATAGCTTGGTATTTCGTGTGATTCCATAAAGTCATAGACGTTAATACTTTCTTTTGGTACATTCTGACAATAAAATGGAACTAGAAGCTTAACGGCACCGGTGTTTGCTTTGTACTCAACGGACTGTTTGCCAGTGAAAGTAGCATGATAGAAACAAATATCAGTCTCATCGCCATTCAAGATGTGCGAAATTTCGTGGGCGAGCTGAAACGAAATTTCAGTGGGGTGATGCCAGTTAAGATTCATAACAATACTGCGATAAAGAAGCGAACAGCCTGGCGGGGTTTCAGGAGCCAGTTTGTCAGTCCAGATAACATTAATGTTGTGGTTAAAAGCCACCTTCTCTAGGTAGCTGCTAATCTCGGTCAATTTTGCCACCTCGATTCTTAGGAGATATAGAATGCTAAAATTAGAACATGGGAAAGTGATTTATGAATCAGATACTTTTGGAAAAGTAGTGTTAGATGAAGCACAAGTAGCTGCAGTGGAATTGCTCATAAAAAAATGCATCGGAGAAGAGCTTCACCAAAATCAGTAACTTTGATGCACCCTTTGGTAAATTCAGTTTCTTCCGCATTGAATTTGTCGTGAATTTCTACTCTGATGGATTCTTCTAATCTGTCGTAACTTGGCTTAAATAATTCGTTAGTTAGCCATGTATCATGTTTGACTTCGATAATACCTAGCGAATCAAGAACATCTAATGAAATATCTTGGTTTATGAGAGTACCGGCTTTAAGGAAATCGATACTCTTTTTTGATATGGTCGAAGTTCCTACATTATCTTTTTTGATGAAATACCCAAATGGGACAACATGGCCTTCCTGCTCGTTTATGTACTTTAACAATACAGCGTCATTTGGCCCCATTTGCGACATAGCAGTAGCCAATCTAGGGGTTACAAGGCCGTTTTTCCTGTTGTCTACAGTTGACGCAATCAGCTTTGCATACATAGCCCTGATTTTATCTTCACTGAGCTGATACTTAGCCTCTTCTATAGCTTTAACCACCAAGCCTAATTTAGAGTTATCACGGTTTTGTTCTGGAATTTTTTGGGTTTCCTGCTGGATATCATGTTTGAATTTTTCTAGTTCTGCTTTTTTAACAATACCTAGTTTAAGCAAAGGCGAAGTGAAGAATAAAACTAGTCCATTTAGCGCTTGGCCAATTGTTCTTGCCGAAGGGTTTAAAAAGGCTTCTTGGGTTGATTCGGGAAATGATTCGAAGATCTGATACCCTATGCCCAAATTTAGGTCGTCATGCATGCGTATATCCTCCTTATTTTCTCCCGCCTCTAAGCAACCGTTTCATGTATTCCAGATCCTGCTCAGGAATGGGCTTACCCTCGAAGGTGAAGATGGTGTCATCATCAGCGAGGTCAGCAGTATTGCGGTCTTCGTCTGGGGCGGTGGGGGTGAAGCGTGGGTCAATATCAGATTTATCAACATTGAAATACTTAGCTAGTTTTTCCACGTTTTGAGGTGATGGAAGCCTAGTGCCCTTGAAGTAACCAGTAAGAGTGCTTGCGTGGATGCCGACAGTCCTAGTTATGTCAATTTGCTTTCGACCACTTTTAGAGAGTAAATCATTTAGCCGTGAAGAAATAATTTTTTTATATTCTTTATCTTGAGGGGTCAGTTCAGTTCTAGCCACTTTGAATCGCTCCTTTTTTCATATATTTTATCAGTTTTGGGCGTAGTCCTTGACCAGGCGGGTGGCGAACCGGATAGCCTGGCCTTCTTCTTTGATCACTTCCACACGGCGGATGTCCGAGAGGTCGCCGTAATCTACTTCATGGTGGAAGACCTCATGTAACGCCGTCTTAAGTTGAGTTAAGTCATCGTCGTTGGCGTTGATATAGACGTCCGTACCTTTGATTAGCCCATGAAAGTGCGGATTAGGAATATCAATTGCCCAAAATCGAAGTTCTGGATATTGATCCTCTAGCTTCTCCAAGTCAGTCATAGGACGACACCCTCTAAATCCGCCGCCGATTCTTCATAGCGATTTTAACGAGTTCTATGATGTCTTTGCGTTCCTCGTCGGTGATATCTGGGTCAATTGAATACGCAACCAATTTTTGGTTTTCCGTGAGTGATTGATCATTTGCGGTTTTTTCGTTTTCGGGTCGACCTAGTAGGTAGTCGGTGGTGACGGCAAAGAGGTCGGCGAGCTTAGTAACGTTAGAGAAATCCGGCTCAGTTCGGCCGTATTCCCAATTAGCGTAGGTTTGCATTGATGATAACCCAATTTGCTTTGCTACATACGTTTTCGACCAGCTGTTAGCCTCTCTTAAATTAGTTAGTCGTTCACTGAATAATGACATTATAAGTACCACCTTTTTAGCTAAATAATACAACTATTTAGCTAACTTTTATTAACTTTAGCGAAATTATTTAAATATTTTGTTGACTTCGCTGTTTCAGCGAGTATACTAAATTACATAGCTAGCTAGCTGAAACAGCTAACTGAAAGGAGGTGCAATATGACCTCGGTTTTGAAACCAAACGCAAGTGAGCTATTGTCTCAGATCTTAAAAGAGCGTGGAATTAAGAGAGGATGGTTCGCCAAGCAGGTGGGGATTACTCCGAACTACTTATCATCGATGCTGACTGGTCGAGTAAAGCTATCAACTGATGTTGCAATTCGGTCGAGCCAGCTTCTCAATCTACCGCTGGATATTTTTTTAAACGTTAGTTAGCTAATTTAGCTAACGAAAAAGGGGAAGAACAATGAAAAACGAAATCCAATTATTTGACTTTAACAATCAGCAAGTACGGACTTTACTAATTGACGGTGAACCATACTTTGTCGGAAAAGACGTGGCTGAAATTTTGGGATACAAACGTACTGCTGATGCCATTCGTGATAATGTTCCAGAGAAATTCAAAGGGGTCGGTGTTTTACCGACCCCCGGTGGAAAACAGAAAGCAACGGTAATTAGCGAAGCTGGCCTGTACAAACTGGCATTCAAATCACACGCCAAAAATGCAGAGCGGTTCACGGATTGGGTTGCTTCAGAAGTCCTTCCATCAATCCGCAAGCACGGGGCATATATTACAGACAAAACGGCTTACGAGATTACTCACAGCAAGGAAGCGTTAGGCAAGCTTCTGATGCAAGCCGGCCAACGTCTGATTGATAAAGATAGGGAAATCGAAGCCTTGTCTGCCGAACTGGAAGTAGCCAACAAGAAGGCTAATTACGTTGATGTGATCATCGACAGTAAAGATGACATCACGACCACACAGGTAGCTCAGGATTACGGCATGAGTGCTGTAAGCTTCAATAAATTACTGAAGGAGCATGGCGTACAACGTAAGGTCAACAATCAATGGATCCTGTATGCCAAGTATCAAGGCAAGGGATACATCGCTAGTCGGACTATTCCGATTACAGGCCATGATGGACGCGTGCACACCAAGATCAACACGACTTGGACGCAAAAAGGACGCTTATTCTTGTACGAGTTGCTTAAGGCAAATGGCATTCTGCCACTTATCGAACAAGAAGACGACGATCTGGGACTGTAGGGAGGTATAGGGATGAATGAAGAAATGAAAAATCAAGAAATCTTAATTGATGTGAGGGTTAAGGGCTTAAAGAAAGTAAAAAAGGTAACTCTATCTTTTCAAAAACTGAACGAAGAAATCGAAAAGACCATCCAGCTGATGGAACAACTGAATGATCTTAACTAGTTAATTAAAAGCCAATTTTCTTAGCAACATATGCCTGAGTAGCGCTCATCTGCATTTCACTCCAGGAATTGAAATCGGTTGATTTCTTTACCCACTTATCCCACTCATCATCTGGGACCTCTTTAAAAGTAAGCTTGCCAAATTTACCAGCTTTAAAGAAGTCGTCAAATGCGGAAAAAGTGCCACTCGTATGATCAAGCAAAAAATTTTGATCAAAAAGTTCGTCAAATGGAATAGAGTGAGTGCCGCCTAATGACTCTATATTCCTCTGCATTTGGTTAAGCTTATTGACCATATCTTCAAAACCATAACTCATAAGTTTCACCTCCCTTCACCAGGGGATGACTTAAGTATACAACCGAGAAGAACCCCAAGATCTTAGCAGTAATCACAGATGACGACTGTGAAACTATTGAAGGCCTCAGGGTTCGATTCATGCCAGTTTACAAGAATTAATCCTTTTGAAGCTACAGTCAGGCGAGGAAAACATAAATATGGAAACCATTTACTACACAATTGAAAACGGTCATAAACAACTACTATCAACAGGAACAGCAAGCGTGATTACAAACGTTTCCGATTATGAAAGGGAAATGTACAGACGGATACTAGGCCATCCAGTAAGAAACCTTTTCGTAAACATTGATGGCAATGACTATCAGATTAGCTTAAAGCGGCAATCCAGTCTTTTGTTTGATGATTCCAGTAAGAACAGCAGTAGCTACATTTTTAAGGACCCCAATAGAAACTGACTTGATGGAGCTAGTTACTTTCTTGGTTTGATTCCATACTTCATCATCGCGAATTGAATCAAGAAGTTCATGTCCGGACCAAGTTATGTCAAAAACAATCAGCGAGAAACCAAGAGCGTATTTCTGATAGTCCGCATTTATATATTTACCATCAAGTAGTTGTAAGAGTGTGTATGTTATATCGTCTTCGGAATATCGGCTATTAACCATTTCTGGAAGTAGTTGGGAAAGTTCAACTCCAGAATGCAACATACCTAATCCCTGCGCTTCTAACGTAAGCAAGACGTATCGTACACAATCATGTTTCAACTTCATACTCTCACCTCCTTTCATCAGGGGATGACTTAAGTATACAACCGAGAAGAAAGGAGGGATGAGTAATGAGAACGGTTAAAGAGTTTGAAAAGGCAACTAATAAGTGCCAAAAGCCAATGTCCGATTACTCACGGATTATCGTTGAGACAGACGAAAAGAACCCCAAGATCTTAGCAGTAATCACAGATGACGACTGTGAAACTATTGAAGGCCTCAGGGTTCGATTCATGCCAGTTTACAAGAATTAATCCTTGTCCTTAGGCGGCATTGGGTCATTACCATATGAGTTCTTTAAGTTAATTTGACCATTACGCTTCTGGCTAACCAATTCAGCATGGTTATTAATAGCTTGTTGACGACCGGCTTTAATAGCTTCTGACTTAGTGCCATAGATCTTAGAAGCACGAGAGCTCCCAGAGCTCTTAACAGCCCAACCATTTGAACGAGGACTGACCCAAATTTGCTTTGACATAGTTTTCACCTCCTTTCACTAGGAGATGAGTCAATTGTACAACCTAAACGGAAGGAGAAATGATTATGAATCGGTTTCGATACCAGCTTAATAAGACCGAATTTATGGCTGAATGGCACGACAGTAACGGTAAGCCAATGTCAGAGTCAACGTACCAACGGCGCCGTAAGCAAGCAGGGAACTACCCTGACGGCTGGCGGGTATTTCTGCCAGATGGCCGAGTGGACATTCAAGAGTACCAGCGTTTCATCACCTGGTTAGGTAAGCAAAAGCATAAGAGTAAGCAAGACCCCCGTTTGGTGGTCTATCAAGAGTATTAGGAGGAAATAATGGGACCAATTATTGTTATTTTAGTCGTACTTTTGGTCGCTTTAGCATTGAATCAGCTGCTGCTGACTGAACGGTGCCATGAGCTGGAGATGAGGCTACGTGGTGAAGACTACGAAGGAGGACATAAGGATGAGTAACAGTGAATTTATGGCTGGTATGACGCTGGCCTTCCTGTCGGTTGCATTGTACGTGATCGACCACCCAGTCTTAGCGTTGATTGCCTGTTTACCATTCCTGATAATGGCGGTCAAGTACAGCTACCCGCAGAACGTAAAAAAGCCCAGCGGGCGTAACCGCTAGGCAGGCAAAAAGGAGGTTATGGTATGTTACACATCGTTACTTGTGCGGCAATAGGTGCTTTTGTAGGAATGGCCGGAACGATTCCTTTCTCAATTTGGGGGGACGACCCAAACAAGCGGCCTATCGTTTTCTTGATCATTGTAGCCATCTACATGTTAGTTGGATTGATTACTGGCGTTATTACGCTCAACTGAAATGATGCTATTGGAAAGAGTCGGGATTAGACCATTTATAACAAGCTCTTGAAGTCCTTCTTTGGGGTCATATCCTTCACCAGCTTGTTCATCGCTGATGTTATTAGAGTAGATATTTTGGATATGTTGAATTGCTTCTGGGCAATAGATCATCACCTTACTCGATAGCGCTTGGCATTCAGTAGAGAACTCTACTGGCATGGTCTTAGATGACTTGATTTCAGAGAGCAGTAAATCGATGTACTTGAAGTACACTTCCTCCATTTGATTAATCAATGAACGATGGATATATACTCTGTCGTCCAATTTGGTAACTCGTATGTGGTGTTTGTTAGATAGCTCTTTAAGTTGGATATCGAACTCATGGTTCAACTTCAGTATATCTTTTTGGAGCTCACGGTTCTTCTCGTCATTTTCTTTATCTCGCTTGATGCTTTCAAGTGAGAGCTTATAGTTCAGCTTACGGCTTTGATATGAGCTAAAGGCTTGGACGAGGTTAACAACTAGTGAGCAGATCAAGGCAACTAATGAGTACATGACAAACTCCTTTTGACAAAATTTAATAGATAATTTGAGGTAATTATATCATGAACAATAAAAAGGCTTATAGCATAAAAAAGACCTAACAGTTACTACCGTTAAGCCAAAAAAGAAATAATACATTTAAGGAGATTATAGCATGACACCAGATGAAATCAAAGTCGGCCAAGCGGCGAACCGGTTGTTGAAATTAGGTGATCACCTAGTTACGGATGCCAATCGACTTGTTCTACACGAACCGATGACGCGCAGTGAAGCAATCGCAGAGCATGACGCCATTATTGAGCAAGCAGAGAAATTAGTTCTGTACGCAAAGGACTGGAAGCACGAAGTCACAGGGAGGTTTTAACCATGTATCAACAACTACAACCGCCAGTAAACGCTAGCGAATTAACCGATCAAGTCGCAGGGCGCCTGGAAACTCTGAAGGATGAAGGGTTAGCCCTTCCAGCACATTACAACGCTCAGAACGCCTTGAAGGCGGCTTATCTACGATTGCAGTCGGTAAAGGATCGGCAAGGTCGCCTAGCGTTAAATGTTTGCTCACAACCAAGTATTGCTAACGCTCTGTTAGACATGGCCATTCAAGGCCTATCACCGGCGAAAAACCAGTGTTACTTTATCGTTTATGGCAGTGAGTTGAAAATGCAACGGTCATACTTTGGGACGGTTGCTGCGCTGAAGCGTCTGGACAGCATCGAAGACATTGATGCTCAGGTTATCCATCAAGGTGACGAATTTGAAATCGGGGCTGATGAGATTGGCCACATCATTGTCACCAAGTTTAACCCCAGCTTTACTAATTTAGATAAGCCAATTAAGGGTGCTTTCGCCTTTATTAAACTGGCTAACGGCCGAACCAATTATACGGTTATGACAAAGTCCCAGATTGATACTTCTTGGAGCCAAAGTCAGAATCGACAAAATAAAGTTCAAGATAAATTTAGCGACGAGATGGCCAAGCGTACTGTCTTAAACCGGGCCGCTAAGATGTTCATCAACACCAGCGATGATTCCGATCTGTTGACAGGCTCGATCAACACTGCTACTGAGACGGAGTACGAAGAGCCCAAAGACGTTACCAACACTGCCAAAGAGGAAGTAACATCTAATAAACTTTTAGCTGGATTTAAGAAAGCCCAAGCAGCAGAAAAGGAACCGAAGAAGGAAAAGAAGGACGTTCCACAAGCCCCTGAGAAGCCCGTAGAGGAAAACAAAGTGGAAGATGAAGAAGTTATCGAATCGGATATTAAAAACGATCCTGGGAAAGATTTAGAAGGTAAAACTGGAGGAAATGAAGCAGAATTACCAGATGGTCAAACTTCCATCTACGATTTCGTAGAAGGGGGTGAAGAGAATGCTTAAGCTTACACCAGAAAACTATTATTCCATTGAGACTGACTGGGATTACATGAGTTTCTCCCAGTTCAAGAACTTCGAGGAATGTGAAGCGAAGGAACTAGCCCGGTTAAAAGGTGAGTGGGAACCGACTAAGAAGAAGTCAACTTCGACCGCCGATCCGTTAATTTTAGGTAACTATGTTCACTCTTATTTTGAGAGTGAAGAGGCACACGAAGCCTTTATCGAGGAGAACAAGAAAGAATTACTATCATCACGTGGAGCAACAAAAGGTAAGCTCAAAGCAAGCTACAAACTAGCCGAAGAGATAATTACATCCCTCAATGCAGATGATATGTTTGCTTACTTCTATAAGCCAGGTGATAAGGAAGTAATCGTAGCAGGTGAGATTGAAGGGGTTGCCTGGAAGGGAAAGCTTGATAGCTTATCACTTAAGAACGGCTTTTTCTGTGACTTGAAGACGGTTGACGACCTTCATAAGCGTCATTGGAATGCTGATGAACGGCGCTGGGTACCATTCGTCGAAGATCGTCAATACCACATGCAAATGGCAGTTTACCGGGAACTAAGCAAGCAGACATTTGGTAAGGACTTAGCCCCCTTGATGTTTGCAGCGTCTAAACAATCGATACCAGATAAGATGGCAATTGATTTTGAAAGTGAAGAAGATCGGCAACTGATGCGGGAAGCAATGGACAAGATCCTGGCTAACCAAGATCGCTACCGTAAGGTGATGATGGGGGAGGTAGAGCCCAAAGCATGTGGCCGTTGTGAGTATTGCCGGCTTAACAAGAAACTGTCGGACTTTACACATGCAAGCGATATTGAGGTGTTTTAAATGATTAATCGAGTAGTTCTAACTGGGCGACTGACGAAGGACTTAGAAGTTAGATATACCCAAAGCGGAGTGGCGGTAGCCCGGTTTAATCTAGCGGTCAGTCGGCAGTTTAAAAATAAACAAACCGGTGAACGAGAAACGGATTTTATTTCCTGTCAGATTTGGCGGCAAGGGGCCGAGAATCTGGCCAACTTCACACACAAAGGTTCCCTAATCGGAGTGGAAGGGCAACTACAGACCAGCCATTACTCTGACAAGGATGGGAAAGAGGTTTACCGAACCGACGTAATAGTAAGTAACTTTTCCCTCTTGGAACCACGCTCAATCATTCAGGAGGCCAACCAGAAGAACTACCAAGCAAATGGTTACCAATCCAATCAAGGTTTTAATCCCGTTCAGAGCCAACCAAGCCAATCAACATATGGTGAGATGTACGCTAACGAAGCACCTACTGACTCTCAAATTAATAGCCAGATGGTCGACAAGATGAAGGCCGGACAACCAGCTCAGGGAGGGATGTCAGCGAATGATCTGCCATTTTAGGAGGGAAGATGATGGCTAAAGTTAAAAAAGTAAGGACGAGAGGGTTTACCCAAGTTGATAACCGAGTTGTAGATGACCCCAATATGAGCCTAGCCGGCTTGGGGCTCTATACGTATATGTGGCGCCAACCAGATGACTGGGATTATTACGTAACCGAGATTGCCAAGCACTTTAAAAACGGGCGTCGATCCGTCGACAGTGCAATGCACGAGCTGATTGATCTGGGGTATGTCAAGCGGGAACGGCGTCGGGACAATGGTCAATTTAAGGGCTATGAGTACACCTTATTTGACCATCCTCAACCGAATTGCCAAAACGGCGAAACGGTGTCACCGAATTGCTGTTTCGCGAATTCGGAAAACGCGAATTCGCGTTTTAGCACACTACCAATTACTAACTTAACTAATACTAACTTAACTAATGATTGGCTGAATGATATTAATTTAAATCTATTAACTGAAAAAGAGAGCGAAACTGAACAGCAGTGGGGTAAATTATCCACAAGGACTAAAGAGAGTTTGGATGGATTAGCAAAGCAGTTTGGCCAACAGATAGTAGTGGACGGATTAATGAGCTTTAACGACAATGGCCAGCATAAGTCAGGGCTAGTCAAGTACGTCAAGAAGTACATTGAGAGCCAGCAGACGGAGAAAACTCCACTTAAGCTCAGCGCATCCCTAGTTAAGCTGCAGAGAAGGCAGCAAACTGATGGAACGTATAAGGTACATGTTAATGAAAGCGGCAGGAGGTACTTATGACGAGAACTGCGAAAATGATCCGACCGGCCCACTACATTGACCGGCGAGGACATGACCTTTTCTATGAATTTGAGCATGGGCGCTATCCGGCGGTACTAGCGATCGGGTTCTGTTACTTAAACATGGTGAAATACGAGCGACGGGCTGGTAAGAAGACTATCGATCCGAGTGAGGATTTGGCAAAGGCCCGAACATACTTTGCTGAATATGAGCGATTACTGTATCTAAAGGCAATCGGCGAGATTCACGATCAAGGACTAGATCTAGCACTTAGCTATGATAATTTTAAACGGCGTAAGGAGATCTATCTAAAACGACTAGATCGAATCGAGGAAGACATTAAACGCGGACGGACAGTGCGTTAGTTAGGAGGATACAATGACCTACGAAGAGTTAACGAATCAGATGGATTTTACGGTTAACTTGTACTACTCAGCGAGTGAGGTAGCGATCCTAGCCCCATCCCTCGATACATTTGGGGATGATGAGCCAGTTGTTACGATTAGCAAGACTGAACCGTTCAATTACCACCCACGGGATTACCGAGACACAATGCTAGATTTAGAGGACTGGCAAGAAGCGGTCAAGTTAGCCCAAGAATTGGCGCTGACACCACTTAAAGAACGTGGCAAGGTAATTAACAATGATTGGATCAAACGAGCACAGAGGGCTCTACAAGGGATTCTAGGAAGAGGCTAGAAAATGGGGGAAGCAATTAAGTGGCTCCTGGCGGTGCTCATAGCAGCAGTGATTGCCAATCTGATCTGCTGGGCACTGATCGGGGTTCCAGTATGGCGATGGTGATGTGAGGAGGACGACAGTGAGATTATTTGAGGTTATAGATCCAGATCAAACGGCTCAGAGCGTAGCGGACTTCTTAAGGGGTAAAGGACGATATCGGTACAGGGGCTATCCAAAGCTGCTAGAAGATGAAGCGGTGTTCGGAATGGTGAGTTCTCCGGTTGGCGACATCACAGGGATTCACGGCTCTAGTGGTAATCGGGTTGAAGAAGCGATGATCGCTAAGGCACATTGCCGGTTGGCGATTAGTTGTGTGACTGATGCGATTAAGTCGTGCTTGCCAGCACAGCAAACGATTCTGAACGAGCGTTACATAAACGGCGCGAAACGTGAGACCGTCATGCAGATGGTTTTAATCGGTGGTAACGACCAGTATCAAGAGGCGGACATCACAGCGCGGACCCGATTCGCCGCCGCTCTAGATAAGTTTGTGGCGATCAGAGGGTGCGAAGATCTGATTCCACCGATCCAAGTGTGGAAGTGATTCAAAACCGGAAAAAGTCCGGAAAAAATGCGGAAACTATCCGGAACGGAGTGTGCAATAATATGTATTGTGGACAAGTAAGATAGATGTCTGACTTGGCCGCCAGCTTACACGTTTCTTCCCCAGTGATGTGTGACCTCCTTAAAGAATAATTAATTACGTACGCCGCAACGCCTGGTGGCACCGGAGAGGTTCGATTCCTCTGGTTGCGGATAGAGCTAACGTCCACCGGGTGGGCACTGATTTTTGAACAGGTTACAGCGCATGAAGGCGGTTCGACTCCGCCTCTTAGCTCATATGGATAGCATTTGAAAATGGAGGTGATAAACCTCCATTACCGATCCGCTATCCTTATCTGGCGTGTGGTCAGCTCCCAGTTTCCAATACTGAGTGCGTTCAAAATTTACATCGGGAGCGCTGGTTCGATTCCAGCCCGTCAGATTAATTTAGCCCTAACAATAGGGTTAGTGTGGGATCGGCAATGAAACCCCTTTACACACCGGCATTTGTCGGTGTTTTTAAGTTCTTTAAGTTGATACTTGTCGATACTTGCGATATACTATTATTAGTGGAAAGGCCTATTTCACTGAAGGAGGGATTACTATGAGTCAGGGGATGCTAACGCTTAGTAAGTGGGGCAACAGCTTATCTGTTCGCTTGCCACAAAAGCTGTTGAACCAGTTCGGACTCAGTCAAGATGACAAGTTTGAATTTAGTGCAACTGATGAAGAGATTATTTTGAAACCAGTAAAAAAACAAACTGCAATTCAGAAGTTGTTTGAAGGCTACGATTCTAGCCAGCCTTATCCGTACGAAATAGTTGATAAGGGTGGCGCGATTGGTGAAGAACTCTACTAGAAACAATTGATTCGTGCGAGCTGTCAAAAAGCGCCTTAACACGAAAATATTTTTTATCGGAGTGGTTCAATGAGTCATTTAGGAAAAGGGGACATCATCCTCGTTTCAAATGATCCGAAGCCTCAACACAATTGGGAACAAAAAGGCAAACGTCCATGGCTAGTAGTTAGCCAGCCAGAGTTGAACCAAAACTCGCCATTTGTTTGGGCGATTCCCTTTACTAGTACTTACCGAGATTATCCGTTGTCATACAACTGGGATAATCGAAGTTTAAGAACGGTAACCAAAGGAACCTTGCTTTGTGATCAGTTGTGTTCGTTAGATGTACACCATCGGAGCTATAAGCTTTTAGAACATGTTAGCGTCCCAGCGGAAGTTAACATGATGATTAAAGCGGTTCTGGGGTTTGAATAATAAAAATCGCCTGTGACTGATGACTCACAGGCGATACCGATACACTATTTGCTCACAGCTTAAGTGTATCGGTTTTTTTACATAAAATAAAGCGAACAGATGATTAACTTTGATATGCATCCGTATTAGCGGGTGCTTTTTTATACATAAAATTAAACTTGAAAGAAGGTGGTGAGGTCGTGTGAGTAGGAAATTAACAGTTAAGCAGAAAAACTTTGCGGATAATTACATAGAAAGCGGAAATGCTAGCAAAGCATATCAACTTGCGGGCTATAAAGCGACCGGCAATTCGGCAGAGTCTTCAGCGAGTCAATTATTAAGAAATCCAAAGGTTAAATCCTACATTGACAAGCGTTTGAAGCAAATTGAATCAGATAAGATCGCCGACCTTACGGAAGCCTTACAAGGGATCACAGCAATTGCTCGTGGTGAGGCGCTAGAACCAGTTGTAACCGTTAATCCATTAACGGGCAAACCACAAGTAACAACCGTTCCAAGCAAGCAGTCAACCAGATTAGCGGCGTGGAAAGAGATCATCAAACGGTATCCTAACTCAGATGAATTCGCCGAAACTGAATTGCGGATTAAAAAGGCTAACGCTCGAATCAGTGAAGCAAAGGCAAAACTGCTTGAAGATAACGGTGCTGACGTAGAACAAGTTATTGATTCCGTGCTTGATATGATCACAAAAGGGAATGCTAATGGCACTTAGTGATTACTTTAACCCGAAACAGTTAGAAGTCATCAATGATTATCTGACAAAGGATTTTGGAATGATGATTCTATCGGGCGCTGTACGATCAGGAAAAACGTTCGTGGATAATTGGCTATTTGTAATGGAATTACGGCGAGTTAGTAAGCTAGCAAAGGAACGTGGTGAAAAGCACCCGCAAGTAATATTAGCTGGCTACTCGTCTAACACCATTCACGATAATGTGATCGCCTCAATTGAGAATCAGATGGGGTTAGAACTTAAACCTGACCGGCACGGACACTATCACTTGTACAACGTTGATATTGTCCCCGCCTATACCGGTAATTCACGAGGAATGAGTGCAATTCGTGGTATGACCAGTTACAGTGCGTACGTTAATGAGGCGTCACTATCAACGCCGGAAGCCTTCCAAGAAATCATCAACCGTTGCTCGGTTAAAGGAGCACATATCATATGCGATACAAATCCGGATAACCCGCAACATTGGCTTAAGACTGATTACATTGAAAACGATAATCCAGAAACCAAGCTGTTGTATTACAATTTCACAATCGATGACAATACCCGGCTTGATCCAGGTTATGTATCTCGCTTAAAGGCGGCAACACCAAGTGGGATGTTTTACGACCGTATGATTAGGGGCTTGTGGGTTTCTGGTGATGGCGTTGTCTATGCGGATTTTGACAAGGACAAGATGTTAATCAACCCCGATCACATTCCAAGCGACCTCCATTACTATTGTGGGGTTGACTGGGGGTTTGAGCACTTAGGATCGATCACCTTATGGGGCGATGATCAACAAGGTAATACCTACTTGATCAAGGAAATCACTGCTCAACACAAGTTCATCGATTACTGGGTTAAGCAAGCTAAGCAGATCCAAGACCAATATGGCAAGAACATAATCTTCTACGTTGATTCGGCCCGCCCTGATAATTACCAAGAGTTTGTTTCGGCAGGAATCAGAACAGTTAACGCCAAAAAGGACCGCATGGCGGGGGTTGAAGCCGTTGCTGAACTCATGAAGCAAGGCCTGTTCTACGTGAACCAAGATGGCTATGACCAATTCCTGGATGAAATCTACCAGTATATCTGGGATGAACATACGGGAGAACCAATCAAAGAACATGACCACGTAATGGATAGCATGCGCTACGCAATATTTAACGAACATAAGAAACGACTCACGACTACGATCAAGAGCCGTTTCTTTTAATTTGGAAGGAGGTATTACATGGCTAACAATCCATCGGTTAACGGTAGCTCGAACGTCTTTGTGACTGAACAGGGCGTTTACCTAACTACCGAGAAAGAATTAACCTCGCAAGACTTGATGGTCTTGATCAATGACAATCAATCACGAAATGTTGACCGCAAACGAAACCACGATCTGTACGTTGGTAATCATGATATTTACAATCTACCAATTGATCCAGAATCAGCCCGGCCGGATAACCGGATTGTCTCGAATTGGGCCAATTACGTTGTTGACACGTACGTTGGTTACTTTATGGGTAAGGTGCCAACAATTAAGCTAGACGATGACACACGAGACGAGAAGCTCCAAGATTGGCTTAACTCGGAATCTTTTGGTGACAAGCTAACGGAATTAGCTAAGTCAGTCGCAATCTACGGGAAGTCCTATTTAATGGCTTACCAGGACGAACAGGCCAACACGCGAGTGTCTCAAGTAACGCCTAATTCAGGGTTTATGGTCTATGATACATCCGTTAATCGAAAGCCAATCGCTTTTGTTAGATATGACTACTTGGCAGAACAGCTAAGCGGTGAGATCTACACGGACAACACGATCACGTATTTCGGCCAAAACGGGGTTTTTGAAGACACGACCAATCATCTATTTGGTGCAGTGCCAGCGGTTGAGTTAATGGCTAACAACGATCGCTTAAGTGTTGTTGATAAGATCTACGACTTGGTCAATGCTTATGACGCTGCGCTAAGTCAGAAAGCTAACCAGGTTGAATACTTTGATAACGCCTATCTCAAGATTATGGGAGCCACCTTACCAAGTGATGACGATGGTAATCCAATTCTCAACCTTGCAAGAGATCACGTGCTATACACGCCGAACGTTGATCAAGGAGCTGACGTTAGCTTCTTATCTAAGCCTGACGCCGACACAATGCAGGAAAACCTTCTTAAGCGATTGAAGGACGACATCTTCCAAACCTCGATGGTGGTTAATCTTAATGATGAATCATTCGGTACGTCAGCAAGTGGTGTTTCGATCCAGTACAAGCTCATGAGCATGCAGAATCAAGCGGCAGTTGAGGAGCGTAAGTTCACACAAGCCTTGCGGAATCTATTAGGAACGATCCTAAGTCTTGGTACCATTGTTGGCTCGGTTGATAGCCGAACGATTAAGCAAGACCTATCATTCCAGTTCATTCGTAATTTACCGCTGGATATTTCAGGTGAGGCTGACACCGCAAGCAAGCTTAACGGGCTTGTTTCGAAGGAGACCCAACTATCCACGTTATCGATTGTTCCTGATCCGAAGAAGGAAATTAAGCAGATGCAAGACGAACAGAATGACCAGGTTAAAAACAGCCTAGCGAACGTTCCGAGCGCAACCGATTTCCTCAAGGGCGATGACAAGGAAGTGAAGGCCGATGACGAAGAAACCACCGAAAAGTAAACAGAATGAAGTGTACTGGCAAGCCCGCGAGGAAGCCGAAAAGCAATACATTCTGAATCAGCTTGCAAGCGACGATGAATTCAACAAGATACTTGAGGCCCGCTTCAATCGCACCTTATCAGAGCTTGAGGATAAGATTACAGCCGATCTAGCTAGACTATCAAAGAACAATAAGATCAGCTATCAGGAAGCCCAACAGGCCGTCAGAACAGCCGATATTAAGCAATTAGGGGCGGAAGCAAAGACTATCGTTGCTAAGGCTCATGCAACCGGTGATCCATCCCTTGAAGCTGAGGTAGCGGCAAGGCTACGGCTATACAATGCCACCATGCGTATTAACCGCTTAGAGATGATCAAGGCTAAGATTGGTCAAGAGATGGTCGGGTTAGGAATAGATGTTAACCAAGACGTTCTTAACAAGCTAACCGATGACTACCAAGCCGAGATCAGACGGCAAGCAGGGATCCTATCTGATTCAGTTGCTTCTCCGAATGCACTGCGCACTAAGACGGCCCTTCAGCACGTTTACGCTCAGACTAACAGTGCTACGTTTAGCAACCGGATTTGGCACAATATGGACGTTCTCAAGGCCAAGCTCGACATGGAATTATCTAACGTTGTCTTGACTGGGAAAAACGTCCAAGACGTGGCACGAGAGATCCGACCGTTAGTTAACAAGAACGTAACCGAAAGCCGATACGTGGCCGAACGATTGGCAAGAACGGAATCAGCCCGAATCCAAAACGAGGCCAAGATTGATAGCTTCAAGCGTAACGGTTACGATTACTGCCGTTGGCACGCCGAACCAAAAGCGTGTGTTGAGTGTGCTAATATTGCTCGTGCGGATAACGGCTGGGGACAAGGTGTTTACAAGGTAAGCGATGTTCCATACTTACCGGTTCATCCCAATTGTCGGTGTTCACTGAGTGCTTACTGGGTGGATAATCAGGCCGTAAGTGAGGATAAAACTTATCTAAATGCAACTCCTAGTTATGTAGCGGATCATCGTATGCCGGTTCAAAGCAAACCACTATCAGTAATTGCTAAAACTGCTAATGGAAAAGTAATTAGATATCGACTTTTTGATAAGAATGGGAATGTGAAAACGGATATTGATACAACTAATCACGGCAATGCAAAACAGCATCCAATTGTCCCACATTCTCATCGATTTACGGTTGAAGATGGTATAATTACAAATAGAAGTAAAGGTAGGAAGCTAACTCAACAAGAAAAAGATTACATTGAAAGGTGGGATGAAAAATGAAAGTGCCACTATCCGATTTAAAAGAAGTAATGGGATACAATGGCGAAATAGAGCTTTTCTATAAAGACGACCGTGCGTTGCTAGAACCTGACTACAGAGGTAAATGGAATCTATCTTTTTCATCTAACCCGGATAAGGTTATGAAATTCGATGGGTATGATGATGTGACTAAGTATGATTACAACGGTCACTCGTTGTTCGATGGATTGGTTGACTATTATCTATCGTGATTAGGTAATTTTATTCATAATTGGCGAGAATACCCCCACTTCGACAAGTGGGGGATGAATCGCCTCCTTAAAGCACGATAGTGCTTTTTCTTTTGCACTATGGTATATTTAGTATATGTTAAAGGATCGTGGTGATAACAATAGAATTAGATAGAAATCAGCACTCAGTATATCTACTCAATTATCATTTAGTAATGGTTGTTAAATATCGTCAAAAAATCGCCAACCAACGGTTGGATCAGTTACAAAAGTTCACAACCAAGTTAGTTAAACAATATGACATAATTGTGCTAGAGAAACTTAACATTAAGGGTATGTTGAAAAATCATAAACTAGCTCGAGCGATTACCAACGCTAGTTGGTCTAAGCTAGTTAGTATCTTGCAGTATAAATGTGATTGGTACGGTAAAAAACTCATTCAGGTTAATCCAGCATATACTAGTCAAATCTGTATTAACTGTGGGAAAAGCAACCATCGGTTAGGTTTAGATAAATCGGAATGGCTAGACGTTCGTGAATGGGATTGTCCCAACTGCGGGACCCACCTAGATCGCGATATCAATGCAGCTCAAGTAATTCTGAAAAAGGGGTTAGCTACCCAATAATTAAGCTATTTAGGCCTAGGACGGGCCTTGGTCAATAGTCGTAACCTCTGCTCGAAAGTTCACTTAGAACCGGTAGAGTAAGTATGCGATGTTCCCAGAATCTCCCACTTCAAGCGTCAAGCCGTAGGCTTAGCTAAGTGGGAGTAGTTCAAGAGTAATAATGACTACTTCACCGTTGCTTATAAGATTTTGAAATATCTCCAGTATTGCTACGAGAACGGGCTTGGCCCTGATCCCAACATCTTACAAGCAAGAACATTCGCAATTAGTAACCACCAGTTCTACCAGACCTTATCGATGCTGACGGACGATGGTTACATCAAAGGGTTAACCAGAACCTCAACGAAATCTGGTGATATCTGGACTGGATTAGATCAATTATCGATTACCAGTTCAGGTTTACAGTATTTAGCAGAAAATAACATGATGAAGAAAGCCTGCAAGACCTTCAAAGAGGTCCGAGATTGGCTTCCATTCGTCTAATCAAGCGACTATCTAACGGTAGCCGCTTTTATTTTGGCCTTTTTGACTTGCGTTGCAGGCCTAAAAGAACAAGCTCGGAATTTACAGTCCACCGGACTATAAACGAGGTATTGAAATGGCTGAAGATAACAACAAGCAGAATCTGACTGACACTACTAACGATCAAGAACCACAAACGGACCCTAAGGTAGACAAACAATCAACTCAACAGCCGGCTCCAGAACCGAAAAAACAAACGGAAAAGACGTTTACTCAAGAAGAAGTAGATAAGATCGTGATGGATCGTTTGAATCGTGAGAAAGCTAAGCAGAAAGCCGAACTTGAGAAGCTAAAACATGACCAAGAAGAAGCCGAAAAGCTTAAGAAGATGAACGCTGACGAGAAGGCAAAGTATCAGTTAGAGAAAGCTCAATCAGACGCCGAACAAGCGCAGGCTGAACTTGCACGTTACAAAATGCGGGATGAAGCCCGGCGCTTGTTGGTTGAAGGTGGCTTTCCTCCAGAGGAAAGCGACATCGACATGGTCGTGACTGACAAGGCTGAGAGTACTCAAGCTAACGTTAAGGCTTTGTTAGACATGAAGAAGCGGATGGCCGAACAAACACGGAATGAATTGTTAAAGGGCCGGACGCCTCAAACTGGAAGTAACAGTCAGCAAGTACAACCACAAAAGGATCGTAGCCAGATGAGTTACGAAGAAATGCAACGAGCAATGGAAGCTCAAGGTTTAATTTAGAAAGGAGCCATCTATAATGGCAAAACGTGACGCAAGTTCAAGCAACAAGACGTTATTCAGTGACACTGTTAACCCGCAAGTATTAACTCAAATGGTCAGTGCTCAATTGGCAAAGGCTAACGTGTTCTCCTCAATCGCACCAGTTGATGCTACCTTACAAGGCAAGCCAGGTGACACGGTGACTGTTCCAAAGTGGGAATTCACGGGATCTGCTAAGGAGGTTGCCGAAGGTGCTCAAATCGACTTCGATTCGCTTTCTTACAAGACTCAAACCGCTAAGATCAAGAAGGCTGTTTCTGCCTTTGCAATCACTGACGAAGCGCAGTTAAGCGGTTACGGCGATTCTAAGACGGAAGCGGCACATCAAATGGCCTTAGCAATCGAAACTAAGCTTGACGATGATATTTTGGCGACTGCTTTAACTGCTCCTCTTACGGTATCTGTAACGCCTGACAAGGTAGACGTTATCGATGCCTTAGAAGATGCCTTTGCTGGTGCAACCAACGCCGTTGAAGGATCTACTTACCCTCAACAAGGGGTATTGTATGTATCTTACAAGGACGCGGCAGCATTACGTAAGGCGGCCGGCCAAGACTGGACGCGTGCTTCCGATCTGGGTGACAATATCCTAGTTAATGGCGCATTCGGCGAACTGCTGGGCTGGGAAATCGTACGGACTGCTAAACTCAACAAGGGACAAGCAATCGCTGTTAAGCCTGGCGCCCTCAAGACCTACATCAAGGAATTACCAATCGTTGAAGTATGGCGTGACCAAGACCATCAGATTGACAAGTCTTCCACGACTGAATACTACGCAATTGCGATCGCTAACGATGCGCTGGTAGCTCAAATTGGTGGCACCGCTTCTGCAGCTTCGACTGGTAGGTAGGTGTGATTAAATGAGTGTTGACTTGACTAATCTTAAGACGTTGATTGGATTGAGTGCGGGTAATGACAAGTTCGACGACGTGCTTAGTTTAATCAACGACAACACACGGCTTCAATTGCTGTTTAAATTGGGTTTAAGCGTTGATGATGACGTCCCTAAGGAATTATCCTTCATCGGCCTTGAAGTGGCTGTAAAGCGTTATAACAGGCTTAAAAACGAAGGTATGGCTTCCTACACTCAAGAGGGCGAATCAATCTCGTTCAACTCGAATGACTTTGACGAATTCAGCGATGATATCGAAGAATACCGCAAGCGACATAATAAGTCGGTTCTAACGACCGTTGATCCATTTAGGAAGCGGGTGTCAGAATGAGGTTTGATTCGATTGTTAAGTTCTATACCAACGCGACTAGCGCCCGGTACGTTCCGGGTAAAGGCTATGACTCGACCGTTAAACTAGTTGGCGACCTACCGGCTAATGTGACGGACGTTGGAATCCACCGTAGCGTGTCAGATTTTGGCAAGATCACAACGGGTAATAAGATTATTCGGACGATGGAACCGGTCGGTAAAGATTGGGACTACTGTTTGATCGATGATGACCAACACAAGTACATCCCGGTTACTGATCGCTCACCACTCAAACTGACTACTTACCTAGTGGGGAGGTCGCAATCATGAGTATTGAATTTGATGGCTTGGAACAATTAAGCCGGGATTTACAAGAGCACGCTCGGCTTGAGGATGTTAAAACAGTTGTAAAGCAAAGCGGGGCCGAATTAAATGACGCCACGATTAGTAACATGAGTACGGTTTACGTCAAAGGTTACTCTAAGCAAAACAACAAGAATAACACAAAGCTCGAACTCACAAATGGGAACTTGACCGCTGAACAGACTACCGAGACCGACCACATTTACTACAACGAATATGGCACTCGATTTATGGAAGCTGAACCAGCGATTAAGCCAGCCTTTGAACAGGTTAGCCCTAAATTTATCCAGCGACTGCGTAAACTAGCGGGAGGTTAATATGTCTCCTGATTTAGAACTATTTGATTATCTATTTAGCAAGTGTCTTGAGATCACGCAAGAGACCTACGACTACTTGCCAGCAGAAAATGATCCAAGTTATTCTTACCCCTTTATTCACGTTGGCAACGTGACTGAGAACGGAGCAGTGACTAAGACCAGTCATTCTGCCTCATTCTCGATCGTTATTGACGTATGGGGAACAAGAGAACAACGGCGAGAGGTGGCTAGCTTAGCTGATAAGGTCTATTGGCTGGGCGGTTACCCCTTTGAAACGGATAACCACAAGTTTTATTGCCGGTTAGATGATCAACAGAAACAAATAATGATTGATAACAGCGTTGCTAACACGGTTTATGTTCGTGGGATGGTGACGCTTAGATTCTACCTAGAGGAGGAAAAGTAAATGGCAAAATCTCTTAAAGGGGTTAACACCGTTGTCGCTGTTCGCCGACTTACAGAAGCGGGCACCAGCAAGGGTTATGTAATTCCTTTCCAAACAGACGGGGACTTCACGCTTAGTCGTGATTCTGATTCCGATACGACTAAGTCAGGGACGATCACGTCAGCAAAGGGCCTGGAAGTAGATTTCACTTTCACGACCTACGACTCAGACGATCCGGTTTTGGACGTCCTAGCTGATAGTCTGCGTCATCAAACAACCCTTGAATTTTGGCGGGTAAAGCTTGACCGCAAGAACTCGAAGGGGCAGGTTTACGCTGACTACATGCAAGGGGTAATCTCAAAGGACGATCAAAGCTCCGACCCTGAAAAGGCATCCGAACGTAAGTGGGAAACGGCAATTGATGGCGAACCACAAAGCGGGTATACCACACTCCCTGCTGACATCACTAGCGAATTAAGCTACATCTTCAGGGGCCTTGATGTATTTAGTAGTGAAAATAATGGGAATGGTGAAGCTTACGATATGAGTAAGATTGCCACTCCACAACCAACTACTAGTTCATCACAAGCTTCGGGATCTAAATAGGAGGCTGAATGATGAAATTAGAAATCAACGGTAAGACGTACGAATTGTATTTTGGAATGGCCTTTTTGCGCTTCATCAACGAGAAATATGGGATGATGCAACAAGGCGTTAACTTAGGCCTAGCTTTACAACGGCTATTACCAGGTGTGATTAATAATGATCTGGTGGCAATGGAAGATCTGATCTTTGCGTCCATCAAATCAAATGGTAAGTCCATTACTCAAGCTAAGTTAGATGCATACTTTGAAAGCTTAACGGCGGATGAGGTTAAGCAACTGCGGGAAGATCTAGTAACGGCCCTTAATGAAGCTAATACTACTCATGCCCCTTTAGCCCAGATTCTGGAAGCCGTCCAGGACGAAAACTAACCGTTGATCAACAATTCCGGGAGGTCGAACTCAATTCATACGCTTATCTTGATGTTAAGAGTAAGAATGAGTTCGGCCTTTTGACTTTATCTGAGTATTCGCTAAGACTTGAGGCTTTTCGAATGCGAGAGGCTCACGATCTAATGATGGCTAGCCAGGTCGCTATGATCAATCGGGGAGCAAAGGCTACGTCTAGCAATGGACGGCGCTATAAATTCAGTAAGCCCGATCAGTTATACGACTATCAGGATGCTATCGATCAAATTAGATCGTCGTTTGAAGAAGACTACGTCAGTCCTAACCAAACGATCGTCAACGGTTTAACCATCGATGAGATCATCAAGCGTCAGCACGAATGGCGCAGAATGCAATCTGCAAATAGCAGGGAAAGGAGGAAATAAATGGCAGATTACAGCATACAAGCGAAACTATCGGCGGTTGACCAGAACCTATCCTCAACCTTAGAATCCATTAGAAAACAGCTTGGCGATCTCAAGAGCTCATCAAATCAAGCTGGGACAACGGTTGATAACAATAACAACAAGAACCGGAATTCAACTGGGCTTCTCAACAATAGTTTTACTACGTTGGCTAGCTCGATTGGGGCGGTTGCGGTAGCTGGTAAGGCACTATCGGTTATTGGTGATTCGATTGGGTCAGCAATTAACCGGGTAGATACTCTTAACAAGTACCCTCAAGTTATGCAAGCGTTGGGTTACAGCACCAACGATGTTGCTAAGTCAGCAAAAACCCTTGATAACGGGATCAAAGGCTTACCAACAACACTTGATGGGATCACCGCAATTGCTCAACAGATGGCGCCCCTTACCGGGTCAGCCAACAAAGGGGCGCAAGCGGCAATTGCCCTTAATAACGCCTTTCTGGCAAGTTCGGCGTCTACTGCCGACACATCACGCGGTCTCCAACAATATACTCAGATGTTATCAACGGGGACCGTTGACTTGATGTCTTGGCGTACGTTGATGGAAACTATGCCAGTTTCATTGCGTAAGGTTGCCAACAGTTTTGGCTTAACCGGTAAGTCAGCAGAAACCGACTTGTACAACAAGCTGAAAAAGGGAGAGATTACCGTTGATCAGCTTAACGATAAATTCATTGAATTAAACAGCGGTACCAACGGTTTTGCTGAGCTTGCAAAGACCAACAGTAACGGGATCGCCACTAGTTTCACTAACATGAAGACGTCAGTAACTCGTGGAATTGCCAATATGATTCAAGCGTACAATAGCGCTGCTAAAGATAATGGTCTTCCAACGATCCAAGATATGATCACTCATGTTGGGGATGTTGCTAATTCAGTGTTTAAGAAACTTGCTCAGATCATCCCTCCAGTTGTTAAACAGTTTGGAAAACTAGCACCAGTCTTGAAGCCAATCATGCCGTTGATTGACACCTTAGCGGTGGCTTTCGTGGTCTTAGGTGCGGCGGCAATGATTGCCCCAACGTTGGTTCCAATTCTGACGTTATTCAAGATGTTAGGGCCTGCACTTATGGCACCAGTCAAATTGATTGGATCGCTAGGATCACGGCTTAGGTCGCTTATCCCGCTCGGAAAATCAACCAGCACCGCATTAAGCGAGGCAGGAAATGGTGCTAAGGCGTCAGGTGGGATGACGGAAGGCGCCGCCCGTAAGTGGACGACCATGTCAACCTCAATCTTGAAGGTTGGCGCCGCAATCGGGGTAGCTACCGCTGGGATTGCCTTATTGGTCTTCTCAGTAACACAATTAGCGGGTACTGGTAGTCAGGGTGTAATTGCCTTAACGGCCGTTACGGTGGCTGTCAGCACCTTAGCAGGCGTGTTTGCCTTATTGGGGCCACGACTTAACACCGCCACACCGGGAATGGTTGCTTTCGGAGCAACCGTACTAGCAATTGGCGCAAGTATCGGGATTGCCACCGCCGGGATTGGCTTAATGGTAACGGGCTTTGCCCAACTATTAACGGCAATCAATAACTTCAATGCGTCAACAGCTAAAATAACGGCAACGATGACGGCGCTTGGAACAGGTGCGGCGGCCTTTGTTGCTAGCTTTGTTCTTACGTTATCAAACGGGATAACTCAAATTCTTCCCGCGCTTATTAAGATCGGATCAGAATTGATTGCTGGGTTTACTCAGCTCATCCCTCAGATCACACAAGCGCTAATGCTGTTAGTTACCAACTTGATAACTGGCCTGACCACATTAATTCCTCAAATTACGCAAGCCGCATTAACGTTAATCACAACGTTCTTGCAACAGTTGGCGAACATGATGCCTCAGATTATCCAAGCTGGGGTAGAGTTAGTCGTCAACTTTATTAATGGGATTGCTCAAGGGCTACCGCAGATCATCGCGGCGGCCGTTAATCTGATTGGTCAATTTATCATCGGAATCACGCAAGCAATCCCTCAAATTGTTAATAATGGTATGCAAGCCGTCCTTAACTTTGTTTACGGGGTCGGTTATGCAATTGGCCAAGTACTTGGATCTGGGCGGAAAGTAATTAACGCCCTCTTGTCAGGGATCGCCGCTGGATTTGGCAAAGCAACCAGTCATGGTAAGACGGCTGGTAATAACGTTGCTAGCGGTGCACGTCAAGCAGTCGGAGCTATGGCAAACGCTGGTCGGACTATTATGCAAGGATTTCTTAACGGGCTACAATCCGCTTGGTCGTCCGTACAAAGTTTTGTATCAGGGATTGCTAGCTGGATTAAGGCTCACAAGGGGCCGATCAGCTACGACCGGCGCCTCTTAATACCAGCTGGTCAAGCGATCATGCAAGGGCTCAATAGTGGATTAACAACCGGCTTTGAAACCGTCCAGTCAACCGTTAGCGGAATGGCTGGTCAAATTGCCGGGCAGTTTAGTACCATCAACGATTTAACGGCCCAAAACATGAGCGCAAGTGTTAATGGTCAAATTAGTACGATCTCCTCCGTCAATGTCAGTCAGGACGAACGCGACTATCAAGGCGGAATTATGGGGATGATGGCGACCATCGCTAGCCGGTTAGACAACCTGGAAACTCATCCAGTTGTCACGGCGGACACGATGGCAACCATGAACGATTACCAAAACGGCCTAAATGCTAAGAACTACAGCATGCTCAAAGGCCGTTACTAATCTTTGAAGAAAGGAGGGAAACGATGAAAATCTGGTCTGATAAAGAAAAGCCTAAAGCATATGGCTTTGTTGGCCTAGATGAAGACCAGCCTAATAAGTTACCTTACGAACCAATCGAAGTAGCAATTAGTGACGATGGGAAGAATTGGCTATCGATGTTTGATGATGACGACCTAACCGGCGTCTATCTAGTTGATAGTCCGGCAGTAGCCAACCCGACAATCACAATGACCACTTCAACGTTCGGTCTTAACGATGGTACTAACGTGATATCGCAACGCTACGGGGAACGTGACGTGGAATTAACGTTCCACTATCAACGGGCAAGGGATTTGGCTGATAGCCGGCTAGCATTAGCAGAATTGCAACGGTTTTTCTCATCGCGGGCTCCTAAATGGTATGCCTTTAGCGACTATGGGATTAGAATGTACCGTTGCGTGCCAAAAGAATGGTCGATTAGTTCGATCTCGCCTCATGGTTTCATTGCTAAACTCACATTAACCGATGTAATCGGTCTTAGCCGGTCGATTGGCAACGTGTGTGATAGTGATGAGATTAAAGGTTTCGGTAACAACGAACGGCCCGCAAAACTCCAGTATAGTTTTACTGGTAATAGCTTTACGGTTACCAATATTGGTGATGTGGCAATCGATCCAGAACGGCGTGGTCATCCCTTGAACATTAGATTCGAAGGGTCAGCTAATAAGGATACGGAAATTGAGATCAAGAATGAGACCAACACGACCTCATTTAAGATTCTCAAGCATAGTAACGGCTGGTCAGGCGAGATCCTGTTAAATGGAGTGAACCCTTATCTTAACGGTAAACCAGATGGTATTAACACTAATCACGGTTGTATTTCGCTAGACGCTGGCGATAACAAGTTCAGTGTGACTGGGTTCAATGGTTCAATCTCGTTTGAGTTTCCCGTATGGTGGTTATCATGACAAGCTACATCAGATCATCAAGGGTTGTCATTAAGTCACGAGATGGCACGATGGAAGAACGGGTACCTTATGAAGACCTCCACGATAGTTTCAGTCGTGATTTTGAACTAGGCGGGACATGGAATGTTAGCTTTACAATTGTTTACCGCGAATCTAATAAGACGGTCTTTAACATGGCAAAGGAAAAGGCCTTTGTTGGTTACAATGGTGAGTGGTACGTGATCCAGCAAGTTAACCCCGAAATTAATGATGAGGGGAAGCTTACCAACAAGATCACGGCCAACCACCAGATTTTGGACCAGCTAAAGTCAATCCGTTATGACACGGACCCGGAAACAACTACCGTCACGACGTCAGGTTCAGCAACGACTACGGAAAACTCCAACGAACCCAAAAAGACGGAAGTCGAAACGCACACGTTAGATGAGATGTTATCTTTATTCTTTTCGTCGAAGGAAGAGTACCAGAAATACATTGAACTGGACGGTAACTTCAAAAAGTCGGACGCAAAAGCTAGTGATGGTACGGTCCTTGACTGGCTAAACCAAAACTTGTCTAGTTACGGTGGGGTGTTCTGGCCTCAAGGTAACAAACTGATCATCAAGACGTGGGACAAACTCAAACACACGGTTGATGTAGATTTCCGTTATATGTACAACACGACCGAATCCAAGATTAATGCGGACGTTAACTCATTAGTTAATGTTCGTAAGGTCTACGCTGGAAAGTGGGAACAAACCATTACTACCACGACCGAATCTATTGATTCATCGGGATCTGGGAGTGTATCTGGTGCTACTGGACAAGGTAATGATTTTTGGGCCTCTGCGATCAGGAATGCTGCTAACCTTATGGATGTAGCAATCGATGATAACGGTGTGGCTTTAGTCCAAGCTCAAATCAGGCTTGAATCTGGCGGAAACGAAACTATTACACAACAGATCTGGGATATCAACATGGCTAATGGGAACTCGGCACAAGGGCTCCTCCAGTTCATTCCATCTACATTCAACGCTTATGCAGTTGAGGGGCACAAGAATATTAAAAGCGGCTTTGATCAACTCTTAGCCGCTTTTAATATCCCTGATTTTTTATCACAAATTTCGGGCCGTTCTGGTTGGTCGCCACATGGTACTAAACGATCAAACACGATCATTAGGCAACAAACGACCAGTACTACCGCAACTCAAACAAAGTCAAAAGCTCAAGAAGTCATTGATTACGCCCGCCAATTTCTTGGCAAGCCGTATGTATGGGGTGGCCCGTCGGGGGATGGTATTCACGGTACCGATTGTTCGGGTTTGTGTAATTCCATCTACGCTCACTTCGGTATTAAGACCGGCGGACGGACAACGTGGGCCCTCAAATCGGGGGCTAGTCGGACAATTGGCCGGTCAGAAGTAACGACGGGTGACTTAGGGTTATGTAATAACGATGAGCACGTTGTCTTTGCACTTGATAACTCAAAGTTGATCCAGGAATCTAACTTCAACGAACCGTGTAATGAACGGGCAATTGCTGGTTACTACTATCCAATCACGTGGGTTCGCTACGATGATATGTACAATCTTGTAAAAGATGGTACCGGGTCAATCGGTACTGGGACTACTAGTTCATCAACCACCACAAAGACTTGGTATGAATACAAATTTACTTACCGAGACGAGGAATCAATCAAGAAATATGGTGAACAGTTAGGCGCTCCACTCAAACTGGACGCGGTCTATGATCTGAACGAGGCTAAGGCGGAAGCAAAAGCCGAAACAGAAAGTGAACCAACTGTAAGCCTTGATTTAACTACGATTACTCGATTTAATGGAAGTCGGCAAGATGGAACCAACCTAGTTGATGACTTTACAGTTAATCAAATTGGGCTTGATTTAGGAGCGGTGGTTCACGCCACCGTCAAGGAACAGAACGTGGATAGTGACGTTACCGTTGTTAAAATCAGCGGTAATGACGCTTGCTTTAATGACAACGCCGAGATCACTTATACGTTTAATTCCGCTAACAGCGCCCTCCACAACATTAACGAAAGTCTATATCTTGATATCCGATCATTAAACGTTAAACAAAGGTCAATCACTGATTGGCTAGATAATGATATGACCATCTCAACACATCAAGCTGATTGGATAGATAACATACTCAGGCATTAGAAAGGAGGTGGAGGTTTGGCAGGTAAATTAATCAATGCTAAACAGCTGGTTGATATTATTAAGAAAGTTGATGATAAAGCCACTAATGATAATCAATCCGTCGCTCAGATGGTCATTGATATGAAGAGTAAGATTGTTGACCCAGCAGTTAAAGCAGCTGATTCAACTGCCATTACTGTTGACAAGTTAGTCAAAGAATCATCTGTCATTAAGCAAGCGCAAGCTGCTACCAGTCAAGCTATCGATGAAGCCAAGCAAGGCGCTAACGATGCGATGAGCCGGGCTAAGAGCGCGTGGGACGTTGCAACAGACGCTAAAAGCGCCGTCACGGACTTTGATCCGCTCCTCAAGCAAGCGCAGTCAGATGCTAAGGCTGCCGGCAGTAGCGCAGCGGTGCTAAGGACTGACATGGACAAGGTGACGTCGCTAGTCAACGACCCGAAAACCGGGCTTAACGCGACTTACCAAACAGCGGCCGGCAACGCAACCACGATTAGCAACGTCAAGAGTGATGTTTACCAGCTGGAGACGGCCGCTACTGGCCTAACGTCACGTGTGGGCAATCTTGAGAGCAAGAGCGCCACACAGCAGACTGAGCTTAACCAAACCAAAGCGGCCATCGCGCTGAAGGCCGAGCAGGCCGATGTGGACACACTTAAAGGCAACGTCACGGGCTTACAAGCCGAGAGTACCACGCAAGCCAGCGAGATCAAAAACAAGGTTACCCGCTCCGATGTGACCGGCATGCTGACCGGTTATGCGACGCAAGAGTACACGCAGTCACTCGTCACGCAAAAAGCGGACGAATGGAACTTAAATATTAACAACGTCAAAAGTAGCCTAACTCAGTCTGTTACCAATCTTAACGCCAGCATTGACGGTATTAAGGCAGACGTCTACAACAAGGACGGCTCAAGCAAGGTCGTTCAGTTGTCAAACTTAATTGCTACTAAAGTATCAAGTGGCGACTATAACTCACAGATCACTCAGCTCAAGAACGACATCAATTTGCGCGTGCAGAAAGGTGGCTTGCTAAGCCAAATTAATCTTGAAGCCGGTCGGGCGTTGATTAAATCGGGTAACGTCGTGCTATCCGGTGACACCGTAACGTTTGATACGAAGGAAGCCTTTATTCCAGCGGCAGCGATAAGCAAATTGACTGCCGATGACATCTCAACCGGGACGCTTAAAGGGGTCAAAGTGGACTTCCGTAATAGCACTGGGACGGGGATGATCGCTGACGGATCAACGCTCACTTTTGACGTCAGCAATACGCCGGCTGGGGACTTGTCATACAACGGAATGCCAGTCGCTGAAATACCGGATGGTTCAGGTGGGAACGAGCTTGCGATTAGGTATGGACTAAGCACGGCAATCATCCCAAATGATAATAGTGAAGCTCAAGCCACTTTTAGCAAGGCGGCGCAAAAGATCGCCTATATGACCGGGACTGACCAAGGTAAGCAGATGTTATCTGGGCTAGAGGTGCATTCAAACAACCACCATTGGCTTGGCGCTGTGAACTCTGATGCTACGTATAACCGGCTAGAAATCAACAGCAATGATGGTGTCAACCTGACTTGGCACGACCAGACTCACTTCTGGATAAGCGATGGTAAGGCTAAACTGTATAAAGACTACAACGATAGCTCAACAGCTACTAAGCTAGAAATCCACGGCTGGGCATGGATTAATGGCTGGTGTGAAGCCGCCGGACACTCCACACACTCGACTTTATCCAGCAAGACCGACATTCGTGACTTTGACACAGCAGAAGCATTGAAGCTAATCGATGAAACCCGGTTAATGACTTTCCGCTACAAGAACGAGAAGGATAGCGGCGTACTGTACGACCACTATGGGCCAATCATCGATGACGTTCACGATGTGCTCAAGTACCAAATGCCGGAAGCCTTTATCTCACCAACCCGGACCGCCCGTGACGATAGTAATATTGTTGGGGCCTTAATGGGTGCCGTCCAGGAACTGCATAAACAAGTAAAGGAGCTACAGAAGAAAATTGGAACCACAAGTTGATTTAGGCAATGTAATCGCTCGGCTAGGCACTAAGATCGGCGAGTTAGAGACACGTAATGCCCTGCTGATCGCTCAAGTCGAAGCCTACCAAGCACAAGAAACCACTACTGAATCTATCGACAAAAAGGAGGAATAACTCATGGAATTTCAAATTAATCAATACGCATTCGTCTTTGAAGAAGGTAAAGTAATTGGCGCTCACGTGGGCTTCTACGCCCGGTACGATGCAGACGGCCAATCTTCCAACAACGTGGTGCTCGTCAAGGCGAGCGACTTACCGGAGGGCCAAACCTTCTTCACCACGTCTATGACGGACGTTCTGACGATCGCCAAGAAGAAGCTGGTGGACGCACTGAACGGTACTAAGACGGACACTACGCAACCACAAGCTCAAGTCTAAGGGGCAATCAGATGACTAAGCTTATCGTGCTCGGGGATTCAATTATGTGGGGCCTGACTGGTTTCGGGAGCAATCATCCCCGTGCCAATCCAACGATTCCACAGGCGATCGGGAACCAGCTTGGTTGGGAGATCGACAACGAGGCAATCAGTGGGACTAAATACGCTGACAACCGCGATGGTCAAGACTTTATCCCGCAGGTAAACAAGTTTAATTTCAAGAACTATAATGTGGTCTTGCTCGGCTATGGTATCAATGATTTTGACGACCAGCCATATGCGTCAACAACACAAGTCCAAGACGCGATGACTAAGGGCATCGCTAAGATCCGGTCAGATAACCCTTCAATCCATATTTATGTTGAGTTGCCAACACCGAGCTATGTCTACGGTGCTGATGATGGCGCGGTCAACGGTGGCGGTATCAGTCAGCGGACAATGTATGATGTAATCAAGCAGTGTGCTAAGGACAACCATTGTCCCGTCTATGACTGGCGCGACAATCCGCTGATCACATATGCAAACCGTAACCAGACGCTTGGTGATGGTCAGATCCATCCAGTGCAAGCAGTGCAAATGCAGATGGCTCAACGGTTAGCCACGTGGATTGCTGCAGAAGAAAAACAACAGCAACAACCTATCACGCCGAGCAAGCCAACCACGCCGAGTACACCGAGTGTACCATCAACGCCAGACATTGTTATACCAAATCCGGTTCCAACCCCCACTCCCACTCCCACACCAATACCTAAACCTAAGCCAGTTGAGGCCATCAGTCTTAACACTAACGTTGGTACTGGGAACTTTATTGATAACGTTAATGGCAATCTTAAAAAGATTTGGTCAGCGCTACAAAAAGTAAGTGGTGATGATGCAACTGATTTCCCGGTTAAGACTTACGACAGCTATTCGCGTGGATTACGTAAGTATCTGAGTAAATCAGTCAATACTATCATAACTTACGCTGAACGCGGTTTAGGATCAACGGAAACGGCTGATAGTAAAGGCCGGCTAGTGTCCGTGGAAGGATACACACTGACTAAATCACTACTGGTTAAAGACTTGGTTAACTCACTGAATGGCTGGTTTAGCGACTGTCAGATGGCGATTAATGCAATGCTTAAGAATTTATAGGAGATGATATTTTATGGCATCTACTACTTATGCCGGACACACATATACGCAAGTCGACACGACCTTTAACGGCGATGTGGCAGTCAAAATTGATGAGCTGTCGGGTCGCCAAGGGGATAACATGCGTTTGGTTTACCTGCAACTTGTCCAGACGAGTGGTGGTGTGACTACACCCTGGAATCTATCTAATCGTGGTGTTGAGCTCGGTGGTAAGGATTATCAAGGACGAGTTAAGCTGACCAATACGGCGACGGTTACTAATGCTGCTAAGGGTTTAATTATACTGTCAGTACCTAGTGCGTTTTATCAAACGGTTGGTGATTATCAGTCGGCCTACTTGCGGATTGTACAAGGTTCAACGGTAGTCTCAACAGTCAACGTAGCTTTCAGCGTCTATCAAGATGGGTTAGCATTGACAAGTGGCGAAAGCGTGACCTATATTGGCCAAATTAGCCAATTGGTAGCGCAAGCTAATGCTTTAGTTGACCCGCTTAAGACTAAAATTGAGAGTACATCAAGTGCAGCTGATGCGGTATCTACGGCGGTTAAAGCTTATCAAAACGAGATTGCATCAACTGGGGTTGCAAAGGTTGGCTCAAACAACACCTTTACGGGCAATCAAATGTTTGACCAAATCACGGCTAACTCGATTAGTGGGGACGCTTGGGGTAAGATTCAAGCTTTGGTTGATGGTAAGTTTAGTAATACTGGTAACTCCAGTAAGGGTATTGAGTACGTTAACGGCGCTAGTGGTGATTTGACTAAACAGCTTGTTCAAATTGGGCCAATTCATATGCTGGCAATTTCTGGTGGTATGCGGACACCGCGTGCACTTAAGCCGTGGGGTGAGCGGGTAGAAGTCGTTAGGTTCAGCGATTTAGACGGCGTTCAGAACCCGATGATGATGATGCGTGAGACCCCGGCTGACTTAGGGATTGTACTCTGGTATCAGATGAATGGATCAACACTGTCAATCCAGAATATCACGCAATCTGGTTCAACCGCCAATGCAAACTGGTACTTCCAGCTTAGTCAAATGTATATCTGGTAGGTGACATAAATGCGTAAACTAGACTATATTAATAGCCAAAATGATGAATATAAGTTTGGTGATACTTCAGCCGTCCTGACTTATACCGCGTTTGACGATGATACTAAGGTTGTACTGGCAGGAAAGACGCTGACGTTTAAGATTAAGGATGATACTGCCTATGTTGCCAGTGCTCCTGGACAACTCAATGGTGATGGTACGGTCAGCCTTAAAACAGCTGACATCAAAGATTTAACGCCGGGTACGTACTTTGTCGAGCTGTGGATCAGCGTTGATAATACGACTGCCATTTATCCGTCTAAGGGATTTGTATCCTTTACTATTAACGAGAGTACGCAGACGGTCACTAATAAGTATCGTTTCTTAACGCTGACCGAGTTGATCAACAATTTTAACAAAGCAGTTGCGGACGTCAAGGCCGGTCCAAAGGGTGTAGATGGCAAAGACGGCGCCACACCAACGATTGATAAGGCCACCAAGCATTGGCTGATCAACGGTACAGACACTGGCTGTATCGCTGAGGGTCTCACCGGTGCCCCAGGCAAGGATGGGATTAATGGGTCCGATGGTGCACCAGGTAAAGACGGCATCAGTCCTACAATTACGATCAACTCAGTTAAAACGCTTGAAGCTGGTCAGCCCGTTACAGTCACTAATTCTGGTGACAGTACTAATGTCAAACTTGATATTGCTATCCCACAGGGTGATCAAGGCAGACAGGGTATTCAAGGTGTACCAGGTGAGACAGCATTGTCACTTAAGCTGGGTACAGTTTCGACTGGTGATGTTGGTGCAATAACGAACGTGGGTACTGATTCTGCTCAAATTTGGAACGTAGTTTTGCCGAAAGCGAAGGACGGTAGGGATGCCACAATCACAATCGGCAAGATTGTTACTGGTACCACCGCTAGCGTAATTAACTCAGGTACGGCAACGAATGCGGTGCTTGACTTTACTCTCCCACAGCCTGATATGAGCAAATATATGCTTGCCGATGATGTCACTAAAAGTTTGGCACCTAAGGTAGATAAGTCCACGCTGTCCAGCTACTATACGGCGGCACAAGTTGACAGCTTGATTTCCAACAAAGCTGATGTATCAGCATTGGCGACCTATGCGTCTAAAGGTGATATCAATGCACTTATTGAGCGAGTAAAGAAACTAGAAATGTCAGTTACTAAGTCATGAAGCCGACTATACAAACGTAAACAAAAAAGCCCGCAGCATTAAACTGCGAGCAAACAAAAAGAGCGCCTATTAAGCGCCCCAACCGGTTCGGTAAGTGAGGAGCTACCTCAACACCGTTTTGCGCACCGGCCTTCTAATCATCATGTCTATATTATATCACATTCTATTTGTGATACAATATTTCTTGCGCACCGAGTGGGTAGCTCCCATTTAAACCGTGTGCACTGGGAGGTGACTCCTGTGGGACATTGGTTCCTTTTAATCGTCATCGTGCCTAATAAGCACGTTAAAAAATTAATTAAGCGACTGTTCAAGTAGCAACCGCCAGCGCTCATCAGTTTTAGATACTGATTGAGCGCTTTTTGTTTACCCAAAATTTTGGTGAGGAGGTGAGAAATGGATATGCATCGACCTTTCGGCTTTGACTGGGGAGAATGGGTAGCAATTTTTACTTTGATTGGGGTGATTGCTACTTACACCCGATCAAGTGTAAGTCGTACTGCACAAGACAGCTCTAGGGGTGATTTTCAGAAGTTATCAGAAGTTATTGAGGGGCTAAAGGAGACTATGATCAAGGTCAATATAACTCTTGACACGATTAAACGAGATCACGAAAAAGAAAGTCATCAACTAGAGATAATGCAGCAAGAAATTATGCAACACCGAGAATGGCTGTCAAATGATCATTTGCGCTTAAAGAATTTAGAGGAGAAGGATAAATGAAGGAAATTAATGATATTGCAGAATGGTTAATCCAATCTGGGGCGCTTGTAGCGCTCTTTTCTTTTGCTTGGAAGTACCTGAGACCGTACCTGGACGATAAGAAAGCCCACGCTAGCACCGAGCAATCAAAGGCACTATGGGCATTACTAGAGACGGTAGCGGACGCTTCGGTTTCTAGCCTGGTATCCAGTAACCAGACCGGTACCCAGAAGTTTGCTAGTGCCGTTAACAAAACGATGACGGTAATGGAAAAGCAGGGATACAAGGTTACCACTGAAACGGCTCAGACGGCTGTACAGGCGGCTTACGAGAAGTCGTCATTGACTGGTAAAGATAATAAGAAAGAAGAGGCAGTAGGCTAATGGTAAGCTATGACTTAGTGATGGACGTATCGTCCTATCAACCAGATACTCTGGAGTTTTTCCAGGCGGCAAAAAATGCCGGTGTAAAGGCTGTGATCGTTAAGCTGACGGAAGGATCTAATCCGGGTACGGCATATGTCAGTCCGAAGGCACAAGCCCAGATCAACAATGCAAAGGCGGTTGGGCTCAAGGTTCATGCCTACCACTTTGCCCAGTACGCTGGAACGACAGACGCTCAAGCAGAGGCCCAGTGGTTTATCCAGCAAGCTAAGCGGTTCAGTTTAGGCTCTGATTCCTACATGTTAGCGGACGTGGAAAGCCAATCCAACCGGAATCCGGCAATCAGTGACACTAATGCCTTCTTACAAGCCGTACAGGACGCAGGTTATTCGTTAGTTGGTGCTTACGGGATGGCATCCTGGTACTGGTCTGGACGCCTATCCACGTCAATTATGGGAATCAATTGGGTTGCTAACTATGGCTCTAGTCAACCAGGTGTTGATGATGTAGATATTTGGCAGTTCAGCTCCAAGTACAACATTCCAGGCTATGGTGGTGTGGATATGAGCTATGACTTCGAGGGCATTCTGACGGGCAATCAGCAAGCCGTATCGACTACTCCACAACCAGTAGTGAAGGAAGCAGTACCAGCTGCTGGTGAAGTCTGGACGGACGTACTTGGCGATAAGTGGCATAATGAGGATGGGGCCTTTACTAGTAACCAGGCCATCAACTTACGCTGGGGCGCTAAGACGACATCCGCCAAGATTACCACGCTTCCGGCTGGCTCAGTGGTTAAGTATGATGCTTGGTCCAACCATGATGGGTACGTGTGGATTCGTCAACCACGTGGTAACGGGCAGTACGCATATATGGTTGCTCGTGACGCCAAGACGAAGGAAGCCTTTGGGACTTTTAAATAATATGATATAATTAAGGAAGTTAGCACAGATGTAAACCTCTGTGCTATACAATTCCCCCGACTTGCTAAGCAGGCCGGGGGATTTTTTTGCGTTTCTTTTCAAATCGTCCAGAAACGTTGATGTGGCAGGCGTCTATTCTTTTCGCTTTCTTGTTAATCCAGATTGTGAAGGTAGCCCAAGTAGCCACCAGGTAGCTAAAATACCAAAGATCGATGACATATCATTGAATTGATTAGCCATCTTAACAGAGCGTAAACCAAGCCCTGACATAGCTTTAAGGCGATTGTGAACTAACGGTGATTTGTGGCGTTGATTCCGTGAACGGACTGGTAA
>NZ_BCAH01000044.1 GCF_001293735.1 Limosilactobacillus gorillae | reverse complement strand
CGTTGCCACGCAAACCTAAGAGCTTTACCAGTAAAGGTAAGGCTCTTTTTTTGTGTAAAAATTGCCACCGTTTAGTGGTAGAAGGGGGATTGGCTTCTGGATTAATGAACCATATCATTCTTCCAATTGATGTTGGTAACTGAGTATCCTAAACCTAATAAAGAATGGACCATTGGTTAACGGTGGTAGTTATTGCCAATAGGGTCAAATTAGTATCGATCTTGCCCCAACAGGGTTTCGATAAATCAATGTTATTTTTTGGCAAAGAGTGTATCCTAATAAAAAATACCTCGTTATGAGGAGAAGAAAGGATGATTAAACATGGAAGCATATCAAGCTTTAGAGCGGCGACGCAGTACACGGTGGTTTTTAGACCGCCCAGTAGCCATCGAAGATTTAAAAAAGATTGCGGAACTCGGCCTGCGGTCTCCATCCTGGGTCAATTCCCAACCCTACCATGCCCACATCGTTACTGGATCAACTCTGGCCAAGATCAAAGAGGAGTTTCTGGCTGCTAGCCAAGCGGGGAAGGCGAGCCAACCAGAACTAGCCGCTACCCCGCGGAAAGACTGGTCCCAAGATGCTCAGGAGCACATGGCCCACTGGCAAGCGGGGGTAAAGACCACCCTGGGAGACATGGAACCACTACAAGAGGCGGCAATCCACCTATACAACGCTCCGGCGGTGGTCTACCTGACCCTGCCCAAGGGTTACTCACCCTGGTCCTTGTATGATCTGGGCGGTTTTGGCATGGGGATGATCATAGCTGCCACCGAGCGGGGAATCGCCAGCTTACCGGCTTACCGTTTTGTGGTCTACCCAGATATTATCCGTAAGTACGTTACCATTCCAGAAGATGAAGTGTTAATTCTGGGGATCGGTCTGGGCTACCGGGATCCGTCAGCAGTAGTCAATCGGATTACCGCCCCACGTAAACCACTGACTGAGCTGTTGGACTATAAGGAGTAACTAATAATGTCAGAACAAAAAATGGTGGCGCAGCAAGGAAGAATGTGGCAAAAAACGTTGACCAATGTAGCTAACTCGGTCCGCCAGCAGGGAAATGCTACATCATTTAGCCCGGATTTAGTAGCCTATAATCCGATTTCACCGCTTAATGGGCGGCGGGTCGCATTTTTAGGTTCCTCAATTACCTACGGGATCTTTGCCAAAGGAGTTTCTTTTGTCGATTACCTGCAAGCTAAGGATGGCTTAGTGGCGACTAAGGAGGCCGTTTCAGGGACCACCTTGGCTGGGGAAGAAGTCAACGGCTATTTAAAGCGGATGAAACGGCGCTTCACGGGTCAGAAAGAATACGATGCCTTTGTCTGCCAGTTATCAACTAATGATACTCGTTATGGAGCAACGATTGGTCAGCGGACACCGGAGGATCAAAGGGAGGGATTTGATATTTCAACCACCCTGGGGGCGATCGAAGAAATTTGCTCCTACGTTCAGACCACGTTGCACTGCCCAATTATTTTCTATACGTGTTTAAACGCCGCTGATGATGGGACTTACGCCCACCTAATTGATGAGCTTAAGCTGCTACAGAAAAAGTGGAAGTTTGAAATCATTGATCTCTTTAACAATGCTGGGTTAAATGCTGCCACGACGGCCCATCCCAACGCTATGTTTGATGAGGTGCATCCCACCCAGGAGGGCTACCTGAAGCTATGGCTACCGGTTTTTGAACAAAAGTTAAGCGCCCTTTTTAGCTAGTGGAAAGCACAGGATAATTAACTCCCTGGATCCACGAAACAAGCTAAAAAACCATGACAACTTAGTGCCACAAAGCCCCTAGTCAACCAATTACTCTGGATGATGATTCAAAATAAGCATGGCTTTCGATCAAAACAAGGTATTAACAGATCACTTGTTGTCAACCAACTACCTAGGATATGATAAACGAATAGGTAATTATAAGTAAGCAGGAAAGGAGCACATTAACTGATGAAAAGCGCAATGTTTATGAAGGAAGGGCTCGTTGAAGTCCAAGAAGTCGACAAGCCAACTGTCAAAAAGTCAGACGACGTTGTGATTAAGGTTTTGCGGGCCTGTGTATGTGGTTCTGATCTGTGGGCATACCGGGGGCTCGATGATAAGCCGGCCAACTCGCTCAACAGTGGTCACGAGGCAATCGGACTCGTTGAAGAGGTCGGCGAAGACATCACCACCGTTAAGCCGGGGGACTTCGTGATTGCTCCGTTCACGCACGGTTGTGGGCACTGTCCCGCTTGCCTAGCCGGTTTTGACGGGGTCTGCCAGAATCACACCGACAACTTCTCCGCCGGGACCCAGGCTGAATACTTCCTAGTTCAACACGCTCAGTGGAGTCTGGTAAAGGTGCCGGGGCAGCCGGAAGATTATAGTGAAGCTATGCTTAAGTCTTTCCTGACCCTGGCCGACGTGATGGCCACTGGTTACCATGCTGCCCGGGTTGCTAACGTTAAGCCAGGCGATACCGTGGTTGTGATGGGTGATGGGGCGGTTGGCCTGAGTGCCATTATTGCCGCTAAACTCCGTGGGGCTAAGCGGATTATTTCAACCTCGCGGCACGCCGACCGCCAAGCCTTAGCAACCGACTTTGGCGCTACTGATAATGTGGCCGAACGTGGCGATGAAGCGGTCGAAAAGATCCTAGCCATGACCAATGGCGGGGCCGATGCCGTCCTCGAATGCGTAGGGACCGCTCAATCCACCGATACGGCAATGAAGGTGGGTCGACCAGGTGCCATTGTTGGCCGGGTTGGTTTACCGCATGATGCTACGATGGACATGGCAATGCCGTTCTACCGCAACACTGCCGTTGCTGGTGGGCCGGCTTCCGTTACCACCTATGACAAGGATCTTCTTTTAAGGGCCGTCTTGGATGGTAAGATCAACCCAGGGAAGGTCTTCACCAAGACCTTTACCCTAGATGAGATCAACGAGGCCTACCAAGCCATGGCCGATCGTAAGGTTATCAAGAGTTACGTTAAGGTTAGCGACTAAGCTAAGTGCACATAAAAAGGCCACCGATTTTTCGGTGGCCTTTTTGTATATCCTTATAGTTGCGCTTCAACCGCTTGATTAACGGCGTCTGCTTGGCTTTCAATCAAGTCAACCCGGCTGGAAACCACTTCAATGTCCATGGTGATTTCACGGGTTAAACCGGCAACGCCCTTCTTTGGTTCAAAGAAGGCAGCAAATTCCTCGGCCCGTTCCTTGGTGTGGAAGACGGCGGCGGTAACGGTGATGAAGGTGGCAAATTCCATGTCGCCCCCAACCGTCTTATCCAGCCAGTCCCACTCGTTTCGGATCCAGTCCCAGGCTAGTTGTTGGCCGGCTGGGTTAGCCAAGACGCCCCGGTACCAGCCCCGTAAGTCCTGAGGCTTGATCGTAGTGGCGTCTTCAAAGTGGTCGACAATCTCCTTGAGTTGGGCTACATCGGAGGTGGCCACTAAGGCACCCCGCAAGTCCTGCTTGTAGCTTGGGTCGCTGGTGGTCCGGTAGTCGGTCAGCAGCTGGCTAAAGAGGGCGGGACTATTGAAGTTTTGGACCTCGTTTTTAAGGACCAATGGCCGGATGGTGGCCTCAATATCAATTGGTTGATCCCGGTGGGCTAAGAACAACTGGTGAGCACTGTTTAAGGCCCGTTGGTTTTTGGCGTACAAGGCCGCGTTCAAAACCAGTGGCCGGGTCAGTTGATCATCGATTGGTTCGCCGTCTTGTTTCTGCCAGGTTAAACGGGCAACTTGATCGTCACTGAGCCGGTCGAAGAAGCGCTTCAGATGGGCCTCTTGATCGCTTGATGGGGTAGTGAAGTTCTTCAAGAAGTTGGCAATCTGGTACAGGGCGGTGTTAACGATCGAAGACGGCTGATCCTTGAACTTGGTCAAAAGCGGCACTAGTTCGGCATAAGAGCGGTGCTGACCCTCAGCCAAGAGCCGCAGGTCCTGGAGGAGCTGGCGCTGGGTGATAGCGTCTAAGCGATCAGCGGACGTCATAATGTCGTTTAAAAGGGTGGTATCGTAGTCAACGATAAAGTGAGAGTTGTTGCCGACGTTGATTCGTAGCGGTTTGCCAGCTTCTTCACGCAGGGCTTGGTAGTCACCAAGGTCCAGGTCTTTTTCCTTCATGATCCGTGGGGCAGTGAAGTTGGCGTTCAGTGGAATCTCCCACTGGCGGCCTTGATCCGTCCCTTGGCCGATGAAGAACTGTTCTTGATGCAGGTGGAGGTGGCCATTTTCAACCTTAGCGGAAACGACGGGGTAGCCTGGCTGCTCCAACCAGGAGTTCATGATCTCGCCGATGTTAATACCAGAGGCCTGGCCGAGGGCCTGCCATAAGTCGGCTCCAGTGGCGTTAGCATATTGGTGGGCGGCAAAGTAGTTCTTGAGCCCTTCGCGAAGCTTTTCGTCGCCCAGGAGGGCCCGGACCATTACCAACATTCGCGATCCCTTAGCGTAGACGATCGCCCCGTCAAAGAGGGCATCAATTTCAGCCGGGTCGTTAACCGCAACGTGGACTGACTGAACCCCATCGGTGGCGTCACGCTGCAGGGCCATTGGGGCTTCGGTGGTTTGGAAGAGTTCCCAGATGTGCCAGTCTGGCTCCAGGGCATCGACGGCCAGGTATTCCATCATGTTGGCAAAGGATTCGTTAAGCCACAGGTCATCCCACCACTTCATCGTTACCAGGTCACCGAACCACTGGTGGGCCAATTCGTGAGTGATGACAGTAGCCACAACCCGCTTCATGTCTAAGGCGGTGTTATCCGGATCAATTAGCAGGTATGCTTCCCGGTAGGTCACTAGCCCCCAGTTTTCCATTGCCCCAGCCGAAAAGTCCGGCAGGGCCAGTTGCCAAGAGTGAGGCAGGGGATACTTGGTTTGGTAGAAGTCCTCGTAGAATTCAATGGCCCGTTTAGCGATATCTAAGGCAAAATCGAGTTCCTTCGCCTGGTGGGCCTTGGTGGCAAAGACGCCCACCTTAACCCCGGACGTTGTTTGGGTAACCTTTTTTTGCATGTCGCCAAAGGCAAAGGCGACCAGGTAAGTCGACATCTTGACGGTAGGTTCAAAGTAGTGATAGCCATCCTCGACCCGTTCCTCGGGCATGTTGGCGATCACGGTTTCGCCCGGCTGTTCATCAAACTTGATGGCTAAGGTAAAGGTAGCCTTGGCCTCTGGTTCGTCGATGCCTGGGAAGGCCTGGCGGGCAAAGGTGGTTTCAAACTGAGTACCGATCAGTTCCTTTTGCTCACCGTCAACCTGGTAATAGGATGGGTAGATTCCCATCATCGTATCAGTCAGGGGGGCGGTGTAGTCGATTGTTACGGCTACCGGTCCACTCTTTTCCAGGGTGAAGGTCAAAGATTCTTGTTCATCGCTACTTTCAAATGAAAGGGTACGCCCTTCAACCATCACAGAAGATACCTTTAAAAACTTTTGGTGGAAAGAGACGGTGTTTTGCAGGGCCTGTCCCGTGACGGTAACGTGGCCGGCAAACTGCTTCTTTTCACGGTTAATATCGAGTTTAATGTCATAGTGATCTGGGTGAAAGGCTTCGAAAAATCGGGTAACTGCCATATTGATTACTTCCTTTTTTTGGATTACCCCCTAGTATACGCCGGTTCACAGAAGGGCAAAAGAAAAGACCCCACCGGCCAGCGCCGAACAGGGTCTCAAAAAGGGGTGGTTAATCATTGGCGTGAACGTCAAAAGCACTCAAGAGCATGTCGGCAATCCCCGGGGCGTCGGGATTGTGAGTCCCTTTGCCAGTGTCTAGTGACCGCAGAGAAGCAACTTCTGCTTCAGTCAGGGTGAAGTCAAAGAGATCCAGGTTACCAGCCATCCGGTCCTTGTGGGTCGACTTTGGCAAGACGATGATCCCCTCCTGGTTTTCAAAGCGTAGTATCACCTGGCCGGCATTCTTGTGGTACTTATCGGCTAGCGCTAGGACCGTTTCGTTAGTCAACATGTTGGCGTTACCGGCACCCAGCGGGGCCCAGGCCTCAATTTTGACGTCCAGCGGGTTTAAAAGCTTACGCAGTTCTTGTTGTTGGAAGAAGAGGTTGAACTCAACCTGGTTAACGGCCGGAATGGTGGCGAAGTTGGGCACGAACTTGTTCCAAATCGTTGGGGTCATGTTGGAGACTCCAATCGACTTGATCTTACCAGCTGCCTTGGTATCTTCTAAGGCCTTCCAGGCCCCAGGGACGTCGCCGTAAGGCTGGTGAAGCAGGTACAGATCAATGTAGTCGAGGCCGAGCTTTTGCAGGGATGTTTCCAGTCCCTTGGTAGCCTTTTCGTAACCATAGTCTTGCAACCATAGTTTGGAAGTGACAAAGATCTCCTCACGTGGGATGCCGGAGTCCTTGATGGCCTGACCAACTTCTTGTTCGTTAAAGTAGGCCACGGCCGTATCGATATGGCGGTAGCCAACCTCTAGGGCCTCTAAAACGGCCTGGTAGGTTGAACCATCGGCCGGGATGCGAAAGACCCCGAAGCCAACGGCGGGAATTTGATTGCCATCGTTGAGTTGAATTTTTTCCATTGTTAATCCTCCTTAACGTAGTTGATTGAGGCTAGACCCAAAGATTTGTTCAATTGTGACTGGATCGCGGTGGTCAAAGAATTGGCTAACCCCGGTGTCTAAGGCCCTGATCATTGCCATATCCGCATCGCTTAAGGTGAAGTCAAAGACATCCAAGTTTTCGGCCATTCGGTTTTGGTGGACTGACTTGGGAATAACGACGATCCCCCGCTGCAAGAGCCAGCGTAAGACCACCTGGCCAACCGACTTATTATATTTAGCACCGATTTCTTTTAAGGTGGCGTTGTTAAACAGGTCGCCCTTACCTTCGGCAAACGGGGCCCAGGCAGTTACGGCAATGCTTTCACCCTTAGCAAAGGCAACGGCAGGTTCTTCTTGGTACCAGGGATTGATCTCGATTTGGTTCATAACTGGCTTGACCGAGCTCATTAACTCAAGGTTCTTTAATTGGTCGGGATAGAAGTTGGAAACCCCGATTGCCCGAATCTTACCGGCCCGGTAGGCTTCGGTAAGGGCTTGCCAGGCACCATAAGTGTCACCGTAGGGTTGGTGGAGGAGGTACAAGTCAAGGTAGTCGAGCCCCAGTTTTTCAAGGGAGGCGTCAATCCCCTTCTTGGCCCGCTCGTAGGTGAAGTCAGACACCCACAGCTTGGAGGTGACAAAGATCTCCTCGCGCGGGATACCGGATTCCTTGATGGCCTGGCCAACCGCCTCTTCGTTTTGGTAGGAGGCCGCCGTATCAATCATCCGGTAGCCAGTTTGAAGGGCGTCCGCAACGGCCTGTTTGGCCTCCGTTAGATCGGGAACCTGAAAGACCCCAAAGCCCATTTGGGGCATTTCAACACCGTTGTTCAGAGTGATTTTTGGAATAGTCATTTTGGTCATCCTTTCGTTTAACTGTTTGTCTCATTGTAGGGTAGGAGTAATTAATTGAAAATTACCTTTTGAACATGCTAGGATACGGGCAACGTATACTAAGGGAGGGAAACTGATGATTGAAAACTACCTGCTAGAAGAACTGGTAACCTTTCAAAAACTGGGGACCCTGCAGAAAACAGCCGCACAACTGGCGATCACCCAACCGACTGTTACCCGGGGGATGCAGAAGCTGGAGGAGGAACTAGGGGTGAAGCTTTTTGATCGCCAACCCAATCGAATCCAGCTAACGGCGGCCGGAGAACTAGCGGCGAAGGAAGCGGCTGCGGTGCTTGAACGAGAGGACCAGATGGTGACCCGGGTACAGAACTTTGTGGCTCAAAACCGGGCCCTTAAAATTGGGGCGGTGATGCCCGGGCCCCTGATTATTTTGGAACAAATGGTGGGCGCCCCTTTGTTCAACCACCAAATTAACCATCGCTTGTTAGCCCCGGCAGAGGTGGAAGCGACCCTTTTTAATGACCAGCTGGGGATGGTGTTTACCAACGTCGACTTGACGGGAGGGGACCTGGTTAGCCTGCTGATCGGTGAGGAACGCCTCTTTGTCGCCTTAGATCGGTCCCTCCCCCAGGCAAACCAGACTGCGGTCAGTTTTGCCGACTTAGCTGGGATGTCATTCATTGTCCTAGATGAAATCGGTGCCTGGAAGGACGTGATTGACGAGGAAATTAAAGACGCCCACTTCATGTATCAAAACGAGTGCAATGCCATGGCAGAAATTATCCACCACTCCAACTTTCCCTACTTTACTACCAACGTGACGATTAAAGACGAGGCCGACCGGGTTAAATGCGCAATTAAGGATCCAAAGGCCGTGATGCCAATTTATGCCACGCTTAAGAGGAGCCGGTACACGCAGGTTGCCCGCCTGGTGGAACACATGAAAGCGAGGTGGGCAAAGTTACCGACTAGTCCATCATCCGGGGGAACAAATGTGCTAAAATAGGTCCATTAATTAATGGATTGAAAAGAGGATCTTATGGGAACTGTGATCATTTTGCCGGACCTGGGCCAACAAAGGGCGGCCTGGAACAGCTTAGCGGTGGGGAACCGCCAAAAACAGGTGGTAGATTACGAGGCGGCGTTAAAACAGACGCCGGACTTTACAGCCCTTAGCGCGGGGATTGTGGAGCTGGTCCGGGCCGCTGAACAGCCAGTGACGGTTGTAGCCAATGGCTTCGGCGCCATTTTGGCCCTCAAGGTGGCCGCTAGCCAATCGGGGCGCATCGACCGACTTCTATTAGTTGCCCCTAACTATCACCTCACGGCCGACTTAACGGTCAGGGTGCTACCGGCTTTATTTCAACCGAAACCAATCAAAAACTTGCTGCGGACCGTGGACGGGTTGGAATTAACCAAGTGGCTAACCACCGTTCAGTGCCGGGTCAGCGTTATCGCCAGCCCCCGCGACCGGGGGGCAGTCGACCTGGACATGCGAATGGTCGATAGCCATTTTGTGGCCGTGGGGCCCCTAAAGAGGGGAATTAGTGAAGAGGCCTTGGCCGCTATTGAGGAGGAACTGGCCTAAGAAGGTAACGACCGTTAGTTATCATTGATAAAAAGTAAGCTTAAGGAGGAACTACCATGTTACACAATCCAATTGTTGACCTCATTACTAACCACCGTTCGATCCGTAAGTTTAAGGACCAACCCTTGAGTGAAGAACAGTTACAAACCCTGTATGCGGCGGCCAGCCAAACTTCGACATCGATGTTCATGCAACAGTTTTCGATTCTGCACGTGACTGACGCCAAACTCAGGAAGGACGTTCAAAGCATTTCCGGACAGCCCTACGTCGGAGCTAACGGGGAATTATTCGTCTTTGTGGTCGACCTGTACCGCAACCAGCAAATCCGTCGGCAATTGGGGAAAGACGACGGACGCTTGCACACGACTGATATTTTCTTCCAGGCGGTTGAGGATACGGTCCTGGCCCTGCAAAACTTTCTGACCGCCGCAGAAAGCCTTGGCCTGGGCGGGGTAATTTTGGGCTCAATTAAAGATGATCCAGCCGAATTAGTCCGGGTCTTGGACATGCCCAAGATGACCCTCCCGCTTTTGGGGCTTCAGGTTGGGGTTCCGGACCAAGAGCCGCAGTTAAAGCCCCGCCTGCCAAAGGAACAAATCGCCTTTGAAAATCACTACCCGACCGACTTTAAGGTTGATAACCTGCATGAATACGATGAAGTGGTTACCACTTATTATGACCTGCGGGAAGCTAACCGGCGGATTGATTCCTTTACCAAACAGATTTCCGGCGCCAAGTTAGCCGTTCACGATACGAGTCGGGATAAGCTAGCTGCCACCATTCAGAGCCAGGGATTGGCACTGGACTGGGGGAAAGACTAGCTGAGCCCCCAACTTTTTGGTATTCTAAAGGAGCCACCGTAGCTTAATAGGTAGAGTGTCATTCATGGTAAGGATGAAGGTGCTGGTTCAATCCCAGCGGGTGGCTTAAATTAATCTACTAGGGGGCTGTGACACCGAGTCACAGTCCCCTAGTTTAGTAAGCGGGGATCTTTAGCCCCACTTTTTTTTCTGATATAATTGTTAATGCAGCTAATTAGGACGCTTAAGAGTCCTGATTATGGAATAAAATTTTTGATATGGTGGAGTCTGTCAGAAAGGAAATTTATGTCTTTTATAGTAACGTTGACGGGGATTTTGCTGGTTACCCAGGTGGTGTCGCACTTCTTTAACCGCTGGGGAATCCCCGACGTGATCGGCCAGATTCTGGTTGGTATCGTGGCGGGACCGGCCGTCCTGGGCTGGATTCACCAAACCGCAATGATCGAGGAGTTCCAAGAGATCGGGGTGATCGTCTTGATGTTCATTGCCGGTCTGGAGAGTGACCTGTCACTGCTAAAAAAATACCTTAAACCAGCCATGGCCGTTGCCCTAGGTGGAGTGATACTACCAATTGTGATCATGGGGCTGAGCTCGCAGCTCTTTGGCTTACAGTGGTTCGAATCCCTCTTTATCGGGGTGATCTTTTCGGCGACCTCGGTTTCCATTTCAGTGGCCGTTTTACGCGAGTATGGTCAGCTTGACAGCAAGGAAGGAGCAACCGTCTTAGGGGCAGCCGTAGCCGACGACATCGGTGGGGTCTTGATCTTAAGCATCTTGATCTCAGTGATGAACGGTAAGGGCGGTGAATCGTCAACCAGCCTGCCGATGATTATTATGATGCAGGCACTCTTCTTTGGGGGGACTTACTTCTTAGTACGCTGGCTGGCACCGTATCTGATGCGGCTAAGTAAGCGATTCTTGACTACGGCGGCTCCAGCCGTGATGGCAATGATTTTGTGCCTGGGGATGGCCTCCTTAGCTGACATGGTTCACTTGAGTGGGGCCGTGGGAGCCTTTTTCGCTGGGATTGCAGTGGCCAACACTAAGACCCGTCATGATATCGCGGAAGCCTTTGAGCCCCTTGGCTATGCCGTCTTCATCCCGGTCTTCTTCGTCAACGTCGGGCTGGTGATGAGATTAGACCACTTCTTTGACTCGCTGGTTTTCATCGTTTCGATGACGATTCTGGCCTGCTTAACTAAGTTGATCGGGTCTGGTGGGGGGGCCATGCTGATGGGCTTTGACCGCCAGTCTAGTTACGTGATCGGTAGCGGGATGATTGCCCGTGGAGAAATGGCCTTGATTACCGCCCAGATTGGTTATGAGGCCCACCTCCTGTCCTCCAAGTACTATTCGGATGTAATCACGGTAATCGTCTTAGCGACCGTCTTGGCGCCGTTTATCTTAAAACACGCCTTAAAGCGACAGCATAATTCCGTTACCAATTAAATGAAAAAAGCGATCTCGCCACAAAACGGTGAGATCGCTTTTTTCATTTGGCGGAGAGCTCCGCTGGGTGGGTAATGGTTAAAAACTGGCTGGTGTTCCCGGAGAGCGCGGGAGTTACCGGGCCAATCGTCAGCATCGTCAGGGCGTGCATTGCTCGCGTGGCCATCGTGTACAAGAGTCCGATGGCTTGTGTTCCCAGGTGGGTATCGGCGACGTTAGCAACCACGACCCCATCAAATTCAAGCCCCTTGGCGAGGTAGATCGGCAAAATCAAGATCCCGCTAGGCAACTGAGTATCGGCCTCGGTCAGGCGGTGGAGGTTGGCCACCCGACCATAGAGGTGGTGGTAGACTTGCTTGGCCTCCTCTTGGTCCTTGGTCAGGACGGCAACGGTATCAAAGCGTCCTTGCATGTTTTGAACTGCCTTAACCAGACCAACTTGCCAGGCGGCTTGGTGGTAGTGAACCTGGAGCTTGACTGGTTCACCGTGGCGAGCAAAGGCAGTGATCTGGTCGCCATCGGGGAGGAGGGCCTTGGCGAAGGTGGTGATTTCATAGGTTGACCGGTAGGATCGGTGCAAGGCAATCAGGCGGGGATGCCTGGCCCCCAAGGCGCTTTCGATCCGCTTAAGCAGGACTTCGGGAAGTTCCAGGGGGTGAAAGAGGGCTTGTTCAGAGTCGCCGATCACGGTGAACCTAGCCGACGGGAAGGCGTGCTTTAAGTAGATCAAGGTAGCTAGGGAATAGTCTTGCATTTCATCGATGAAGACATACTGGTAGCTCCGATTTTGCCCACCCCCGGTCAAGAGGTCGCGCAGGTACAAGAAGGGGGCCGTGTGAATAAGCTTGATCTGGTGGAATTCAATTCCTTGGCTGAAGTCGTTGGCTAAAGCTAGGCGGGCCGTCTCCGTTACTGGACCGTTCAGTGGTAGGCGCAGTAGGAATTGATGGTAAAGAGTGAAGAAGTCTAAGAAGTAGTTATTATAAATAGCATCGGCAATCACGCGTAACCGGCGTTTAGCCAGACGCCGGGCTAAGTAGGCGTTGGCTGCCTGTTCGTCTTCAAAGTCATCAATCGTCTTTTTACCGTACAGGATATGAAGCTCCTGGTTAGATAAGGTATCAAGTTCTTTTTGCACCCAATCATGCTTGGCCTCAATCGTTGCCTGGTGCTGGAGGCGCCGGATGAGGATATTTTTGACCTTGACCAGTCGGTCGGCCACGCTCATTTTGGCGACCTGGTGGTCATAGATACGTTTGATTTCCTCTTTTGAAAACATAATTCGCCCTTCAAAGTTGAGATTGCTAAACAAGAGGGGGGCTTGGCCATTCGAAAGGGTGGTTAGATAGTCTTTAACGGCGGCCATGCTGGCAGAAGATTCCATCCAGTCATCGAGTACGTGGGAATCGCCCCTTTGGTTCCGTACCTCGTAGCGGTCAAAGAGGGATTCGACCTGGAGTCCCTCAAAGCGCCGGGTTAAGAAGTTAGAGAGGGTAACCTGGCGCATGTTGCGTTCCCCTAGAGAGGGCAGGACCGAGGCAATGTAATGGGAGAACAAGAGGTTAGGTGAGAATAAAACGATCTGGTCGGCGTTTAAGGATTCGCGAGCGTGGTAGAGCAGGTAGGCAATTCGTTGCAGAATGGCCGAGGTCTTCCCTGAGCCGGCCACCCCTTGGACCGCCATCAGGTCGGCGGTGGTGTTTCTGATAATGTCGTTTTGTTCCTTTTGGATCGTGGCAACGATATTTTGCATGGTCCGGTCGTTCTGGCGTCCCAAGGCCGCTTGCAGCATGGCGTCCCCAACCGTTTCGTTGGTGTCAAACATGTTTTCAATCTGACCATTATGGATGGTGAACTGACGCTTTTTTATTAGGGTGGTGCGCTGGAGTCCCGCCGGGGTCTGGTATTCGACCGGGCCGAGGGTACCGTTGTAATAAACCCCGGCAATGGGGGCGCGCCAATCATAAATCAAAAAATTGGTCTTATCTTCGTTCATCAACGAGGCGGTGCCAATATACAGGGATTCAACCTCCTTTTCGCCCGGGTCCTGGATGTCGATACGGCCAAAGTAGGGTTGGTCACGAAGCTGCTTTAAGGTCGCCAGCTGGTGGGCCAGAATGGTTTCATTTTCGCTGGCCCGGGCCACCAGTTGGCGTTGCTGTTCAATTTCAGACCGTGATTCGGCGATATCATCGACTTCGTAGCGGTTAATCGAGGCGTTTTCGCTGTAGTTTTGTTCAACCGCCCGGGTTTCTCGGTGGGCGGCGGTCAGAGCGTGTTCGGCCTCCAAAATCTGACGATCGATTTCTTTGATTACCCGGTTCACCCGGGCTTGTTCGATTGCTCGTTGTTGTAGTTGTTCAGTCACCAAAAGGCCTCCCGTAAAAAAATTATCTATTCATTGTAGCACTCACCGTTTGGGAAATAACAGAAATCTGCTACGGCAAAAAACGGACTTAAGATAAATTGCGCTTCCGGGGGATTATTCGTGTTGCCTGGTGACGAAAAATGGTAACATAGGATGGATAACATTACGAAAAAACAAATTTAAATAAAGGGGGGTGATGAGTCGTGGAAAACCTAGCGATTGTTGACCTAGGCTCAAATTCCGTCCGCATGGCAATCACGGAAATTGCCGACAACGGAGACTTTCGGGAGATCAAACGGGTCAAGGAAAACACCCGCTTATCCGAGGGGATGGGAACGGAGAAAATCCTCCAACCCAAGGCGATTGAGCACACGATTGCAGCCTTGAAACGGTTTAAGCGGCTTTATCAGGGCTTGCCCAATCTACGGGTCAGGGCGATTACCACGGCCGCCGTTCGGCAAGCCAAAAACCGCCGGGAATTTTTGGATCGGGTCAAAAAAGAGACCGGGTTGGAATTTCAGGTGCTGTCCGGGCGCAAGGAAGCCTACTACGATTACTTAGGGGTGGTGCGAACGTTAAAATTGAGTCACTGCCTGATCTTAGACGTAGGTGGGGCCAGTAGCGAGTTGATCCTAGTTCAACATAAAAAGGCTCGCGACTTGATCTCATTACCGTTTGGAGCGGTGAATCTATCGGAACAATACCACCTTGGCGGCTTTGTGCGGGCCGCGGACCTCTTCCGGGCCCAATCAATGGTGACCGAACGTTTTAATAAAATCCCATGGTTGCGTTACGCCACGCGGGTACCAATCGTTCTTTTGGGTGGGGCGAATCGGACCCTTGCTCGGATGAGTTATGCTCGCCGCCGCCAGCACGGCAATACCTTTCACGGTTACCGTCTGTCGTCCAGGGTGGTTTACGGGACCTACCGGGAATTATTAAACCGTAACCTGGCTCAGCGTAAGAAGATGCCGGGGCTTGAAGCTGATCGTGCCGATATCATCATTGGGGGAATGTTACCGCTGATTTGTTTGCTGCAGCGGAATAGTGACGGCCGGGTGATCTTCTCGGAATCGGGAGTACGTGAAGGCATCATTACCGAATACATTCAAAAACGGCAACGGGGGGAGCAACATGACTAAGAATTGGCAACATGGGTTTTACAAGCGGAGCGCACAGGAACGGCGCAACCTGGTTAAACAAATGTGCGCCCTTAGCGATGAACAGTTTGCGACTCTGGAAAACCAGGCGACCAGCCTGGGTGACCAGCTGGTGGAAAACTACGTGACTGATTACCACCTCCCCGAAGGGCTCTTGGTAGGGTTGGTGGTTAATGGCCGTGAGTACACCATGCCAATGGTGACCGAAGAGCCGTCAGTGATTGCCGCGGCCAGCAATGGTAGTCAGCGGGTGGCCCAAAGCGGCGGCTTTCATGCCAGTGCTGAACCACGCTCCTTGGTCGGCCAAGTGGTTTTAACTAACATTGACGACTATGATGCTCTGGCCACCTGGTTGAGTGAACACGAAGAAACGATTTTAACGGTGGCTAATGACGCCCACCCGTCAATGAAAAGGCGCGGAGCCGGTGCTAAGGGCCTCCGGGTTCGGATCGAGCCGCCCTTTTTAAGCCTGGACCTTTTAGTTGACGTATCCGAGGCAATGGGGGCGAATTCGGTCAACACAATGGCTGAGGCAGTGGGAGCCTGGCTAAGGAAGCAGGGTTACACCGTCTTGACGGCCATTTTAAGTAATCTGGCGACCGAAAGCCTTCAGACGGTAACCTGCCAGGTTGACCCGGCCCACCTAGCGACCAGTGATATGACCGGTCCCCAAGTCGCCCGTCGAATTGCTTTGATGAGCGACTTGGCCCAGGTTGATGTCTACCGGGCGGCCACCCACAATAAGGGGATCATGAATGGGATTGATGCCCTAGTTTTAGCCAGTGGCAATGACTGGCGGGCCATTGAGGCTGGTGCCCATGCCTACGCCGCCCGGGATGGCCACTACCGGGGACTTGCAACCTGGCAAGTTGATGGTGACCGCTTAGTGGGTCGCCTGACCCTCCCAATGCCAGTGGGGGTGGTTGGGGGCTCCATTAAAACAACCCCGCAGTCCAACACAAACTACCAAATCTCACAAATCAAGAGTGCCCAAGAGCTAGCCGGTGTGATTGCCGCCGCCGGCCTGGCCCAGAACCTAGCTGCCTTGCGGGCTCTGGCGACATCTGGTATTCAAGCGGGGCACATGAAATTACAGTATCGTTCGCTGGCCCTAAGCGTGGGGGCAACCATCGCTGAGGTGCCCCGGTTGACCAAACGCCTGGCCCAGCTGAGCCACGTTGATCGCCAGGTGGCAAGCGACATACTGGCCCAAATTAGAAAGGAAACAAACGATGGCAGAAGAGAAAATTGAGTTAGTAGCACCGGTTAAGCAATTACTAAAAGAAGTTGACGACTTGTACCCACTGGGAATGGTACACGTTGATTTCACCGGTGACAAGAGTGGCGTTGTGCGCCATGATCAAGCGGAATTAAAGCAGTTACCGGGGATGATGGTCGTTCAGGTAAAGGACCTGACGGCGCCAAATTACACCGCCTCACACGAACTGCTACATCTTTGGTATACCTTGAAGCAATACCCGCAAGTTCTCTTTAACCTGTCTTGGGGCGATAAGGATCTCGATGATCAATCACGGATGTTTGCCACTGGCCTATACAATGCCGTGATGCACCGGCTGATTGTCGCCGACCAGCGTAAGTGGGGCTTGATCAACGAAACAATTGAACAAGAGTACCTTAAGGGCCTTGAAGCCGCTCTGCCAGAAGAGGATGCTGACCCGCTGAGCAGTGCTGACCAGAAGATGAATACCCTGGTACGAGTGATTAACCTCTTTGATGCCGTGACCTTCTTTGGTAACCACTTAGCGGTTGTGGAGGAGGAGTTGAACCAGAGGTACCCGTACGCCCTTAAGGTGGCGAAGGAATGGCAAGAAAAGATCTTTAACCGGCCGATGGAAGGCCCGTGGGAAACTCGGCGGACAATTGTCAACCTCTTCAAGCTGGTTGACGAACAACTGGGTTGCTGGGGGTTACCGCTTTTAAACAACCAACGTTACGCGACCGTAACGCCGGTCCTCTCTAAGCGACAATTACGCTTAGAGGTTAAGCAGGTCTTTGAAATCTACCGTTCCGACATGCAACTGAAGGATAATCAAGGAAATGCCTACACTGGCCTGCGACGGGGCGACGGGCAAAATTCCTTTGTCATTCCAAGGCCAAAGGGAAACGCACCGGAGGAATTTGTTAAGCTCTACGCCGAGCCAGTCCAAGAGTTCTTGGAGAAGCGCGGCTTTCCTTACACTGTTCGGGAGGGATAACCATGTTAAAGCAGCAAGCCTTATTTGATTCGGCCCACCACATTGTCTTTTTGACCGGGGCCGGGGTGTCAACAGCATCCGGGATTCCGGATTTTCGGTCCGCTAATGGCTTGTACAAGCAAAACCAAAATGCAGAGTATTTCTTGAGCCACCGTTTCTTTATGAGTGATCCGGCGGGCTTTTACGATTTCTGTAAGAATAATCTGTACTTTCCAGAGGCCCGGCCCAACGTCATCCACGAAAAGCAGGCGGCCTTGACCCGGTTAGACAAGGCGAGTGTGATCACCCAAAATATTGATAACCTGTACGAATTGGCCGGGACCAAGCACCTGGTCGATTTTCACGGTAACCTGTTTGACGTTTATTGTGAAAAGTGCCACGCCCACGTGCCGGTCGAAGAATACTTGCAAAACCGGCTACATAAGACCGATCAAGGATCGCTACGCCCCAATATCGTTTTGTATGATGAGGGAATCCCAGAAAGGGCGATTCGCCAGTCTTTGGCGGCGATTCAAGAAGCCGACCTAGTTGTGGTGGTTGGCACGTCAATGAAGGTTTACCCCTTCGCCGGGTTGCTTGAGTACGTCCGCCCAGATGTCAAAATTTTGGCGGTCAACCAAGAGCCATTGAACTTGCCGGGTAATTTTGAAATGGTGGTTGAAGACGCCGTTGATTTCTTTGCCCAGCTTAAGGTAAATTGAGATTGAAGAAAAAGCCCCTAATACCCGGTTAACCGGATACTAGGGGCCTACTTTAACTAATTATTAAAATCCATGAAGGAGGAAGAAGGTATGAGTAAACAAGTAAAACGGACAATTAACATCATGTTGGTGTGTCAATTCCTGATCTGTTTGGGAATGAGCCTTATTTTTCCGGTTGAACCGGCCATCAAGGCGACTTACCACTTGTCAGCTTTTGATATGGGGGTAATGGCAGCCTTATTTGCCCTGGTTCAATTTATTGCCTCGCCGGTGGTTGGTCGGGTCTCAGATAAGTGGGGGAGAAAGTCAATGCTGGTCTGGGGACTGGGGATTTTTGCCGGGGCTGAGTTCTTATTTGCGGCTGGGAACTCTTTAACTGCCTTTAACTTATCGCGGGCAATTGATGGGCTAGCAGCCGCCATGTTTGTCCCTACTTCGATGGCCCTAGCCGCCGATATCACTACGCAAGCCCAGCGGCCGAAGGTGATTGGCTGGCTATCAGCCTCATTTTCTGGGGGACTGATCCTGGGTCCCGGGATCGGGGGCCTCTTGGCGGCCGATAACTTCAAGCTTCCCTTCTGGGTGGCTGGAGTCCTAGGGGTGGTGTCGACGATCGTGGCATTGGTATGGTTGCCTAGTGATAAGGAGGTTGGAGTTTCCCATCATGAGCATCATCACCAAGGAAAGTCGACGATGACTGCCTTAAAGGAGATCTGGTCACCAACGGTCGGAATGCTGTTCTTAATGATCCTGGTGGCTGCCTTTGGTTTGGCCGGCTTTGAAGCAATCTACTCGCTTTACGTTAACCAGGTCCATGGCTTTAGCCTGGGTCAGATTGCCTTCGTCTTAACCTTAAATGGGATTGCCTCCCTAATCCTGCAGGTTTTCTGCTTTGAGTCAATGGTCAGGTGGCTGGGGGAGTTAAAGCTGGTGCGTTGGGCCTACTTGCTAGCGGCGATTGGGACAGTTTTCGTGATTTATGACGGAATCGCCTGGCAGATTACCCTAGCAACCTTGGTCGTCTTTGAGGCCTTTGACCTACTACGTCCGGCGATTACAACCCTTTTGACGGACCTGGGGGAAAATAACCAGGGATTGATTAACGGGATGAACATATCGTTGACTAGCGTTGGGAACGTGGTTGGACCTCTTTTGGCTGGGGCGTTGCTGGATAAAAACTACCTTTACCCATATTGGATGGTAATTGTCTTTTTGCTGGGGGCCTTTTTATTGACCTTTACCATCCGGAAACTGGTTAGATCCTAGTGGCTTGCAATCGGCCCCTAATCAGTGCAAGATAGGGGAAAAGGAGGCAATGGACAATGGAAGTAACTGTTGGCTTAACCACCTGGAGCGAACACGCCAGCCTAATTGATAATGTCCGTAAAAAGACGACCTTAAAGGAGTATGGCCAGCACTTCCCGGTTGTAGAGGTTGATACTTTCTTTTACGCCTTGCCCCAACTTGCAACCGTTCAGAAGTGGCTTGTCGACGTTGACCCTCGCTTTCAATTTATCGTTAAGGCTCACCAGTCAATGACTGGTCACCACGAGGTTGTCGGGGGGCCCGAGGCAGTATTTGAAAAGTTCAAGCAAGTGATTGCCCCCTTGGTGGCCACAGGTCAACTCAAGACGGTGCTCTTTCAGTTTCCGCCCTACTTTGATGCCCGGACGGAAAGTATTGAGTACCTACACCGGGTCCGGGCATTGATGGGAACCATGCCGGTAGCCATTGAGTTGCGCAACCGTTCCTGGTACCAACCAGGTGTGGGTGATGCACTGGTTAATTATTGCAGGGACCTTAATTTGACCTTAGTGGCCGCTGATGAACCCCACCAAGGCCCCGGGGGCGTGCCCTTTTTCCTAACGACAACCACCAAAAATTTGACCATGATTCGTCTTCACGGGCGGAATCAAGCCGGTTGGCAGACCGCCGGTAAGGACTGGCGAAAAAAGCGGACCCTGTATCGCTATTCGGCAGAGGAACTAGCCGACCTGGCCCGGGTAATCAAGGATCAAAATCCGGCGCCCCTAGAAACCTGTGTTATCTTTAACAATAACTCCGGGGGCGATGCCGCTGATAACGCCCTCGCCTTAAGTAAATTAATGGGCTTACACTTCACTGGGGTCACCAAGAAGGATCCCACCCAACTTGAACTCTTTTGAAGTCACGTGGTTTTGCACCAGTTTGGTTCGAAATCAACGTGGCTTTTTGCTATACTGGAAGTTAACGAAAAAACGATTATTGGAAAAGAGGTCCCGCTGTATGGCTGAAAAATCAACCTACTACATCACAACACCAATCTACTATCCATCTGGACGACTTCACATCGGTAACTCCTACACCACGGTTGCCTGTGACGCGGAGGCCCGCTTCAAGCGGCTTAGTGGCTACGACGTGTTCTTTTTAACCGGGACGGACGAACATGGGTTAAAGATTGAACAAAAGGCTGCAGAACTAGGCAAGGATCCGCAAGCCTACGTCGATGAAATGGCGGCTGGCATCAAGGAACTATGGAAGAAGCTCGAAATCACGAACGACAAGTTCATCCGTACGACCGACGATGACCATGAATTAGCCGTTCAAAAGATCTTCCAACGACTTCTCGATCAGGGGGATATCTACAAGGGTGAGTACGTGGGGTGGTACTCGGTCGATGATGAAGAGTACTTCACCGAAAGCCAGCTCAAGGAAGTCTTCAAGGACGATGATGGCAAGGTCATCGGTGGGGTTGCCCCGTCCGGTCATGAGGTTCAGCTGGTCAAGGAAGAATCCTACTTCTTTAAGATGAGTAAGTACGCTGACTGGCTGATGGATTATTACAAGGCCCACCCGGACTTCATTCAACCGGCTTCCCGGATGAACGAAATGATCAAGAATTTCTTGGAACCGGGCTTAGAGGACCTAGCCGTTACCCGGACCTCCTTTAAGTGGGGAGTTAAAGTACCAAACGACCCGAACCACGTTATTTACGTGTGGATCGATGCATTGTCCAACTATATCACCGCGTTGGGCTACGGCAGCGATAATGACGCGCTCTTCAAGAAGTTCTGGCCGGCTGACGTCCACATGGTCGGGAAAGAGATTGTTCGCTTCCACACTATTTACTGGCCGATCATGCTCCACGCCTTAGGGCTACCGTTGCCAAAGCATGTTATTGGCCACGGCTGGCTGACGATGAAGGAAGGTAAGATGTCCAAGTCCAAGGGGAACGTGGTCTACCCAGAAACTCTGGTTGACCGTTACGGCTTGGACGCTACCCGTTACTACCTCTTACGGGCAATGCCGTTTGGAAATGACGGGGTCTTTTCACCGGAAGACTTCGTTGAGAAGGTCAATTACGACCTGGCAAACGACCTGGGGAACCTCTTAAACCGGACGGTGGCGATGGTCAACAAGTACCAAGACGGCAAGCTAGCGGGCCAAGTGGCAGCCGAAACTGACTTTGATACCGATCTAGAAGAAGTCGCTCAACAAGCTCTGACGGAATACCGCCAGCTGATGGACCAGACCCGCTTTGCCGACGCCTTAGGAGCGATCTGGAAGCTGATTTCCCGAGCTAACAAGTATATTGACGAAACTGAACCGTGGGTACTGGCAAAGGACGAAGAAAAGGCGGTTGTCTTGGAAAATGTCTTGACTCACCTAGCCAAGTCTCTACGGATGGTGGCGGCCATGTTGCAACCAATTATGCCGGTGGCCCCAAAGGAAATCATGGCTCAGCTCGGCCTACCAGTTGAGGACATCTCCTTGACTAACCTCGACTTCAATGATTTCCCAGCCGAAGTAACGGTTGTTAAAAAGGGAACGCCAATCTTCCCGCGGCGCGATATGGGAGAGGAAATTGACTTCATTAAGTCTCAAATGAGCGCTAACGAAAAGCAGAAGGGACGCAAGGCCATGGAAGCGGCCAAGAAGAACAGTGTGGAACCCTTAAAGGATGAAATCCAGTTTGACGACTTTGATAAGGCCGACTTGCGGGTGGGTCTGATCAAGGAGGCCGGTAAGGTAAAGGGTGCTGACAAGTTGCTTAAGTTCGTCATCGATGATGGCATGGGCGGGCGCCAAATCCTGTCTGGAATTGCCCAGTGGTATCCAGAACCAGAAGCTTTAGTTGGCAAGAAGGTTATTTTTGTAGCCAACCTAAGTCCACGCAAGCTCCGTGGCGAGATCAGCCAGGGGATGCTCCTGTCTTCCGAGTTAAACGGTCAGGTTCAACTGGTGCTGGTACCGGATAGCCTGGAAGTAGGTTCAACGGTCTGCTAAGATGGTGACCATTTACGATTCGCACACCCACCTAAACGATGAGGCCTTTTACGGGGACGTGGCGGCCTTTTTAGCCCGGGCAAAGCACCTGGGGGTCGAAGAAATGAACATGGTGGGTTCTAACACCCTCTTGAATAAGCGGGCCCTAAAGCTGGCTGAAAAGTACCCGAATCTGCACGCCGTAATTGGTTGGCATCCCGAGGATCTGGGCAAGGTTATTACAAGCGACTGGCATCAGTTAGAGGCCAACTTGGCCCGCCCGGAGGTGGTTGGAGTTGGCGAGATCGGCTTAGACTTTGTCAATGGAATTACGGATCGAAGCACCCAGGTGGCAGCCTTTGAGCGTCAGATTGCGATGGCGAATAATCTTCACTTACCAGTGGTGATCCACTGCCGTGAGGCACTTGATGAAACCTATCAGGTTCTAAAGAAGACGCCTGCCACGTTTGGTGGGGTGATGCACTCCTTTAGCGGGGACGGGGAATGGGCTAAAAAGTTTTTGGCCCTGGGCTTCGACCTTTCATTTAGCGGGGTGGTCTCCTTTAACAAGGCAACCGAAGTTCACGAGGCAGCTAAGGCGACCCCGCTAGATCGGATGATGGTTGAAACCGATGCGCCCTATCTAACCCCGGTTCCCTACCGCGGTAAGCAAAACGAGCCGGCCTACACCTACTATGTGGTTCAGGCCCTGGCCAAGCTCTTGGAGCTACCGGAACATTTGGTGGCTAACGCGACCTACCAGACTGCCGTACGTCGATTCTTGAAAGGAAATAATGGACAAGATTAAAGAAGTAATTGTGGTGGAGGGCAAAGATGATACCAAGCAGGTGCAGCGTGCGGTGGCCGCCGACACCTTTGAAACAAACGGCTCCGCCCTTTCGCCAAAGGCAATTGAACAGATCAAAAAACTCCAGGAAAGCCGGGGGGTGATCGTCTTCACCGATCCCGATTTCAACGGGGAGCGGCTTCGTAAGATGATTGACCAGGCGGTCCCCGGGGTTAAGCACGCCTTCATCCGGCGTGACCAAGGGGTGCCAACTGAGGCCCATGGAAGCCTTGGTGTCGAACACGCCAGTCAGGCGGTGATCAAGGCGGCCCTACAAAACGTCTATACGACAACGCCGGTCAAGCAGGCGGTCTTCACTAATCAGGATTTAATCCAGGCCGGGTTGGCTGGCGGTCCAGTGGCTAAGTATCGCCGTCAGCGATTCGGGGAGATCCTGGGGATTGGCTATGGCAACGCCAAGCAGCTCTTAAAGCGCCTCGACCTCTTCGGGATTACCCAAGAAGACTTTGATCGCGCAGTTGCACAACTCAATCAGGAAGGAACAACGCATGAGTAAGCAAATTGGGAGTCCGTCCCGGACCCGCACGATTATGAATCAGTACGGGATCCATGCTAAGAAGGGGTTTGGCCAAAACTTCTTGACTAACCCTGACGTCTTGAGCGGGATTGTCCGGGCCGCCAAGATTACCAAGGATGATAACGTAATTGAAATCGGTCCCGGGATCGGTGCTTTGACAGAAAAGCTAGCCCAGGCCGCCGGGCAAGTAGTAGCCCTGGAAATCGATGAGAGTCTTCTGCCGGTTTTAGACGATGTCTTATCGCCATATGATAACGTCACCGTTTTAAACCGGGACGTCTTAAAGACCAACCTAGCTGAATTAGTGCAGACGGCCTTTGAGGATCCTACCAAGCCGGTTAAGGTGGTAGCTAACCTGCCGTATTACATCACCAGCCCGATCTTATTTTCCCTCTTGGCCAGTCAAGTGGAGTGGGCTGCTGTTTGCGTGATGATGCAAAAGGAGGTTGCCGACCGGTTAGTCGCCAAGCCGGGGACGAAGGACTACGGGGCACTGACCCTGGCCATCGACTACCGTATGGACGTCAAGGTCGCCTTTGCAGTATCGCGTAAGTCCTTTGTACCAGCACCAAACGTCGACTCCGCTATCGTTTTGTTGACCCAGAAAAAGGCCCCCTTGCCCGTAGCTCCCTTTAACGATGACCGACTCTTTGGCCTTGTGAGGGGCTGCTTTGCCCACCGGCGTAAGAGCCTGTGGAATAACCTAAAAACGATCGTTGGTAAGGACAAGGAGCGTCTTGAAAGGGTTCGGTTGGTCTTAGACCAGTTGGGCATTGATGCCCAGACTCGACCGGAGCGCCTAAGCCTAGTTGAGTTCATTAACTTAACCAATGCCATGCATGATCAGGGACTGCTGTAAAGAAAATACCGTAGAAAGCCATGCATCTGGTAATGTTTGATGGGGCATCATGGTTGGACTATGTATGTGGAGCCAAAAGGGGCTGTGACTATTTGTCACAGCCCCTTTTGCGTCAGTTAACGAGAATTAGTATAATTAAGGACAAACTAAGTCAAGAAGGGGGAATGTGGGATGATTGTGACGGAAAAGGCACCGGCTAAAATTAACTTGGCGCTTGACACACCAATGCGTTACTTGGACGGTCTGCCGCGTTGGAACATGGTGATGAGTGCGGTCGACCTGGCCGATTACGTCACTGTGGAGGTCCACCACCGACCACAGACGATTAAGGTCTACACCAACAGCGGTTTTTTACCCAACGACCAACGAAACCTGGCCTACCAGGCAGCCCATATTTTAAAGACCCGCTTTCACCAGACTGACGGAGTAACGATCCGAATCAAAAAAAAGATTCCGGTGGCCGCCGGCTTAGGTGGAGGGTCTTCGGATGCCGCAGCGGTTTTACGGGCCCTAAACCAGGCCTGGCGCCTGGGCTTATCCTTGGATGAGCTGGCTCGCTTATCTTTAGCAATTGATTCGGACGTTCCCTTTTGCGTTTATTCCCGAACGGCCCACGTGACTGGTCACGGTGAGATTGTGGAGCTCCTACCGGCTTTTCCGCATTATTGGGTGGTGATTGCTAAGCCCAAATTATCGGTATCAACACCGGTAATCTTGCGCCAGATCAATTATGAAGAACTGGTTCATCCGCAAACGGACCAACTGGTGGCGGCAATCAAGGAGGGAAGGTTTCAGGATAGCTTTCAGTACATGGGGAACGCCCTGGAGGCGGTGACCATTAAGGTCCACCCGGAGATTGCCCACCTAAAGGCGCAGATGCAAAAGCTGGGCGCCGATGTTACTCAGATGAGCGGAACCGGCCCTAGTGTCTTTGCTCTTTGCCACGCCGAGTCACGGGCCAAGCGGATTTATAACAGCCTGCGTGGCTTTTGCCCGGAGGTTTATCAGGTAGTTCTATTGTAGAATGGGGCCCAATTTAATCGGGGCGTTATAGGTTTACTAAAAACTAATTTTTGGAAAAAGGGCTTGCTAAGTTGGCTAAGAGCATGTATGATTTCTCAGTCTTAATCGTAAGAATTACGATTTAACCAAAATTAAGACTGGAGGATTTTGTGATGAAGCGAAAATACTGGGGAATTGGGGCTATCGTGGCTGCCCTGATCGTGATTTTTGGTTTGATGGTAACGGGATGGAGCCCATCTAAATCGAACCAAAAGCCGATCCGGGTGGTTACCAGCCTCAATTTTTATGGTGAAGTAGCCAAGGCGGTCGCTGGAGACCACGGAACGGTGACCTCCTTCATCAACAGTTCAGCTGTCGACCCGCACGAGTACCAGCCAACGACCAAGCAGGCCAAGCAGGTCGCCAACGCCAATGTGGCGATTGAAAACGGCCTGGGCTACGATACTTGGATGACGAAGATGGTCAAGGCTGACAGTAAAAATAAGATCACCCTGATTAACGTCGGAGAAGAAGTGGCCAAGAAAAAGGACGGGGACAATGAACACGTTTGGTACCGGCCAGCAACGATGAGTGACTTAGCAACCACCTTGGCAAAACAATTTAGCAAGATCGATCCTGATCACAAGGCGGACTATGAAAAGAACGCCAGGGCCTACCAAGCTAAATTAAGGAAGCTTGATAAGATCATTAATCAGGCCAAGCAAAACGTTGGCGATAACCGTCTGGTTGACGTAAGCGAACCAGTCTTTGATTACGCACTGAACAACCTTGGTTACCAAGTTAATGACCAGCACTTTGAAAAAGCAATTGAAGATGATAGCGATCCGTCACCAAAGGACGTCAAACAGGTCCAAGATGATATCGTTAACCACCGGATTGCCTTCTTCGTTAACAACAGCCAAGAAAGCAGTAAGACGGTTGAGAACCTGGTTAAGTTAGCCAAGGAAAATAACGTTCCAGTCTTAAACGTTACTGAATCTAAACCAGACGGTGAGGATTATGTTTCGTGGATGACCAAGCAATACCAAGCCTTGCTTAAGATCCAACGAGGTGAATAATGATCCCAATTTTAAACGTCGAAAACTTAACATTAGCTTATGGCGATAAAGAAGTCATAACGGGCTTAAACTTTCAGGTTAACCAGGGCGACTTTTTAGTCGTTGTAGGGGAAAACGGGGTCGGGAAGACGACCATGGTCCGTGCGCTTTTAGGGCAGCTTAAACCCCGGCAGGGTCAGATTAAAATGCCGTCTAGCGTTAAAATCGGCTATGTTCCTCAGTTCCGCAACTTAGATAGTGAGTATCCCCTGTCGATCCGTGATTTTGTGGCCTTAAACCTACCGACCAGCCGGCTGCCGTGGCTGAGTCGGGATGAGCGGCAAAAGATTGACCAAATTGTTGCTGCTACTGACTTAACCCGGATCGCCGAACGTCCCTTGGGAATGGCCTCGGGGGGCGAAAAACAGCGGGCCTACCTTGCCCAGGCGCTGGTGGCTGATCCGCAATTGCTGATCTTAGATGAGTCGACGGCCAGCCTGGATAACGAGATGAAGTATGAACTGCTCGATCTAGTCGAGGACTTCCGTTCTAAGGGGCGTGCGGTCCTCTTCGTTACTCACGACTGGGACCTGGCTCACCACTATGGGACCCGTTACCTGCACCTAGCGGCGGGACGGGCTACAAGTGGTCCGATTAGTGAACTATCGGCCATCGAGGAGGAAGAATAATGTTTGAACTGTCTTTTATGCGTTACGCCTTTGTTGCCTCAACCTTTATTGCGGTTGTGTCCGGGGTGATCGGGGTCTTCGTCGTCGCCCGACGGATATCGTTTCTGACCCATACCTTATCGGAAATCGGCTTTGCCGGGGCCTCCTTTGCCGTCTTTGCCGGATGGCAGGCTCTAAACGGGATGCTATTGTTCACCATACTTTCCTCGGTGATGGTGGGACAAATGAGTATCAAGGAATCGAGGCGCGAGGCCGTAATTTCGGCGGTGTCAGCGCTCTTTATTGGGTTGGGAATCCTCTTCTTATCCCTGTCCAATCAAACCGCTAGCTCGGCAACTAGCATTCTCTTTGGTTCGGTGGTCGGGATTTCTAAGCAGGAGGTCTGGCAGCTGGTTATGCTATCGCTCCTTGTTTTAGTGGTGGTCTTTTGCATGTACCGATTCCTGAAGTTTGATTCCTTTGATCCGGTTGGTGCCCGTGTTAATGGGGTCAACGGAACGGTTGTCTCGGTAATCTTTTTAATTCTGGTCGCTCTTTCAGTATCTGTGGCTGCCCAGATTGTGGGGTCCCTTTTGATCTTCATTCTTTTGACCCTACCGGCTGCGGCCGCAAAATATTATGCAACCGGAACGGCCAAAATGATTGGTCTATCAATTCTATTTGCCCTTTTAGGGACCTGGTTGGGTCTTTACCTTGGCTACATTACTAACTGGCCAATTTCCTTTTTCATTGCCGTGATTGAGGTTGTGATCTATATCAGTGCCCTTTACTATCATCATCAAACGAGTGCCTAGGTAAAAGCCATTCCGAACCATGTTCGGAATGGCTTTTTTGATTTTTCGGATAAATCGTTAAACGTCTGGCTAAAATTATGAAAAATTAGGCAAAAGACGAACAATTATGGTATCATGGCAAGGTAAATTACATGGGAACAACTAAAGTCAGCTGGTCAGATTGATCAGCGTCAAGTAAAGAGGTAAAAAGATGAAAGTAAGACGTAGTAACCGGCTGGTCGATATGACCCGCTACCTGCTCGAACACCCCCGTGAACTAGTTTCCTTAAAGTTCTTTGGGGAGCGCTATGGGTCTGCTAAGTCCTCGATTTCAGAGGACCTGAGCATTATCCGGACCACCCTAGAAGATTGGGGGGTCGGCCGCTTGGAAACCCTGCCGGGGGCATCAGGCGGGGCCCGGTTAACGCCGCTTTACTCTGAGGATAATGCGACCAAGGTGATTGAACAGCTCGTGGAAGCCGTTGATGATGACTCCCGTCTCTTACCGGGGGGCTACGTCTACTTATCCGACCTGCTGGGGCGTCCGGAGATCCTGCGCGAGGTGGGGCGCCTGGTGGCAACCCAATACGTTGATAAGGACGTTGACGTAGTCATGACCGTAGAAACTAAGGGGATTCCGATTGCTCAAAGCGTGGCAATGTACTTGAATAAGCCCTTTGTGATCGTACGTAATTCTTCGCACATCACGGAAGGTTCTACCGTATCGGTGAACTATGTATCCGGGTCTTCACAGCGGATCAAGAAGATGGAGCTTTCTAGAAGAACCCTAAAGGAAGGAGCCAATGTAGTAATCGTTGATGATTTCTTGAAGGGCGGCGGAACGTTAAACGGGATGCAATCACTGATCAACGAATTTGGTGCCCACTTGATCGGGATGACCGTTTTTGCAGAGGGTCAATTCTCCGGCCAACGTCTGGTGGAAGACTGTACCTCCCTGATTAAAGTTACAGCCGAAGATGGGGTTAACCAAAAGATCAGTGCTCAGCCGGGGAACTACCTGGCCAAGGTATTTAGGGATGAAAACTAACGAAAGGAACTGCAGACAACATGGTAAATAAGAACGCAATTATTCTGGCGGCTGGAAAGGGAACCCGGATGAAGTCCAAGCTTCACAAGGTCTTACACCAGGTTTGTGGAAAGACGATGGTTGAACATGTTTTGACCCAGCTTCAAGAGGCTAAGATTGAAAACATCGTGACCGTGGTTGGTTATGAAGCTGACACCGTTAAGGATGCCCTAGGTAGCCAGGTCCACTACGCCCTGCAAAAGCAACAGCTGGGGACTGGGCATGCGGTAATGCAGACCGAAGACCTCCTAGGTGATTTAGACGGGGAAACGTTGGTTGTTTCTGGGGATACCCCGTTGTTTACGGCAGCCACTTTTAACCACCTTTGCCAATACCATGAGCAGCGTCACGCGGCCGTGACGATCTTAACATCGAATGCTCCGGATCCAACGGGTTACGGACGAATTGTGCGTAACGAGGTTGGGATTGTTGAACGGATCGTGGAACAAAAGGATGCTAGCGTCGAAGAGCAGGCCATTCACGAAATCAACACCGGGGTTTACTGCTTTGACAACCGTAAGCTGTTCGCAGCGTTAAAGAAGATTACTAACAACAACGCTCAGGGTGAATACTACCTGACCGATGTTATTAGTATTCTAAAAGAAGATAACGAAATCGTAACTGCTTATCAGATGGAAGATTTTGACGAATCGATGGGGGTTAACGATCGGGTGGCTTTGGCTCGGGCAACTAAGATCATGCAAAACCGGATCAACACCCAACTGATGAAGGATGGGGTGACCCTAGTTGATCCAGCCACCACTTACATTGATGCTGATGTCCAAATTGGTCAAGACACGGTGATTGAAGGGGGCGTTGTGATCAAGGGACGGACCGTGATTGGTGCTGACTGCTTGATTGGGGCGGGTTCCCGTATCGAAAACAGCATCCTTCACGACGACGTGACAATTATGTCATCGGCGTTGGAACAAGCTGAGGTGCACTCTGGAGCTGATGTGGGGCCAAATAGCCACCTACGTCCAAAGGCAGAGTTGGGTGAAAACGTCCACGTTGGGAACTTCTGTGAGGTCAAAAAGGCCTATATCGGAGCCGGGACCAAGGTGGGACACCTTACCTATATTGGTGATGCCACCCTGGGTAAAAACATCAACGTTGGCTGTGGGGTAGTCTTTGTCAACTACGACGGGACCAATAAGCATCACACTACCGTTGGCGACCACGCCTTCATTGGTTCTAACTCCAACATTGTGGCGCCGGTTAATATCGCGGCCGACTCCTTTGTGGCGGCTGGCTCAACAATCACCGATAGTATCAAACAATTTGATATGGCGATCGCCCGCGCCCGGCAGGTCAATAAGCCGGACTACGCTAAAAAACTCCCTTGGTAAGAGCTTGCTTTTTAAGGGCGAAATAACTATCATAAAAAGTGATAGATTAAGATCTTTACGATATCGGAGGACCTAATGAAAGAACGTTATTTTGACCCTAAATTGAAGATTTTTTCCCTCAGTTCAAACCGACCGTTGGCAGAAAAAATCGCGGAGCACGTCGGGGTCGAACTGGGAAAACTTTCCGTCGATCGATTCAGTGACGGCGAAATTCAAATTAACATTGAAGAGAGTATTCGGGGCGATAACGTCTACGTAATCCAATCGACTTCCGCACCGGTCAACGACAACTTAATGGAACTTTTGATCTTGGTTGATGCCCTGCGCCGGGCTAGCGCCAACACAATCAACGTGGTATTACCGTACTATGGCTATGCCCGCCAAGACCGGAAGGCCCGTTCTCGTGAACCGATCACGGCTAAGCTGGTGGCTAACATGCTTCAAAACTCCGGGGTTAACCGGGTGGTAGCCTTAGACCTCCACGCGGCCCAGATCCAAGGATTCTTTGACATCCCAGTTGACCACCTGATGGGGGCACCGCTTTTAGCGGACTACTTTATCCGTGAAGGGGTAAGTGAAAAGGCAGTTGTTGTTTCTCCCGACCATGGTGGGGTGACCCGGGCCCGGGCCCTGGCTGAATTCCTGAAGGCCCCGATTGCCATTATCGATAAGCGGCGGCCGAAGGCGAACGTTGCCCAAATCATGAACATCATTGGGGATGTGAAGGGCAAGAAGTGCATCATGATCGACGATATGATTGACACGGCCGGGACGATTAGTAAAGGTTCCCAAGCCCTGATTGATGCCGGAGCTGAGGAAGTTTACGCTTCTTGTACCCACGCTGTTTTGTCTGGTCCAGCCATCGAACGCCTGGCGAACTCCCCACTCAAGGAAGTGGTGGTAACTGACACGATTTGCCTACCAGAAGAAAAACAAATTGCCAAGATTAAGCAGGTTTCAGTGGCACCGTTAATCGCTGACGCTATTAAGCGGATCAATGAGAACCGTGCTGTTAGTCCCTTGTTTAATAACCGGTTTAAGCAAGAAAATCTTGAAAAATAAATTAAGTAAAGGGGCGTGGTGTTGTTAACCACCGCCCCTTTGTTTTACCATCACCATGCTAGCTGGGGTGAAGAATGGTATAATGTGAAAAGATAAAGGAGGAAAAAAGATGAACACAAGCTTTTTTAAGAAGGCAATGGTTGGCACCGCTGCGTTGGCAACGGTTTTTACCCTTGCCGCCTGTGGTAGCAAGGGAGCCAACTCTTCGTCCAGCAGTTCAACGAATGAGAGCTCCTCTACCAGTTCTAAAAAGACGGTGACGGCCGCTGATAAGGTCGCTGCTGCCGAAAAGTTGATTAAGCAAGGGAAGTACCAGGCCGCACTCGATGAAGTCAATAACGTAGCGAAGTCAACGAGTGAAAGCCGGGCCCTTGCCGCGGACCTTCAAAACTACATTGCAGCCAAAAAGGCCTACGACAACGGTAATTACGACCAGGCCTTGACAAACTTGAATACGGCTTCGTCAGATTCACAGGCAATTAAGGCGGCATACAAGAACCTTCGGACTAAGATTGCGGCGGCTGAATCAAGCTCTTCTTCAACGAGCTCCACGCAATCCTCCACATCATCGACTGGTTCATCAAGTACCGCTACGACTTCTACCAGTAGCTCAGCTACAAATGCAGCGGTGGCCCAAAGTACCAGTGAAGATGTGATTGACGCTTTTGCCACTAAGATGGGATTCAACCAACAGGGTTACGGGATCATTCCGGTTGAAAAGAACGGGAATGTTTACCGCTTTGAGGTTCGGCAAAACAACCAGGATAACACGGTTGCTAATATGATTGGGATTTATGAATATAACTCTTCGACGGGTAGCGTAACTAAGATTTCTTAATTATTAATTTGAGATATTACATGTAAAAAGCACCGGATCAAGACGCAGGCCTTGATCCGGTGCTTTTAGTTGGTAGTTAGTTAAAGGCGAATTTGGTAACGGCTTCGGCCACCCCGTCGTGGTTATTATCAGCAACTAATTCATCAGCCTGCTGAAGCGTGGACGGAATTGAGTTACCCATGGCAACCCCGACACCGGCGTAGGTGATCATTGATTCATCGTTTTGGGCGTTTCCAATCGCCATTATCTCGGTCTGGGGGATCCCCAGTTTTTGACCTAAGGAGGCTAGGGCTGCCCCCTTGCTAGCGGATGGGTTAACGAATTCCAAGTAGTAGGGCTCGGAGCGGACGATGTTAAAAGAACGTTTCAGAGGCGCCGTGGCCTTGGATAAGAAATTATCGAGGATGGTGGGGTCATCAATAAGCATCAGCTTGGAGACCACTAACTGATCCCTAATCATTGCCAACTGGTCAATTGACCGGTAGAAGATGGGCAAAGAAACCAGGTTAGACTCACGGACGGCATAGGGGCTGATATTTTGGTTTAAAACGTACATGGTGTCGGCAGTTTCAGCCAATATGTGAATGTTGGCCTTTAGGGCAGCCGCCGATAGGTCAACCATCTTTTCAAAGGGGAGGGTGAACTGGGAAATTACCATCCCGGAGGTCGTTTGGGCCAGGGCGCCGTTAAAGGAGATCACGTATTGGTCATCACGATTATTAAGACCGAGCTGATCCAGGTACTGGTGGACCCCGGTCATGGGCCGGCCAGTACAAAGGACCACCTTGATTCCCTTAGCAGTGGCTTCTTGTAGGGTCGCCTTGGTCTTTTCGGTGATTTCTAAGTGGTCGTTAATAAGGGTACCGTCAATATCAATGGCAATTAATTTAATGGGCATAATACTCCTCCGTTATTCTGGAATAATGATGTGGTTGTTAGAAATGTAGTGTTGAAATTCCTGGTAGATGGGTTCAAAAATCTCGATATTGTCGTGTTCAACCAGCATCTCCTTTGGAAAGAAAAAACGCTTATCACCGGCTTCACGGCCGGAAATAGAGGCCACAAGGGTTGAAACCTCAGTTAGTTCGATAAGTTCACCGTTGGGTTGAATTAACTCGATTTGGGACTGTGGCTTGCTACTCTGGGGATGGTAGGTATCGTAAGGGAGTTTATACGATGAGTTAGTGGCCGTGTAATACTCACTGTTAAAGCCTGCCGTAGCGATCAGGTCTCTAAGCTTGTCTAGCATGCCCCCCGTTTTGTGGTCGTACAGGGCCGATTTGAAAGGGCGCCGGTTTAAAAAGCGCCGGGCCAAATCGGTTAAGATATCATCGCCAGACTTGGTCCAGTGGATGAAGTAGGTTGATAAGACTCCGTCATCTAAGGAAAGGTAGTCGTCTAGCGAGAAGCGGTTGTTGAAGAAGGGCATCAGCATATGCGGAGTAAAGGTCGGTTTGTAGTCGTTGGGGTGTTGGTAGAGGTACTTAGCCCGCTTCAAAAGGTGGTCCAAGATGACCTCCATGGAACGAGAAACCGGGTGAAAGTAAATCTGTAAGTACATCTGGAGTCGGGAGATAATGTAATCTTCAACGGCGTGCATACCGGAGATCTCAAAGGCGATCCCGTCATTGATGGGCCGCATCACCTGTAGGACCCGGTCGAGATCGAACTTACCGTAATTGGTGCCGGTGTAGTAGGCGTCGCGTTGTAGGTAATCCATCCGGTCAGCGTCAACCTGGCTGGAGATCATTTGGACCACCTGCTGATTTTGGTAGCTATGGTCGATGACGCTAGCGACCTGGCTGGGGAAGTCCGGGGCTACCCGGGCCAGGATCCTTTGGATGTTGGTGGTCGGGGTGGTGATCAGGCGGCGGGTAATTTCCTCGTGGTCGGTGTGGAAAATGTGTTCAAAGGTATGTGAATACGGGCCGTGACCGAGGTCATGCAAGAGGGCCGCACATAAGACGACTGGGCGCTCATGATCATCCCATAATCCATCGCCGGGATGGTTGGTGGGGTAGTTACGCTGGAAGTGATTACACATTCGCCGCGCGATTTCGTACACTCCCAGACAGTGGCCAAACCGAGAATGCTCAGCACCGTGAAAGGTCAGTGAGCTGGTTCCAAGCTGCTTGATCCGCCGGAGTCGCTGGAATTCAGGGGTATTAATGAGGTCGAGAATAATCTGATTATCAACAATTATCGTTCCCAGGATTGGATCACGAAAGGTCTTCTCCTTGGGGAGTGCTTCATCTTGAAATGTCATAGATTCCTCCCTTAATGCCATTGCTAATGCCTCCATTATACATGATCTAGTCAGATAAGTTACCCATTAGGTGACGGTAGCAACAAGAACTGTTAAGATAAGGATGAAAGGAAGGGCACTATGAGTGAAGTAATACCAGTCCGGGTCTTTTTAGCGACCCAAATGGTCCAGGACGGCCAAGAAGAACGCTATTCGTTTGAAGAAGATGGGCAGTTAGTGACGCTTAAAAATGGCCAGCGCTACTTACGTTACACCGAACACCAGGCGGGACAGGTTACCCCCGTTCAATTCCGGCTGGGAACGGGCGCTGTGCAGTTAACCCGTAACGGCCAGGTCAAAACAAGGTTAACTTTTGATAAGGAAACCACCACCACTAGCCGTTATCGCACCCCCTACGGGATCATTCAGATGACAGTGACGACCGATGAATTATTGGCGGAATTAAACTGGCCCAACGCCAGTGGCAGCCTCCACTTAGCTTACCGCTTAACAACCGGTGACCAGGTGGTGGGAAATTACCAAATTGAATTGCGGTTTGAAGCGTGATATGATACTATGTAGTTTAGACTTTTTGAAGGGATGTGCACCAATTTGGATTTAAAGGTTTTCGATGGCCAGGAAAAATCAGAACTTTCAATGATCGAAGTGGCTCACGCAATCTTAGATTACCATAACGAGGCAATGGCGTTTGCCGACTTGACCAACGAGATTCAACAATACCTTGGTAAGAGTGACGAGGAAATTCGGGAACGACTCTCGCAATTTTACACGGACCTGAACGTCGATGGTAGCTTTATTTCCCTTGGTGATAACACCTGGGGCCTGCGTGCCTGGTACCCGTACGAATCGATTGACGAAGCTACGGTTGGTGAAACCGAAGACGAAGAAGATCGACCAAAGAAGCGTCGTCGTAAAGTTAACGCCTTCTTGGCGGGGACTGATGATGACGATGACGTGATCGATTACGATAACGACGATCCAGAAGATGAAGATCTGGATGACGACACCAGTGCTGAAGATGACGACGATTACGAAGATGATGACTACGATGAAGATAACCCCGTTGAAGACGATGACGAGGATACCAACATCGAAGATCAACTGTCCGAACTCCACGGAAGCGAATTCGATGACGAGGATGAGGAAGAAGACGACGAGGAGTAATTGATCCAACAATTACCTTGACTAATGATGGTCGTTTTCGTATTATTTTACTTGGGCTCCCAATGAATTGGGACACTGAGTTTTAAAATGAACGGCTCCCTGTTTCACGTGAAATAGGGGGCCGTTTTTGTTGTAACCGCGGCATGTGTAAAGGAGAGAGCATGATGACGAAGTATATTTTTGTAACTGGTGGGGTTGTTTCTTCCTTGGGAAAGGGAATTGTGGCAGCTTCATTAGGACGGCTGTTAAAGAACCGGGGATTAAAGATCGCCATCCAAAAGTTTGACCCCTACATCAACGTAGACCCGGGGACGATGAGCCCATACCAGCACGGGGAAGTTTTCGTTACTAATGATGGGACCGAAACCGACCTGGACCTTGGTCACTATGAACGCTTCATTGACAATGACTTGAACAAGTACTCAAACGTTACGACCGGGAAAATTTACTCTGAGGTTTTACGTAAGGAACGGCGTGGGGACTACTTAGGTCGGACCGTACAAGTAATTCCGCACATCACCAACATGATTAAAGAAAAGATTCGCCGGGCTGGTGAATCGACTGGCGCCGAAGTTGTGATCACTGAAATTGGGGGAACGGTAGGTGACATTGAATCCCAACCGTTCATGGAAGCAATCCGGCAGATGAAAAAAGAGGCCGGTGAAGAGAATGTCTTATACATCCACACCACGTTAGTTCCGTACCTAAAGGCGGCCGGGGAAATGAAGACCAAGCCAACGCAGCACTCTGTTCGTGAGTTACGGGGGTTAGGAATCCAGCCAAATATCCTGGTGGTTCGTACCGAAGAACCAATCACCGATGACATGCGAACCAAGATCGCCCTTTTCTGTGACGTAGAACCAAAGGCGGTTGTTGAATCAATGGACGCCAAGAACCTTTACGAAGTACCTTTAAACTTGCAAAAGCAAGGGATGGACCAACTGGTGGTTGATCACTTTGGCTTAGACGTTCCAAAGGCTGATATGGGTGCGTGGACTGAGATGGTCGACCACGTTACAAATGGCTTAACTAAGACGGTTAAAATCGCCATGGTTGGTAAATACACTGACTTACAAGATGCCTACATCTCCGTCAACGAATCACTCCGGCATGCTGGTTACCCGGTTGACGCCAAGGTTGAAATTGACCACTTCAATGCTGAAAACATCACCGAAGAAAATATTGAAGAAACCCTGAAGGATTACGATGGGATTTTAGTTCCAGGTGGGTTTGGGAGCCGGGGAATTGAAGGAATGATTACGGCAATTAAGTATGCCCGTGAACAAGACGTGCCATACATGGGGATCTGCTTGGGAATGCAGGTGGCCTGCATCGAATACGCCCGCAACGTCTTGGGCTACAAAGATGCTAACTCAACCGAATTTGATCCGGATACTAAACACAACATCATTGACCTGATGGCTGACCAAGAGGATGTTGAAGACATGGGGGGAACCCAACGTTTAGGGGCGTACCAATGTCAATTAAAGCCGGGTTCTGTGGCGGCCGCTGCATACGGCAACCAGGACATGATTTCCGAACGTCACCGGCACCGTTACGAATTTAACAACGCCTTCCGTAAGGAAATGGAAGAACGGGGCCTGGTTGTATCCGGGGTCAATCCAGATCGGAACCTGGTAGAAGTTGTTGAATTACCGGAAAACAAATTCTTTGTGGCCGCCCAGTACCACCCAGAATTCCTTTCCCGACCAAACCGGCCAGAGGGATTATTCGCTGCCTTTGTGAAGGCCGCAGCAATGGACTAGCCCATTGACGCTTAAAAGACGAATAATTTCCCGGGAAAAGGCCCGGGTGGTGTAAAGTAAAGCCGAAAATGGTGGCAAGTAAAATGGTTAAGAATCCCGGGAAATGCTTGTAATTTAGGGCTGGTTTCATTATCATGAGTATTGACTGTTTTAACGCCAAAACGGTCCTAATCAAATGAAATGAAATGTTTAAAAGCGAGGATACCTAATCATGAAAAAAATGATCATTCAAGGAGGGAACCGACTCTCGGGCGAAGTAACGATCGGTGGTGCTAAGAATAGTACGGTCGCACTCATTCCATCGGCGATCCTAGCCGATACTCCCGTCCAGTTCGATACTGTGCCGGACATCCTGGATGTTCACAATCTTATGATTATCTTAGAGTCAATGAACGTACGCTCCTCTTTCAAGCACGGGGTGTTAGACATTGATCCAACTCAGATTATTGAAGCCGAACTGCCTAGCAAGGCCATCAAGAGCTTGCGGGCATCATATTACTTTATGGGAGCGTTACTCGGCCGCTTCCACCGGGCAACCTTAACCTTCCCGGGGGGCGATAACATCGGCCCCCGGCCAATCGATCAACACTTAAAGGCCTTTGAAGCCCTGGGTGCTTCTGTGAGTGAAAACAACGGAACTGTGCACTTAGAAGCGCCAAACGGCCTACATGGGGCACGGATCTTCATGGACATGGTGTCCGTGGGGGCAACGATCAACGCCATCTTGGCGGCGGTTCGTGCCGAAGGGGTGACGGTTATTGAGAATGCCGCCCGGGAACCAGAGATTGTGGACCTTGCCACCTTTTTGAATAACATGGGCGCTCAGATCCGCGGGGTCGGAACTGACGTGATTCGGATTACGGGGGTTAACTCCCTGCAATCAATGAACACGCATACGATCATCGCCGACCGGATTGAATCAGGAACTTACCTTTCCTTGGCAGCTGCTATGGGGGACGGGGTGATGATTAATAACGTCATCCCGGAACACTTGGAAGCTTACACGAGCAAGCTGATTGAGATGGGGGTTGACTTAAAGATCGACTCCGATAAGATCTTTGTTCCAAAGGCTGGCAAGTTAACGGACATTCACGTTAAGACGATGCCGTACCCAGGTTTTGCCACCGACTTGCAACAGCCACTGACGCCGTTGATGGCCAAGGCTGATGGGGTAAGTACAGTGGTTGACACGATCTACCCAAAGCGGGTTAAGCACATCCCAGAACTGCAAAAGATGGGGATGAAGATCACGGCTGGCGACGGTCGAATCACGATCGAGCATACTGACCACCTCACCGGAGCCGATGTTAAGGCCGGTGAAATCCGGGCCGGAGCCTCCTTGATGATCGCTGGGTTAATGGCTGATGGACAGACCGTCATTCATAATGCCGATAACATTTTACGAGGTTACGACCGGATTGTGTGGAAGCTAAATCGTTTGAATGCTGACGTCCGCATCGAAGACGATGATGACTAGGTTGCTTTTTGGCCAAGCACGTGTTATTCTGTTAGGGTTATTGAAATAACTATGTTTCAGGCAATGATTCATGGCAAAAGGAGCGTATTAAAGTTATGAAGCAAGGAATTCACCCAGATTACCACTTAGTAGTCTTTGAAGATTCAGCAACTGGTTACAAGTTTATCTCTGGTTCAACGGCTACCTCCAAGGAAACTGTTGAATGGGAAGATGGTAACGAATACCCGCTTATTCGGGTTGAAGTTACTTCTGACTCCCACCCGTTCTACACTGGGAAGCAAAAGTTTACCCAGGCCGACGGGGCAGTCGACAAGTTCAACAAGAAGTACGGTTTCAAGTAAACCAAACCTTCGTTCAAAAAGCGTCTCACTTCGGTGGGGCGTTTTTTTTAATTAAGAGGCGCCCTTTGGCTGGTCGAAAAAAGACAACGCAACGTGGCCTAAAAGCTGACAAAGCTTTAGGATCATTCATTGATATGCTGGATACCCGTCACTTTAG
>NZ_BCAH01000043.1 GCF_001293735.1 Limosilactobacillus gorillae | reverse complement strand
GCGTGGCAACGTCCTATCCTCGCAGGGAGCGATCCCCCAACTACTTTCGGCGTGCTGAAGCTTAACTGCTGTGTTCGGCATGGGAACAGGTGTATCCTTCAGGCCATCATCACCACACTGTGAAAGCTTGTGCTTTCAAAACTAAACAATATCTTTCCTCTTCAAGTTCCCGATCACCTGACTTGGTTAAGTCCTCGACCGATTAGTAATGGTCCGCTCCATGCGTCACCGCACTGCCACTTCCATCCTATCTACCACATCATCTCTGTGGGGTCTTACTTCCTTTCGGAATGGGAAATCTCATCTTGAGGCGAGTTTCACACTTAGATGCTTTCAGCGTTTATCTCATCCATACATAGCTACCCAGCGATGCTCCTGGCGGAACAACTGGTACACCAGCGGTATGTCCATCCCGGTCCTCTCGTACTAAGGACAGGTCCTCGCAAATTTCCTACGCCCGCGACGGATAGGGACCGAACTGTCTCACGACGTTCTGAACCCAGCTCGCGTACCGCTTTAATGGGCGAACAGCCCAACCCTTGGGACCGACTACAGCCCCAGGATGCGATGAGCCGACATCGAGGTGCCAAACCTCCCCGTCGATGTGGACTCTTGGGGGAGATAAGCCTGTTATCCCCAGGGTAGCTTTTATCCGTTGAGCGATGGCCCTTCCATACGGAACCACCGGATCACTAAGCCCGACTTTCGTCCCTGCTCGACCTGTCTGTCTCGCAGTCAAGCTCGCTTGTGCCTTTACACTCTGCGAATGATTTCCAACCATTCTGAGCGAACCTTTGGGCGCCTCCGTTACCTTTTGGGAGGCGACCGCCCCAGTCAAACTGCCCACCTGACACTGTCTCCCACCACGATCAGTGGTGCGGGTTAGAGTGGTCATAATCCAAGGGTAGTATCCCACTTGCGCCTCCACCGAAACTAGCGTCCCGGTTTCTACGGCTCCTACCTATCCTGTACAAGCAGTACAAACACTCAATATCAAGCTACAGTAAAGCTCCATGGGGTCTTTCCGTCCTGTCGCGGGTAGCCTGCATCTTCACAGGCAATTCAATTTCACCGAGTCTCTCGTTGAGACAGTGCCCAGATCGTTACGCCTTTCGTGCGGGTCGGAACTTACCCGACAAGGAATTTCGCTACCTTAGGACCGTTATAGTTACGGCCGCCGTTTACTGGGGCTTCAATTCAGGGCTTCGCCGAAGCTAACTCTTCCTTTTAACCTTCCAGCACCGGGCAGGCGTCAGCCCCTATACTTCATCTTACGATTTTGCAGAAACCTGTGTTTTTGATAAACAGTCGCCTGGGCCTTTTCACTGCGGCTGGTCTTCGACCAGCACCCCTTCTCCCGAAGTTACGGGGTCATTTTGCCGAGTTCCTTAACGAGAGTTCACTCGCTCACCTTAGGATTCTCTCCTCGACTACCTGTGTCGGTTTGCGGTACGGGCAGTTAAATACTCACTAGAAGCTTTTCTCGGCAGGGTGACATCGGCGACTTCGCTACTTTAAATTCGCTCCCCATCACAGCTTGTCAACCCGGCTTAAAGCATTTGACTCTAAACCTGACTTACTGCTTGGCCGGACTCTTCCAATCGTCCGGTTCGCTTAGCCTGCTGCGTCCCTCCATCATTCAAACGCATTTAACTGGTACAGGAATCTCAACCTGTTATCCATCGACTACGCCTCTCGGCCTCGCCTTAGGTCCCGACTTACCCTGGGTGGACGAGCCTTCCCCAGGAAACCTTAGTCATTCGGTGGACAGGATTCTCACCTGTCTTTCGCTACTCATACCGGCATTCTCACTTCTAAGCGCTCCACTAGTCCTCACGGTCTAACTTCGTCGCCCTTAGAACGCTCTCCTATCACGTGTCCATCGGACACATCCACAGTTTCGGTAATATGCTTAGCCCCGGTACATTTTCGGCGCAGGATCACTCGACTAGTGAGCTATTACGCACTCTTTAAATGATGGCTGCTTCTGAGCCAACATCCTAGTTGTCTAAGCAACTCCACATCCTTTTCCACTTAGCATATATTTAGGGACCTTAACTGGTGATCTGGGCTGTTCCCCTTTCGACGGTGGATCTTATCACTCATCGTCTGACTCCCGGACATAAATCATTGGCATTCGGAGTTTATCTGAAGTCGGTAACCCATGACGGGCCCCTCGTCCAAACAGTGCTCTACCTCCAAGATTCTTAATTCCGAGGCTCCCCCTAAAGAGATTTCGGAGAGAACCAGCTATCTCCAAGTTCGTTTGGAATTTCACCGCTACCCACACCTCATCCCAGCCTTTTTCAACAGACACGGGTTCGGGCCTCCAGTGCGTTTTACCGCACCTTCACCCTGGACATGGGTAGGTCACCTGGTTTCGGGTACATAACTACGTACTTCGTACGCCCATTTCAGACTCGCTTTCGCTGCGGCTCCGGTTTTTCCACCTTAACCTTGCACGTAATCATGACTCGCCGGTTCATTCTGCAAGAGGCACGCCGTCACCCCTTAACGGGCTCCGACAGCTTGTAGGCACATGGTTTCAGGAACTATTTCACTCCCCTCCCGGGGTGCTTTTCACCTTTCCCTCACGGTACTGGTTCACTATCGGTCACTAGGGAGTATTTAGCCTTGCGAGATGGTCCTCGCTGCTTCCGACGGGGTTTCACGTGTCCCGCCGTACTCAGGATCCTGAACGGAGAGAAGTTGGTTTCGTCTACTGGACTATCACCATCTCTGGTGTGGCTTCCCAGCCACTTCGACTACCAACTTCTTTGGTAACTCCATCGTTCAGTCCTACAACCCCACTGAGCAAGCTCAGTGGTTTGGGCTCTTCCCGTTTCGCTCGCCGCTACTCAGGGAATCGATGTTTCTTTCTCTTCCTGCAGCTACTAAGATGTTTCAGTTCACTGCGTCTACCTCTTGGCAGCTATAGATTCACTGCTCAAGTAATCATCGACTAAGATGATTGGGTTGCCCCATTCGGAAATCTCC
>NZ_BCAH01000042.1 GCF_001293735.1 Limosilactobacillus gorillae | reverse complement strand
CTTCTGGTTACTCCTTTTTAATTTTAAAACGGACGGATGGTAAATTGGTAATTGGCACTTGCTCCCGGATTCAACTGATTCATGGCAGTCTTATGAATTAATTCACCATCGCTGTCGACCCCATCAGCCAATCCCCACCACGGTTCGATGCAGATAAAGTTACCGGTCTTCGGATATTGAGACCAAACACCAACAAAGGGAGTCCCACTCGTTTTGACTTCAACCCCGTGCCCACTCTGCGGCTCGGTTAGGGTTAGGCTCAGATCGGCACCATAAGGAGCGAAAACAAGGGCATCGTGATCAAAGAGCTGATGGTTAAGCTGCATCGCCTTACGTGCATCCAGTTCCTTAGGATGCTTTAAATCACTGTAGGGCCCTACCAAGGGAATCTGTGGATAGACCTTCGCCGGGTTAACCGCCAAGGTTGCCGTTTCAAAGCTCCCCTGCTTCGTTAGCGGAATGTTGAAACCTGGGTGCGCACCCAAAGCGTAGCGTAGCAGACTTTGGTCGTCCGTATTTTCGACCTGGTAGCTGATGACAAGATGGTCGTGGTCTAAGGCATAGGTAATTGAAAGTGAGAAGTCAAACGGGTATACCGCCTTTGTCTGGGCGTCGCTCCTTAAATTAAAGACCACCCAATCGGCTCCTTGTTGAGCAACTGTAAATACCATATCCCGGGCAAAACCATGCTGAGTTTGGTGGTATTGGTGTCCCTGGTAGGTATATTGATCATCCAAAAGGCGTCCCACAAAAGGAAAGAGAACCGGGGCTTGTCTTGACCAGGATTTTGCATCACCCTGCCACAGATACTCAAGGGTACTTGCCTTACGCCGAATACTGTGCATCTGTGCGCCCTGGGGGGCAATTTGAACCACTAATTCTTCATTCTCAATTGTAATCATCGTCCGTTTTTCTTCCTCTCTAAAAATACTGCTCATACTTTTTCTTTAGGTCATGAAACTGGTTGACCTGGTATCTAGCCGTAGCTACCAAGGTTTTATGCCCCGCCAAGCGGTTAGCATCCTCAAATCGTTCTTCTGAAACCACCTTATCGATGTAGGCGTGACGAAGGCCGGCTGGGGTGGCTCCCCCACTAACTCGGCGGATCGTTCGTTCGATCCACGCCCGGCTAATCTTTTTTCCATTGGCAAGTGCTAAAACTGGCGTGGTGGCATCCGGAGGGGTCAAGAAAGTCTCGCGCAGCTTATTCAACAGATCCAACAAGTCACTGGTCAGTGGAACATAGCGTCCCACACCCTCATCATTTTTGATCAAGACCACTCGCATGGCAAAATCAACCTGCCCCCACGTTAAGTGGATCAACTCGCTGGTCCGCATCCCTGTTTCAATTATCAGGTAGGTTGCCGTCTTCTCCATTGTGGTTGCACGTTTGCGGTTTTGTTTAATCGATTCCATTAAGAGTTGGTAGGTTGGTAGGCCGGATTCATTGTAGTTGATGTTATCGAACTGGATACCCGTCAAGGGATTTTGTTTAACCAGTCCTCGTTCCAACAGGTAGTGGTAAAACCTTCGTAAAGTAGTTGCTTGGTAGCGGGTGGTTGATGCGCTAACACCTTCCCTTTGACGGGCAATAAAAAAATCACGTAATTTAACGGTAGTAAGGTCAAGCCAGCCGGGCCACTGACCCGGAAAACGGCGTCTTACAAAACTTAAGTTCCGTCTGTATCCAATTAACGTTGATGCCGCCAGCTTTCCCGTTTGAGCCTCTAAAAAGGCCATTTCTAACTCTTCATCCATTACCAGTAATCCCCTCCCAACTAATCTTTAGAAATTATAACATAGTCAATATCCTAAGAAAATTAAAATTGGAAACCCTTTCGGGGTTAAAACAAAAATACCCACCAATTACGGTGGGTATTGATAAGATTATTTTTGAACTTCTTCTTTGTAATCGCCATTCGGACAGAGGACTTGCTTCCCTCCCCTGACCTTCTTTTCGACCAAGAAGTGGCCATCCTTTGGGCATTCCCGTCCAATTGGTCGATCCCAGGAAACAAATTCACAATCTGGGTAACGGGAACAGCCATAAAAGACCCGGTTTTTCTTGGATTTGCGCTCGACTACTGTTCCCTGGTGGCAAAGTGGACACTCAATCCCGGTATCCTTGACAATTGCCTTCGTGTTACGGCAGTTTGGGAAGCGGGAGCAGGCGTAAAATTTGCCATACTTCCCCATCTTGATGACCATCGGTGCCCCACAAATTTCACAGTCACTACCGGCCAACTCGTCTTTCATCTCAATCTTAGCTACCTGCTCTTCGGCCGTGGCAACCTCTTTTGAAAATGGTTGGTAGAAGTCATCCACCACTTTAACCCAGTTTTCCTTTCCCTCTTCAATCTTATCGAGGGAGCCTTCAACCTCAGCTGTGAACTTAACATTGACAATCTCAGGAAACTGCTTAATGATCAAGTCGTTGACGATTTCACCTAACTCGGTTGGTTCAAAGTGCCGTGATGCAAGCTTAACGTAGTAGCGGCGCTGAATTGTGTCCAAAGTTGGGGCATACGTAGATGGACGCCCAACTCCGTTTTCTTCCAATGTCTTAACCAGGGCGGCTTCCGTAAAGCGGGCTGGTGGCTGCGTAAAGTGTTGGGCCGGATTATCGGCCACCATGGTCACCTTATCGCCCTCTTCTAGGTTTGGTAGAAGGTTATCCTTTTCCTGGCTCCGTTTATATACCTTGGTAAAACCATCAAACTTAACCTTCGATCCATTGGCGCGGAAGTCAACTTCATTCTGGCTAATCGTTACGGCCATCGTATCCGTTACCTGGGCCGTCATCTGGCTGGCCACAAACCGGCACCAGATCAGGTTATATAATTTGTATTGATCTGGGGTTAAAAATTCCTTCATTTCAGCGGGGGTACGGTTAACCGAGGTTGGCCGAATCGCTTCGTGGGCGTCTTGAGCTCCCTCTTGAAGTTTACCCTTAACCGGCTTGGTCGCTGCATAGTTTTCCCCGTAATTTTCATGAATAAAGGTTGCAGCCTCCTGCTTAGCCACCCCGGCAATTCGGGTTGAGTCAGTCCGCATGTAGGTAATCAACCCAACGGCAGCTCCCTGGCCAATGCTAATTCCTTCATACAGTTGCTGAGCAGCCATCATGGTCTTCCGAGTACGGAAGTTTAGCCGTCGGTTGGCATCTTGTTGCATAGTAGAGGTTGTAAACGGCGGTTGTGGCATCCGCCGGCGCTCCCGGCGTTCAACCTTAGTGATTTCAAACGGTTGCTTACGATCAATTGATTGTAGAACTTGCTGGACAGCTTGTTGATTCTTTAAGGAAGCCTTCTTACCAGCCTGCCCGTAATAAGTAGCCTTGAATTTTTCGCGTCCCTTTTTGAAGTCGGCATCGATCGTCCAGTATTCTTCCGGCTTGAAGTTACGAATCTCATTTTCACGTTGGATAATTAAGTTTAAGGCAACGGATTGGACCCGGCCGGCCGAAAGTCCCTTCTTAACCTTCTTCCAGAGAATCGGAGAAATTGAATACCCTACCAGGCGATCAAGAACCCGACGTGCCTGTTGAGCATCAACCAAGTTCATGTTGATGGTTCGTGGTTCCTTAAAGGCCTCTTTTACCGCATCCTTGGTGATTTCATGGAAGGTAACCCGATTCTTTTCTTGCGGGTCCATCTTTAAGAGGTTAGCAACGTGCCAGGCGATCGCTTCCCCTTCACGGTCCGGGTCAGAAGCCAGATAAACGGTTTTTGCGGCTCGGGCATCCTTGCGTAGTTCCTTGATTACATCCCCCTTACCACGGATTGAGATGTAATCGGGTTGATAATTATTTTCAATATCAACCCCCATTCGTGACTTAGGGAGGTCACGGACATGGCCCAGGCTGGCAATAACCTTATAAGTTCGCCCAAGGTACTTACTAATCGTTTTAGCCTTGGATGGCGATTCCACAATCACCAGCTTCTTTTGGTTTGAACGGCTCGTTTTGCGCCGGGTTGGTTTCTTTTTAGTTACGCTTTCTTGTTTAGTTACCAAACTCATCGGCTCCTGTCATTTAATAATCTATTTCATTTATTATTAATGCACGGGCGCCCTCGTGTCAAATGAAAGATAGAAAGTCCTTTTAAGCTTCCGGATCAAATTGCTGTTCAAATTCGGCCAAAATGTCTTTAACACCAGTGATTGGCACCGCCCCTTCCGCAATTAATTCATTGGTTCCAAGTGAAGTTGGGCTGGTAATTGGCCCGGGGACGGCACAAACGTTACGATTCTCTTGGAGAGCCAAGTTGGCGGTGATTAAGCTACCGCTTTTTTGCCGGGCCTCCACCACTAAGCAGGTTTGACAAAGTCCCGCAATGATTCGATTCCGGGTTGGAAAGTGGTTAGGCAAGGGGGGTGTATTTAAGGGGTATTCGGTTAAGAGTAGCCCCTGGCTAGCCACAGTCCTCTGTAGATTCCCATTGTTACGGGGGTATACCTGGTCAAGGCCAGTACCAATCACGGCAATTACCTTTCCTCCAGTGTTTAAAGCGATCTGATGGCTCCTTGCATCGATCCCCTTAGCAAGCCCGGATACAATTGCTAAACGGTGGCTGGTTAAACCAGGAATTAATTTTTCAAGAACTGCATAACCGTAATTGGTTGCTTGCCTAGCACCGACTATCGCCAAGGTTGGCATCGTTAACAGTTCCCGATGCCCCTGATAGTATAAAACTAAGGGTGGGCAGTAACTCTCTCGTAATAGGGATGGATAGTCACTGTCTAAGATGGTCAGACACGAAACCCGGCTATTTTGTTGCACCAAACGATCTAAATAAGGGCTTGGCCAGTTTTTAAATAGATTCTCCTTGACCTTGGGAGTCATTGCGGCTTGGGCAACAAGTAGTTCCAAATTATCGAAGCAGTAAGTTTGTTCAGCAGCCTGCCATAGGCGGTACCGGCTGACCGGACCGAGACCCGGGCACAGGCTGAGACGTAAAATAAAATCTCGTGGTTGCATAAAAAATCCTCCCTACTGGTTAAGTACGGAGGAACCTTAAATAATGACAAAATTAATTGAGATAATCTGTGACGGGGCGAAAACTTGTCCGATGAATTGGACAGGCCCCGAATTTCTTTAAACCTTCCAAATGGGCCGCTGTCCCATAACCCATATTGCTAGCAAAGTCATAACCCGGGTAAAGCCGGTCATAAATGGCCATCAAATGGTCCCGGTACTCCTTAGCCACTATTGAGGCTGCCGCCACTGAAATACTCTTTTGATCCCCTTTAATTAGCGTTGTCTGGGGAATTGGAATATCTAAGGGGACCGCATCAACAATCAAGTGGCTAGGCCGATGATGCATGGATTTGACCGAGCGAATCATAGCTGCCTGAGTGGCCGCGTAGATATTTAAACGGTCAATCTCTTCGGCGGGACTGACGGCTAAGGACACCTCAACAGCCTCGTCTAAGATCCGTAAGTACAGCTGCTCGCGCTCGTGCCGGGTCAGTTGCTTTGAGTCTGTTACCCCAACTAGGTCAAAGTTACGGTTTAAGATCACCGCACAGGTCACAACTGGCCCCGCTAAGGGCCCCCGTCCTACCTCATCAATTCCGGCCACGTACTGGTTACCAGCCAGCCATAGCTCCTCTTCGTAAGTAAACCGCCTTTTGAAAGCAATTTGGGCTTGGGCCCGCTTCAAAAGCCGCTTTTCAAACTGGACTAGGGCCGCCTGAACCCCCTTGCGCGGATCATCTTTTAATTTCTGCACTAAGGGGTCGTTTAGATCATCCAGTTTTGCTAAGAGCACCTTAATTTCACTAATGGATTGCTTACTCATCTACGGCATTTCCTTCCGAATCGGCTGGATCTTCTAATGTGAAGGTCCCTAACTTTCCCCGACGCATCTCAAAGATCAGCCGTTCACTGGCTCGGTCATAGTCATCACGCATTCCCATTTTTTTGGTGATTTCAAGTAAAAGATCCGGGGTAAGAACGTCCTCGTCAAGGCTCGTCGAGCTTAAACGATAGCGGCTGATTAATTCCTGTGGGCGGTTCTTGCGGAGGTAGTCAAGAGCAAAAATAGCCACATCATCCTTAGGGTACAGTGAATCCTTGATGGCCCCAGACAAGGCCAGCATCTTGGCCTGAGTTTGGGTAGCAAACTTTGGCCATAATACCCCCGGGGTATCTAGTAGTTCAAGGGCCGCCGACGATCGCAACCATTGCTGACCGGTCGTTACCCCGGGACGATTTCCAGTAGCAGCCACGTTCTTTTTAATCAGGTGGTTAAGTAACGTGGACTTGCCAACGTTTGGTACCCCCACGCACATGGCACGAATGGCCCGTTTTTGCATCCCCTTTTCTAGTTCAGCTTTCATCCGATCCTTTAAGATTTGCTGAGCCTTATTAGTTACCTTATTAGCAACTTGATGAGCTCGCGAATCCAGTGCCAAGACCGGTTGACCATTTCGTTCAAAAAAGTCAATCCAGCGGGCCGTCGTTTCCGGATCAGCCAAATCGGTTTTTGTCATGATCAACAAGCGGGGCTTATCACCGGCCATTCGGTCGATTTCTGGATTTTGCGTTGAGTAAGGAACCCGGGCGTCGACGAGTTCAAATACGATATCAACCAGGGGCATTTGTTCTTTAATTTGGCGCAGGGCTTTAGCCATGTGGCCAGGGAACCATTGAATTGTTGCCATGATTTCCTCCTAATTCATCTTCTGTAAGTAGCGATTCCAGGCATCATCAAAAACTAGCATTGTTGGTAGGTACTCCGCGTTTTCCTCAAGGTATTGCGAAATCTCATTAAAATCCTGCGACTGCTTTGGAAAAGCTGAGTCTAAAAAGGCATTATTTGCAAACTGCTCAACCTCGTCGGGTTGGTTGGGGTTACGCTGGGTCATTAGAAAGTGGTAAAAGCTCTCCCGGTACATACTTCCTCCTATTTATTATTCGGGATGGTGATTAAAAAGCGGAAGGTCCCTTCATTCATGTTAATCTCTTTGGCACTGTATTGAACGGACTTATCTTGACTGTACTTATTTAAGTCTAATAAAATCGTCTCCTTTTTAACATCTAGGCTGACCCAAGTGGGAAGCTTATAGTTTTTCTTCAAAAAGCCCATTACAAACCTAATTGGTAGATTCAACCTACCAACCGCCAGTCCCTTCGCCCTTAATAAGACATTGTTCTGACTCGTGCGTTCCGGGATGAAGTTCAAGGAAAACTGAACCGTTGCTCCCAAGAACTTGGTTCGGCCAATTACAGTTGCGTACTTATTACCAACCACGAACCGATACTTGACCTTACTATCCTTTAAAAACTTATTCAAGTAGTTAGCAGAAAGGGCATTCACTTGCTTGCGGTTCAGGGTTACTTCCACGGAGGTGTCTTGTGGCTTAGTTGCCACTACTTCCGCCGGAACATTCGTCGGGGCGGTAGCTTTATTAATCACTACTCCACAACTAATCACCACTATGGCTGCCAGAATGAAGAAGGCCCACTTCCATGGGTTATGTGTGTTTGATTGTCTGTGCTGCATACTTTACCTCGTTTGGTATTCAAAGCTGTTGTTATGAACCATCGCGTTAAATAACTTATCTGTCATCTTGGTATAGCCTAAGTGATTGGGATGGAAGTTATCCGTCGTTGAGATGTACTCATTTAGGTTATGATCCTTGTTATTCATAATTGCAAGAACACTCGCCTGACTAATTTGACCATCATTAGTTTTTTGGGCTTGGGCCGCCAATTGCTGACGCTTTTCCCTAGTGGTGTATTGACCATAAGAAAGCAAATAATCAACGTCTACAAAGGTGGCTGGCTGATACTTAGCCACCACCTGCTTGGTCAATTGATTCCACTTAGCAACCGCCTTTGAAATCACCGTGACATTGGGAAAGTATGTGTAAAAGGGATTGTAAATGGAGAAGACAAAGATCTGAGCGTTTGGGTTATACTTACGGACGTCTTTAAGCAGGGCCGTTAACTTAAGCTGGTATGTTTTACCCGCCGCATCAACAGCTTTTTCCACTGTCGATGATGAATCTGAAAAGGCCGTCTTTTCCAGCGTCTGCATCAAATCATTGCCCCCCACGGTCATCACGATTACGTCGGCGGACCGGATTCCCGTTTGAATCTCCTTTTGGCTGTCCAAACGGGCCTTAATCTGGTCGGATCGGTCCCCGGTAACACCGAAGTTTTCCGTTGTCACCTGGTTACCATACTTATCTTCCAGGCGGGTCTTGATCTGGCCAACATAACCGCCCTGATCCTTTTCATCTCCCTGACCATGGGTTAATGAATCCCCTAAGGCCACCAGAAGGATCTTCTTCTTTAAAATTCGTTGCTGCTCCTGATTAGCAACTAAGGACGGTCGCTCATGAAAATACCAGGTACTACCGCCAAGGATAGCTAACAATGCTACCCCTACAAGTAACCATCGCCAGTTCTTTTTTCTCAAACACTTTTCCTCCAAACAAAAGGGGCGACCAGGTGGTCGCCCCTTTTTATTACTTTTCTTGCGGGCCGGTGAGGCATCACCATGCCCACCAAGAGTTGGTCGCTAACCATTGTAGCACATTTCCCGTCCCGATTCGTTAATCATTGGTGCTTTTGACAAACTCTTCGTTCTCGGAATCAGTCCACGTAATCCCTTCTAGAAAACGGTGGAAGTAAATACGACCCTACATCAATATTAGTGCGGGAACGTACTTACTTATTCAGTGTAGTATATTAAACAACAAGCACCCAGACCAGTATGGGTTGCGATAACCGGCACCGTTTCACGAACGGTAATGTCAATTGATGGGAATAATTCAGTAAGCTTTGCCTTCAGACGGTCAACTTCTTTGTCACTCTTGACATGGGAGAGCCCAATTCCCTTAACCTTAGGGCCGTTAGCCATATTGGCTAAAATCTTATCCCATTCCTTGTGAATGGCCTTGATCCCACGACCCTTCATGGCAACGTGAATCTGACCACCGTACACATCCAACATTACCTTGATATTTAATAGGTTAGAAAGCGTCCCGGCAAAGCGGGATACCCGTCCACCAGCCACCAGGTTATCTAAGTTATCAATGGCTAAGTAGAGCTTGTGGTGATCATAAACTTCCTTCATCTTAGCAAGGGCGTCGTCCATGGAACCACCCTCTTCGATCACCTTAGCAGCCTCGATAATTTGAAAGGCCATTGCCCGGTCGGTGGTATGACAATCAACCACCTTGACGTTAGTCTTGGTTAAGCTAGCCGCCTGTTCTGCTGCGTGGACGGTTCCTGAAATGGACTCCATCATGCAGACGCACAAGACTTCAGACCCATCTTCACCAAGCCGATCAAAGGCATCGGTAAACTTACCAATTGGCGGCTGGGAGGTCTTAGGTAAGGAATGCGCCTTTTCCATCATGTCCGGAAATTGATCGTTAGTGATGGTTTCACGCTCAACGTAAACAGTCCCATCAATCATCACGGACAAGGGGATAATCGTAATCCCGTACTTTTCAATTTCCGTTTCGGTTAAACCAGCGGAAGAATCCGCTACAATTTTAATTTTTGCCATGGAATTTATCACTCTTCCTGAAAAATTTGGTATAATATATCTAGTTTTTAAAACTAGATCACATAATCATTATATTACAAACCCGCGGGAAGTTTGTACCCAAATGTTAGTATAACAAAAGTCAACCATGATTTCACCGGGTCCCCCGCTTAAAGGAGTTCTACTATGCAACGTAAACAACCAAATCTGTTAATTGAAATTGGCAACGCCGTGACCCACGGGCTTGGTGTTGCTCTAGCAATTGCCGGACTAGTCGTTTTGATCGTGACGGCGGTCCATTCCCACAGTCCGATCAAAATTGTTTCCTTTTCAATTTATGGTGCCGTTTTAGTCCTCTTTTATCTGGCCTCAACCCTTTTTCACTCCCTAATCTTTACCCGCGCCCGTCATATCTTTCAGGTCTTTGATCATTCAATGATTTACCTGCTGATTGCCGGGTCCTACACCCCCTATTGCCTGGTTTCCATCCGGGGATGGCTGGGCTGGAGCCTGTTAATCGTTATTTGGTTAATGGCCATTGGCGGTGTGATTTATAAGTCAATCTGGTTAGATAAAAAAAGCCTCTGGTCAACCGTAATTTACGTAGTAATGGGCTGGATGTGTCTTTGTGCAATCATCCCCCTTTACCACGCCCTTGGACCAGTTGGCTTTGGCCTCCTATTCTTAGGCGGGGTGACCTTCACTCTCGGGGCCGTCTTATATAGCTTCCCCACCCAGTACACCCATTTAATCTGGCACCTCTTTGTCCTCGGGGGTACCACCTTGATGTACTTTTCAATTCTATTCTTCGTCTAACAAAACCCATTTTTCAAAGGTGCAGGCCGGGTCCTTCCCGGTTGCTTCAACATGGCGTTCAGCGACTTTTTGCCACTTATGGTAGTCGATGGGCGCCATTTTTACGTCCCCATGGTAGTCACCTTCAACCACTGTCCGGTATAAAACGTTGACAAGGGGCAGGGTTGATTTAAACAGGTGCGCCCCGCCAATGATAAAAATCTCTTCATCATCTTGACCAGCTAGCCATTTGGTTAGGGCGCTGAGACCATCAATCAGCTGAACTCCCTCAATTGGTTCCTTGCTGCTAGTTACGACTAAGTTGGTTCGTTTGGGCAGAGGGCGGCCGATCGAAGTATATGTTCGACGCCCCATCACCACTGGGTGACCACTGGTGACTTGTTTAAAGTGCTTTAAATCGGCGGCTAGGTGCCACGGTAAGCCATTCCCCTTACCAATCCAGCCAGCTTGATCCTCCGCCCAAATAAAGGCAATCTTTCCCATTTAACGTCCCTCCTAAACGGCGACCGGTGCCTTAATGGCGTCCTCGTGTTCATAACCTTCCAAACGAATGTCGTCCATTTCGTACTCGTCAATTGACTTAGTTTGTTCTGGTAAGATCAGTTTGGGAGCCTGGTGAACCGGCCGGCTTAGCTGTTCTTTAATCTGGTCAATGTGGTTTAAGTAGATGTGGGCATCCCCCAGGGTGTGGACAAATTCACCAACTTCAAGCCCGCACTGGTGAGCAACCATATGGGTCAACAAAGCATAAGAGGCAATGTTAAACGGTACCCCCAAGAAGATATCAGCACTACGTTGGTAAAGCTGGCATGACAGTTTACCGTTATTGACGTAGAACTGGAACATCGTGTGACACGGTGGCAAGGCCATATCATCGACATCAGCAGGGTTCCAAGCAGTCACGATTAAGCGGCGGGAGTCTGGGTTGGTCTTGATCTGTTCAATCACCCTTTGAAGCTGATCAACCGGACCGTTCGGCGTCTGCCATGACCGCCACTGGGAACCGTAGACTAGACCAAGATCACCGTACTTCTTTGCGAAATCATCGTCTTCTAAAATTCGTTTACAAAAGGACCGCTTCTCTTTCTTGTATACCTCATTAAAGTCCGGATCGACCAAGGAACGCCGGCCAAAGTCGGTCATATCGGGGCCAGTATATTCCACACCGTCGACCCACTTTTTAAAGGCCCATTCGTCCCAAATGTGATTCTTGTGCTGTAATAGGAAACGGATATTGGTGTCCCCACGCAAGAACCACAGTAACTCGCTCTTGATCAAACCAAAAGCAACCTTTTTCGTTGTTAAAATCGGGAAGCCCTCCGTAAGGTTAAACCGCATTTGGTAACCAAAAACAGACTTGGTCCCCGTTCCGGTCCGGTCACCTTTCTCGTCGCCAAATTCTAAAACGTGACGCGCCAGGTCTAAGTATTGTTCCTCATTATGATTTACCGTCATTCAAATCGCTCCTTAATTTTAATTGGGTTTATTGTAGCAAAGACCCTAAGCTTTATTCCACGTAGTCGCTCAAATATTCCCAACGAACGGTCTTTTCATCCATCTCCTGGTTAACCTGGTTCAGCTGAGCCTGCAGTTCGGCTAGCTTTTCGTAATTGTCTCCGTTTTCGGCCATTGCCTGTTCAATTTTCTCTTGCTTGGCGGCTAGCTGGTCGAGGTCTTCGTTAATCTGGTCCCATTCCAACTGTTCAGCGTACGTTAACTTGGTCTTTTCCTTTTTGACCGGTTCTGCTTGCTCCTGCTTTTTAGCCACCGTCTTTTGGGTCGGTACCGGTTCCTTTGTTTGCTTAGCTAGGTAATCGGTAAAACGCCCGGTGTAGCGTTCAATCTTTCCCTTCCCGTCAAAGATTAACAAGTTATCAGCAACTCGGTCTAAGAAATAGCGGTCGTGGGAAACGGTGATCACAGTTCCAGCAAAGTCATCTAAGTAGTCTTCCAGGACTGTCAGCGTCCCAATATCCAAGTCGTTGGTTGGTTCGTCTAATAGCAGAACGTTTGGTTGTTGCATCAGAATTTTTAATAGGTAGAGACGCCGCTTTTCACCTCCCGAAAGCTTACGGATTAAGGTTCCGTGCATGAAACGTGGAAATAAGAAGCGTTCCAGTAGCTTAGTCACATCGACGCGTTGTCCATATCTATCAACAACGTTATCGGCGACCTCATTTAAATAGGCAACCAATCGCTTGTCATCATCGATCCCCTCCGTTTGCTGAGTATAATAGCCCAAGTTAACGGTCTCACCGATTTTTAAAATCCCAGAATCAAGGGGTACTCGTTGAGCGATTACATTCAAGAGGCTCGTCTTACCGGCACCGTTTTCACCAGTAATCCCAATTCGATCGCCTCCTTGAACGAGGAGGTTAAAATCGTGTAATATTTGTCGTTCACCCAAGGAAAGGTTGGCATCCTTTAATTCAATCACGTCCTTACCAAGACGCTGGTAACCCAGATCGATGGCAATATCGTCATCTTTCTCCACCTGTCCCAGAGAATCCTTTAATTCGTTAAAGCGATTAATCCGCCCTTTTTGTTTGGTAGAACGGGCTTTTGCACCATGACGCATCCAGGCGAGCTCCTTGCGGTAAAGGTTTTGCTTCTTACGTTCACTGGCCTGGGACAGCTCCAGGCGCTGTGCCTTTTTCTCTACAAAGTCTTGATAGTTCCCAACGTAATGATGCATTACTCCGTAAGCAAGTTCCCAAATATGGTTGGTAACCTGATCTAAAAAGTAGCGGTCATGGGTAACAACCAAGACGGCACCCTTATAAGATGCTAAGTAGTCTTGCAGCCAGACAATTGAATCCAGATCTAAGTGGTTGGTTGGTTCGTCAAGCATCAAGAGATCCGGCTCCTGGATCAGCACCTGGGCTAAACCAATCCGTTTAAGCTGGCCACCGGATAATTCACCCATCTTCTGATCCATATCAGTTATCTTCAGCTGGGTTAGAATCGTCTTAATCCGTGAATCAGCATCCCAGGCATCCTCCTGGTCCATGGCTAACTGCAATTTAGCAAACTGTTCAGCAACAGCGGCATCCTCGGGATGATTGGTATAAGCCGTCAGGGCCGCTTCGTAATTACGAATTGTTTGGAAAACCCGTTGACTACCGGCAAAGACCGCATCGGTGATCGAAAGATTTGGATCAAAAGCCGGTTGTTGCGTTAGGTAGCCGATCGTGTAATCACCGGGCTTTGTAATTTGGCCAGCATCAGCCCCCGTCTGACCAGCAATCACGTTAAGTAGACTGGTCTTACCACTACCATTGGTGCCAATCAACCCAATTCGGTCCCCTTCGTTAATCAGAAAAGAGACGTCTTCAAAGAGCACCTTCTCTCCGTAGCGACTAGTTAAATTATCCGCACGTAATGTTTGCACACTTCTTCCCCCTTGTTATTGAGCAATGAACTTGGCCGCCTCGTCCATGAGAAGATCAGGTTCGTTTGCGATCGCTCCATCAACGACCATATCAACGAGATGGTTAATAATCTTTCCCATCACCGGACCAGGCTTAACACCGAGCTTGTTGATTAGATCACCCCCGTTGATTGCCAATTCACGGCTGGTTTTAATTGGTAGGTCCTGATAGGCCCTTTCAAGTTTGACCAGATCAAGATTGGCCCCACAACTCTTAGCAATAATCGCGGCATTCGTAACGGCCTCTTGCCCCGCCTTAAACAGGTCCCTAGTGCTAACCTGGTCGCCCATAATTTGATTTAGGAGTGGTAATTGATGTTGAACCACCGTTATCAAGTCGTTAGAAAGTTTCCACTTTTTCAGGAAGGGCGCCAGTTGCTTATACTTCATTCCTAAATGGTAGGTCAATGCTCCCCAGACTTGGGCTGAATTTACCAGCATCGCCAAGTTGGTGCTTGCTAAATTGCTCAGATGTTGCCAGTTACCATCTAGGCCAGGACAGTATCGGTAAAGATCAGTTTCAAGCATTACGTTAAGTCCCTTAGATGCTGCCGTCGCTAACATGAGTTTTTCAAACTCGACTTGAATCCGTTCGACAGCAATTTTTTTCAGCAATGGGGCGTTTTCGCTTATCCCAGCCAGGGTGGCTGGATCAATCTTAAAGTCCAACTTAGCGGCAAAACGGGCGGCTCGCATCATACGCAAAGCATCTTCATGGAAACGTTCTGCTGGTTCTCCAACTGCTCTAATCAGGTGACGCTTCAAATCTCCTAGCCCATCAAAGAGGTCAACTATCTCCCCATCCTCCTTTAGCGCCAGGGCATTAATAGTGAAATCACGGCGCTTGAGGTCTTCTTTCAAAGAACGCACAAAGGTGACGGAGTCGGGGCGCCGGAAGTCTTGATAACCTGATTCAGTTCGGAAGGTGGTTGTTTCATAACCTGTTCCGTGATCTAAAATCATTACCGTCCCATGCTCAATCCCTGTATCGACTGTTCGATTAAAGATCTGCTTAATCTCGGCTGGGTATGCTGAAGTTGCAATATCAATATCGTGGATCGGTAGTCCTAAAATTGTGTCGCGAACACACCCACCCACAAAGTAGGCCTCAAAGCCCGCCTGTTCAATTTGCTGTAAGATTGGGCGGGCCGGCGTAAATTCCGCCGGTAAAGTTTTAATTTTCAATGTTTATGGCCTCGTTTCGTTCAGATTTGTCATGGTGACCACGACAGTCTTTTCTATTCTAGCAAATTTTACGGGGGTGTGTTAGGCTGGTTGTTATTTTGGTTTTGTTTGTGATATAGTTAAAGTAAATATCTGCTTATATCTTGCATACTGGAGGTATCCACCATGAAGGATCACTATCCCTACCAGACCACCTTCGAACCGTTTTTAATCAGCCAAGGGCTTGCTCCCCTCACTGTTACCACTTATACCACAACCTTAACCGGCTTTTTTGACTTTTTACGGGCCAACCGCCCCGCCTTTGCACATCATCCCCAGGTTGACCGGGTTACCGAGACCGATGTTCGGTCCTATTTCAACTACCTCAAGGAGGAGCGCCAAGCCACCCTGGCAACCACCAATAAGGTCTTATCGCACTTAAATCGTTACTTTCGTTATCTATTCACCCACCAGCTTATCCATGACTATCCAACCCTAACCCTTCACGGGGCCCTACCTAAACCGGCAGTCAAGGTTAGCCCCAAGTGGGTCAACAATTTAGACGATCTCCTGGCAAGTAATCAGCTCCACTATTACACCCGCCTCGTGCTTTTCTTAGCGGCGCGAGGGTATACGGTTGGGGAATTTTTAGCCCCTGACTTTAACGAGGAGCTACGCCACCTTTCACCAACGACCCCCACTGAAGATCAATTTTTAAGGGACTTTACTGTTTTTCACCAGCCCCTAAGTGAGCTTCAAAACTGTGCCGATCCTTTCTTAAAGACCCGGTTAAACAGGGAAGCCCCCCGCTTGACCAATGCTGGCTTGCACAAGTACCTCAAGAGCGACGAGAAGCTGACCAACTTCTCACTCAGCCCGCGAAACCTTCACCAGGGCTACGTTTTAAACCAACTTCACCTCCACCGTGACTGGTCGGATCAGCAATTAATAACTCACCTGCGATTGGATCCCGCCTCCTTACTTTACTATCGGCGCCTACTTTTTAATCAAAACCAAACGCAAGCAAAGGAATATTAAAAGGCAAGTTACCAATACTTAATTGGTAGCTTGCCTTAGAAAAAAGTTGCTTTATGAAGTGTCCCACTTTCGGGGTTTCCTTCATTGATATATTATGG
>NZ_BCAH01000041.1 GCF_001293735.1 Limosilactobacillus gorillae | reverse complement strand
GCAAAAAGAAAGGGAAAAGGTCAAAAAAAGAAGCACCGTAGGTGCTTGAGTGGGGGCTTTCCTCCCATCACTAAAGACGGGTATCCAGCCCATAATATATCAATGAAAACAGATGTTGTGATTGTCGGCTCGGGGTCGTCAGGAATATCAGCAGCCTTTGAATTATATGAAAAAGGGGTTCCTTTTGTCATGCTAGAAAAAGGTAATAAGGTTGGTGGTGCCGGCAAATTTGGTGCTCACGGGGTGTTTGCGATTAACTCCAAGCAACAGCAAAAATTAGGCGTGACATACGGATATAAAGAAGCATTTGAAGGCTTAACGTCTTACAATCATTATTTTGTTAATGGTGAGCTCTTATCTAAATTTTTAAAGTGGTCCGGAGAAAATATTGACCGCTTAGAGCGGATGGGGCTACCAGTCACCGTAGAAAAGAGTGAGCAAAAAGCCCATGAAAATGATCCGTTGGTTTACCATAAATTTAATGATTTTAAAGCGAAGATGGAAAATTGGGATCAGTTAGCTCAAAAGTTAAATTCAGGAAATAATCAGGTACTATTAGAAACCGAATTTAAAAAGGCTAATTTTAAAGATGACCATTTAGAATCGGTAATTGTTAATACAAAAGATGGCGAATTGGAAATCAAAGCCCCCAAAATTATTTTTGCGGATGGCGGATACTGTGGTGACAATGAGTTAATGCGCAAAAAAATATACCGATGCGGATGAACTGTTAAATTTGGGAGAACACAAATCAACCGGAGTTGGGATTAAAACTGCTCAAAAGCTAGGAGCTGATATTAACTACACCCCCGTTTTATTCGCACATGGTTGCGCCCCTAGTTATAGTATTAATCCTATGAAAAGAGATAGTAGTGTTGAGACATTAACTAACCTGCCGTTGTTGTGGATTGATAAAACCGGGCACCGCTTTGTGAACGAAGATGTTGTCTATGATTTTGCCATGTGGGCGAATGCGGCACATTATGTTGGCGGTAAATATTATGTAGTTGTTGATCAAAAGACTTTGGATTACTTCAGACAAAATCAGGTTAACTTGGAAGATACCTTTGAACGTCAATTTTGTGAGGTTGGTCAAACCCCAAGAGATTATGTTGGACCGTTAGAAAATATTCAAGTTGATTTTGACAATTGCGAAAAGAGCGGTGAAGTTGTTAAAGCTGATTCTTTGGCAGAATTAGCCAATAACATGATAGTAGTAAAAATGAGCTTAGCAAATTTGCTAGGCTCATTTTTTAGTTTGATGAATATTCTTATTTTTCCATATGCTTAACTGTATATTCGCGACGGCCGCCTGGTTTTGTAATCATGTCCTGCATCATCACATTGATCCACCGTCATTTTGCTTTATTTGATAATTTATGATAGTTGGAATTGTCCGACCGTTTGCCCGGTCCAACGTTTAAAAGCTCGCATGAAAGAGGAAGTCTCAGTGTAACCCACCAGGTAGGCAATTTCATCGGTTCTAACTCCATTACGCAAGTAAGTTTGAGCCATTTTGCTCTGGACCTTGGTTAGAACTGCCTTAAAGGAGGTACCTTCTTCCTTTAGCTTTCTTTGTAAGGTTCGGTTGCTCATCCCCAGTCGTTGTGCCACCACTTCAATCGTGGCTTGATTACCCGGCAGGGCATCTATAAGGACTTGTTGGACTTGGTCTTTAAGGACGCCCTCTTTTTCTAGTTGTTGAAGCTCCTGGTCTAAACTAGGGCTGAGGTATTTCCACATGATATTGTTCTCGGTCACAAACGCTTGTACCAAGTCCCTTTTCGCGAAAACCATTTGATTCTTGATGGAAAAACGCCCCTTAACGCCCAAATATTCTTCCACTACTGGCCCATATTTATAAGGTCCACTAATAACGCGGGGACGGATTTCTTGGCCACTACCTATCCGCAAGAGACTTATAACCAGGAGTTGCTCATTTAAAAGCATGAACCGGGGGATCGTTTCAACCTGGTAAGTGAAGGATAAGCTTACCTCTTGAGCTGATTCTTTCAAATCAATATCAACTGGCCCCACCAGCTTCTTATAGCGGGCAAAACGTTCTAGGGCGGTCATCCCATCCGGACTGGCCAGAGAAGCATAGAAAGATGGCACAAACTGTTGAAGGTTGTTGATGTTACTTAATTGGAGGAGTTGTTGGTCATCGAGTTCTTGATCTAAAACCTGCATAATTTGGACGTATTGATTGTTGTCCAAATCAACCTCTTTTCCCGCATTCATGGGTAATTTAGCCTTCTGCTGAATTGTGGTAAAGCTTAGTCCCAGTTGCTGAAACATATCCATAAATTGCTGGTTTAAATCTAGCTTCATCGTATTCCACCTTCTTAGGAAGCCCTAGAGATAATGAAGTCAAAGGCCCGGGTTGGTAAGATTGAGTGCAAGAAGACTAACGGCTTAGCCCCAAACCCAACTAAATAACGGGCCCTAGGTTTACGGGCGTTGGCGGCTTTTAACATGGTCTTAGCAATTACTTGGGGGTCAGATAAGAGGTTGCTGGAGTATTGACGGACCATCCCATCCGCCGTCTTGCTAGCTTGCTGTTCATAGGCCCCGCCCTTAGCTGATTTGCGTAAGTGGTCAGCTGCGATTAGGCCCCAAGGAGTTTTGATACCGCCTGGTTCAACCAAGATGACATCAATACCGAAGCTCTTGGTTTCCATTCGCAAGGCATCGGAGAAGGCTTCCAAGGCGTATTTTGTTGCGTGGTACCAAGCACCGAACATAGTGGTTAACCGCCCACCCATGGAAGAGACGTTAATGATTTTGCCTGACTTTTGTGATCGCATGTGGGGTAAGACTTCTTGGGTCAGGGCTGCCAGACCAAAGATATTTACGTCAAACTGACGCTTAGCTTCTTCGATGGTGACATCTTCCACCGCCCCATAGGAACCATAACCTGCATTATTAATTAGGATATCAATTCGACCTTCCTGATTAATAACTTCCGCGACGGCTTGCTTAATGGAGTCTTCATTGGTTACATCCAGACGTACGGCAGAAACACCGTATTGCTTTAGGTCATCCATAGCTTCAAGCCGGCGGGCAGCCCCGTAAACCTTAAAGCCATTTTCAGCTAAGAGTTGGGCTGTTTGGTGGCCAATTCCAGATGATGCGCCTGTTAATAGTACTACTTTTGTCATTTATAATTCCTCACTTGTTTTAATTGATGACTTTATTATAGCCAACAATTTCCGCCAAGTGGATAGCAATTTGCGACACCTTATTAACAAATAGCGCCAATTGATTGTCAAATAGTGTCGTTAAAGATTTATGCCCCGCTTCATGATTTGAAGCGGGCTTTTTTATGAAAACATTGGTAGCTCGCAATAATCGGTAAGGCGAGAAAATTGATCATCAATTTTGAGAATATAAAAATATTCCAGGATTAGTTGAAAACGTTGGTCGCTTAATGTAAACTTAATCTACTTTAATATTTTTTGGCTTTTGGGGGGATTGAGATGCCAAATCCATATCGGCGACTATCCAGGACTCTGATCGTGACCCTGGTTGTTGTCTTCTCCGTCTTGATTGCCGGGGGGCTACTTATCTTTAGGAATGAAGCTCCTCGTCCAGCCAAGATGGTTACTGAATCCGGAACGACGCTGGTTTCTAAAAAGCAGCTACTTTCTGGGCAAGCGATCTACGAAAAATATCAGTTAGCTGATTACGGAACCTATTTAGGGAATGGGGCTTACTTAGGGCCGGATTACACCGCTCAAGCCCTTCACGTTTATCTGCGTGGGATGTACCGTTACTACGCTAACGATTTGTATGGTAAGTCCTTTAACCAGCTAACCACGGTTCAACAAGAAGGAATCAAAGGGCAGGTTAAAAAGGAAATCCGGGTGAACCGTTATAACACCAAGGATAAGGAATTAACCTTAACAAAGGCTCAAGTGGCGGGGTACCGCTACTTAACCGCATACTACCGGAAGGCCTTCATTAACAACCCCAAGCAGGTTGGGCTGCCGGACAACATGATCAAGAATCACACTAATGAGTACATGGTTAGTGGGAATAAGGTTGATCAATTGACGGCCTTCTTCTTCTGGGGAGCGTGGTTATCCTCAACTAACCGACCAAGCCGTACCTACTCTTATACCAATAACTGGCCGTACGACCTCGATGCCGGTAACGTGATGACGCCAAAGGCCATGACGTGGACGGGGATCTCCGTAGCCCTCTTGGTAATGGGGGTTGCGATTGCCATCTGGGTTCAAAAGAAATATAACCTAGAATCCAAGGCCCAATACCAAAAGGATGTGCCGATTCTTGAACCGGATACCTTGCCGATTACCACTAGTCAACGTAAGACGGCCAAGTACTTTACCCTGGTAATGGTGCTCTTCTTAATTCAGATTCTCTTAGGGGAATTAATGGCCCACTATTACGTAGAAAACACCTTCTTTGGGATTCCGCTTCAAAACATCTGGCCGTTCAACCTCGCACACTCATGGCACCTCCAGTTAGTGATTTTCTGGGTGGCTACCACCTGGCTAGGCGCCGGGATCTACATTGTGCCACGGGTTCTCCGTAAGGAACCGGTCCGCCAGGGGGTTCTCGTTGACATTCTCTTCTGGGCCTTAATTGTCGTGGTCGGCGGTAGTATGCTTGGGGAATGGCTAACCGGCTTGGGTGTCTTGAATAAGGATTGGTGGCTCTTTGGTAACGGAGGCTGGGAATACCTTGAACTCGGGAAGTTCTGGCAATACATGCTAATTGCCGCCATGGTCCTTTGGATTATCATTCTAATGCGTGGCTTTGTTCCAGCTATGCGGCGGAAGGATAATTTAAGCCGGACCCGGTTGGTAACGATGCTCTTCTTAGGGGCGATCGCCGTTCCTGCCTTCTACTGTGCCTCAATCTTCATTATGCCCGACTCACACGTGACCTTCGCTGATTATTGGCGTTGGTGGATCGTTCACCTTTGGGTTGAAGGGATCTTTGAAGCCTTCGCTGTTATCTTGACTGGTTGGCTTTTGGTTGACATGAAGCTGACAACGATCAAGTCGACGATCCGCTCCCTCTACTTCCAATTAATCCTGCTCTTGGGATCCGGGGTAATCGGAACAGGGCACCACTACTTCTGGATGGGGGATCACTCCCTCTGGCTGGCCCTTGGGGCTTCCTTCTCCGCCCTTGAAATTGTTCCGCTTTCCCTCTTGGTTTGGGAAGCCTACACCCACTACCGGGTTTACCAAGATACTTATCACAACTTCCCATACAAGAGCACCTTCATCTTCTTGATGTGGACGGGAATTTGGAACACCCTTGGGGCCGGGGCGCTTGGTTTCTTAATCAACGCACCCGCTATCAACTACTTCGAACATGGGACCCAGTGGACGGCAGCCCACGCTCACGGTTCGATGGCCGGGGTTTACGGGATGTTCTCAATCGCTATTATCCTTTACGTTTTGCGTAACATAACCGTCAAGGAATTCTGGACGGCTAAGATGGAGAAGGCGATTCGCTGGTCGGCCTGGCTACTTAACATTGGTTTAGCCGGGATGGTCTTTGCCACCCTAATGCCGGTTGGGCAACTCCAATTGGCTGACGCCTTAAAGAACGGCTACTGGCACGCCCGTCAGATATCCTTCTACCACGAAAAGGTAATCTCGCTCCTTCTCTGGGGCCGGATGCCGTGGGATCTGATCTTTACGGCGGGGGTAGTTATTCTACTGGTAGTTTGTTGGCGCGCCCTCTTCCACTTAAAGAAGGCCAATAATAAGGCCGCTGCCGAAGAGTACGAACGGTTTGCGGTTGCTGAGACTAAGAGCCAAGCCAACGAAATTGACGAATAAGGTGGCTTCAACTTAGAGATTAAAAATCGCCTTATGACTTTGGTGAGTTATAAGACGATTTTTTTGAGTACTGTTTAACGGCGGTCATAAAGCATCGGAAAGGGCAGGAGGGTTTGGTACGCCCCCTACCATTGAGTCGTTAATTATGCGATAATTTCGGTAAGTAGCACAGCACAGGATTGAAAAGGAGATTCTACCATGTTAGTGACAACAACCGAAAAGATTCCGGGTCAGGAATACGAAGTGATTGGCGAGTGCTTTGGGGTCACTACTCAGAGCCGTAACCTTGTTAGCAATCTTGGTGCCGGTTTTAAAAATATTGTCGGTGGTGAAATCAGGGGCTACACCAAGATGCTGACGACCTCACGCCAAGAGGCGATTAAACGGCTGACGGATGAGGCGGCTTCAATGGGTGCCGATGCCGTGGTAATGATGCGTTTTGACTCTAGCTCGATTGCCTCGGATATGCAGTCAGTGGTTGCTTACGGGACGGCCGTAAAATTTACCGAAAAAAATTAGGGGCGCACCCCTTTAAATTAATGTCGAACGATATGACCATTCCACCACTAAGGGAGTGGTCTTTTTGCATTGAAATTAAGTAGTAAATTTAATTGATATGATATTTAAACCGGGTACAATGAACACATACTTTTAGCATACTTGATTAGAGTCAAGAGAATGGAGTCGTTATATGGCGTATTTAGAACTCAAAGACATCCATAAATCCTATTACCTGGGGAAGGAGGAATTCCCGGTCTTAAAAGGGATCGACCTTAAGTTTGACCTCGGGGAATTTGTTTCGATCCTTGGGGAATCTGGAGGTGGGAAGTCGACTCTGATGAACATCATTGGGGGCTTGGACCGTGAGTTCAGCGGGGAAGTGATTGTTAACGGTAATAAGCTTGATCACAGCCAAGAACAGCGCATGGACCGTTACCGGCGCGACGAGGTTGGTTATATTTACCAGTCCTACAACCTAATCAACCACCTGACGGTGACCGAAAACGTCCGTCTGTCGTTAGATATGACGACGCTAAGTACCAAGGAGGCTACCGAACGGACGAGGGACCTCTTAAAGCGGGTTGGTTTGTTAGAACATGCCAAGAAGTACCCAAGCCAGCTGTCTGGTGGCCAAAAGCAGCGGGTAGCAATCGCCCGGGCCCTGGCTAGCGATCCCAAGATCATCATCGCCGATGAACCAACCGGCGCCTTGGACGCGGAAAACACCGAAGACGTTTTAAAGATTTTAAACGAGATCGCCGCTGAAGGACGGTTAGTGATCGCCGTCACCCACTCCCAGCACGTGGCCGACTCCGGAACCCGGATCGTACACCTGGCCGAGGGGCAAATTGACGGTGATGAGCGGCTCCGGCCAGCTTACCCGGTTAATGATCAACAGCGTCGTCTGACCTCCAAGCCCCTATCTTTAAGGACCTCGATATCGACGGCCTACAAGCACTTTAAGTTTCACTTTGCTCGCAACCTCTTGATCGTGGCCGGAACGGCGATCGGTCTGTTTGCCGTGATCCTGTTCAACGGGCTGGGGAACGGGGTTCAAGGCTACGTCAACAAGCAGGTTAATGACATGGTTAACCCCCGTTCGGTGATCGTTACTCAATACGTAAAGGGCAGCGACAGTGGGACCGAAGAATCCAGCTCAGCCAGTCAGCAGTCGATGATGGCCGAGTTGAGTAGGGGCGCCACCGTTTTCAAAAATAGCGATATTCAAAAGATTAAGGATTTGAGGAACGTTTCAGACGTTCAAAAGATCTATTCGGCCGTTAACGTTATGATTGCGTCTGGTAACAAGAGCACTGTTGCCCAGACCTTGACCAACTGGAACAATTCAAGCACCAATTCCTCCATTAAGTACGGTCACAAGCCGGGGGACGGTGAAGTGGTTCTGGATCAAAATACGGTTGCCAAAAAACTTCGCAAGGGCAGTGGCAAGAGTTTGATCGGTAAGACGGTTGACCTATCTTACGCCGCTCAAAACAGCCAGGGTCAGCAGGTAACCGTTAAATTTACCGCTAAGGTCGCTGGGATCTCCAGCAGCTCGGCCGGGACCAGCTACATCAACACCAAGACCCTACTTAAGGCCATGGAAGACCAAAACGTGAAGCCAAATCCTAGTTCGCTGGCTGTGACAGCAAACACGATGGAAAACTCTAAGAAGGTCGCTAAGCAGATCAACAAGATCAAGACCGCTAATAAGCGCGTCTTCACCGCCAGCGCCGTTTCGTCAATGATCTCTAGGATTGAGACCTATATCAGCCTGATCACCAATATCTTGGCTGGGGTGGCCGGCATCTCACTTTTGGTCTCCGCCTTAATGATCATTGTGACCATGTACATGTCGGTGGCTGACCGGACCAAGGAAATCGGGATCTTACGGGCACTTGGTGAAAGCAAGAAGGATATTCGCCGGATGTTTATTGCCGAATCGTTGATCATTGGGGTGTTCTCGGCGATTATAGCCACCGTAATCGCCTTTATTGCTCAGGTTGGCTTTAACGCCGCGTTGAGTAGGATTGCAGCCTATGCCTTCATCCAAATCACCTTTGGCAATGTTGTGACCGTCTTTGTGATCGCCCTGATTATTTCCTTATTAGCAGCCTGGCTACCAGCACGGCACGCCGCTGCTCTTAACCCGATTGATGCTCTGGCGGTCGACTAACAATTAATTCCTTAGAAAGTCCCGGACCGACGTTGCCATTCGGGAAGTGGCAACCGAAATCATTCGCTTTTACCACGCCCAGTTAAAAGGGGACTTGTCAAAATTAACGTTAGGGGATTAAAATGCTGTTAAGTAACATCCTTGTTGCTACTCACAATTCAACAATGGATGTGATTACGTGCCTAAAAAAATCCGAATTGCCGATATTGGTGATTACCTCAAGGTTTTCGCCTGTACTGCGGTGATGATGCAACCAACTATCTCCTTGGTACTGGCGACCAATCCTGATCACCAGACTCAGTTTACCCTGGGGATTATCTATAACCTAGTTAAATACACAGCCCCCGCCTTTATCTTCGGGATCCTTTATTCGACCACCCGTACCCATGAAGGTGCCGGGGTTAGGCAATATCCCGCCTACATGAAGGGGGCCTTTCAAAGCCTGTTTGTCCCTTCCTTTTGGTGGACCCTGGTTTACTTAATCGTTATGCCTTGGGTCCAGCAGGTTGCCGCTTATCATAATGCTGGCTCCTTTATCTGGAACTTTGTTAACGGAAACGCCGCCCCTCATTTGTGGTATAACACCATGATGTTGCAGTTCATCATCCTAATGCCCCTCTTTTGGGCCCTGGCCCGTTTGGTGGAGCAACAACCGCAACGGGGGATGATCGTGGCAATTCTGACAATTATCGGCTACGCCCTGTGGCTGGATTTCTACACCCTAATGGCTAACCACGGGGATTGGTACCTCTTGGACCGCTTCTTCGTTTCCTTTAGCATTTACGGAGTCTTGGGGGTTCTAGCCGTTAAGTTTGCGGACCAGGTCAACCACTGGCTTCTCAAGTTTTGGTGGCTCTCCTTAACCGTACTTGGTCTGGCCTTTCTTTGGACCAATTACGAACTGGACCAGGCAGGGTTTCCCCTAAACCTAAGCAAGGCTGATTACTACAAGCCGTCAATGACTCTTTACTCCTTAGCGGTAATTGCCTGCGTGGCCGCTTTATGCCTGTATAACACCAAGCGCCACCACGATCGAATGTTAAAGGCAATGCACTACCTGGCCGCCTTTGCTTACAAGGCCTACTTGTCGAATATCTTTTGGCTCCAGATTGTTTGGCACCTCAGTAACCGCGGAAACCTTCATACCGCTCACCCGCTGGGGACGTTATTCTTATGCTGGGCTGTTACCTGGGTCCTTTCCTTTATGTCGGCGGTGGGGCTCAACCAGCTTTGGTCACGTTTCAAAGCGTTGTGGTAACGATCAAGACCGTCTATCGTTTCATCTTGAACGGTAGGCGGTCTTGATTAGTTGTGTTAACGTTGGTAGCACTGGTAGAGGAGCGGAGAAGATCGCGTTTCTCGTCGCACAAAAAAGCCTCCCGGCTGATGAAGGGTTCTAGAATTGTTAGGCACAAAGCTAACCATTCTTAAGACCTCCTAGCCGGGAGACTTTTTTACGTTTAGTCTACGGATTTTAAGGCGTCGAGCATGTTAACCCGCTGGATCTTACGGTGCATGATAAAGGCTAAGATGAGGGTGATCACGGCGGGGATTACCGTTGAGATTACGAAGTTGAGGGGATACATGGAGTTATCAAACATGGCATTATCCGGTGGAAGATTGATCATGATGAAGGAGTGTAGCCATATCCCGAAGAAGTAACCAAGGAAGATTCCGAGAATCGTTAAGATGATCGTTTCCCGGTAAATGTACATGGTCACCTCCCGGTCGAAGAAGCCGAGGACCTTAATCGTTGACAGCTCCCGGATCCGCTCGGAAACGTTGATGTTAGTCAGATTGTACAAGACAACTACGGCTAACAGCGTGGCGATGGCAATCAGGACCACAATGACGGTGTTTAAACCATTAATGGTATTGCCAATCAGTTCCTTATTATTGAGGTTCAAGGAGGTGGAAGCAGCGGCACCAGTCTGGATAAAGGCGCTCGCAACCTTTTTAACGTTGGCACTAGAGTGATTTTTGAGGGTCACTAGCTGGGCATTGGTCCGGTAAGTTTGCCCAGTTGCCTTTTGGTAGGCGCCTCTGCTCATGAAGATAAAGTGGCCCATGTACATTTGGGCGATCCCTTCCACCTTAAAGGACTGCTTTTGCCCGTTGACGTCCTTTAAATAAATGGTGGCGCCCTTCTTAGCGTGGAGCAGGGTGGCCATCTTTTGGGTCAGGATAACACCGTTTGCTGGCAGGTGCATCTCCTTACCGGAGCTGGCCGAAAGCGTCGCTACCGACTTATTAAAGTCCTTCGTGGTGCTTGGCACAATCATCGTTACCGCCTGGGTGCTTTGGTTTTTACCGACCACCCGGTGGTACTGCTGGGTGTAAACGGCCTGGTGGTGGGTAACCTTATCTGAAGCAAGCAGATCATTAAACTTTTGGTTCTGGTCACGCGTCGGGGCCGGCTTTTTAGCCACCAGCATGTCATACTTAATGATCTGACTGTACTGCCGATCGGTGATTCCGGCCAAGGAGTCGCGGATTCCGATCCCCATCACGAGGAGCCCTACACACCCGGCGACCCCAAAGATAGTCATGAGCGCCCGGCTCTTGTAACGGAAGAGGTTACGGAAGGTAACCTTGTTGTTAAAGGAGAGCCGTTTCCATAGGGGCGTTATCCGTTCAAGCAAAATCCGGCTCCCGGCCTTGGGTGGCTTCGGCAGTAGCAAGGCCGCGGGCTGTTCCTTAAAGTTATGGCTCAGCGCGTACAGGGCGGCCACGGTCGTCGAGCACAGTGCAATCACGACGGCAATGGTTAGGTAGGTCCAGGAGAACTTGAGCGTGAGCCCGGTAATTGTTGAACTAGCGGCGTAGGCCTTGAAGATGATTTGAGGAAGAATGGTGAAGCCACCAGCCGCCCCCAAGACAATCCCGAGGCCACTGGCCAAGAGGCTGTACAATAAGAATTTAAGTGCAACGTCAGCATTGCTGTATCCTAGCGCCTTAAGGGTCCCGATCGTGATCCGTTCTTCTTCGACAAACCGCATCATTGTCGTTAAGGCCACCAGGGCAGCAATGGCGAAGAGGAAGGTCGGAAAGACGTTGGCTAAAACGTCAACCCGCTCGGAGTTGGAGTGGTAGATTTCATAACCCGGGAAATCACTACGGGTGTTAACCGTGTAGGAGGGGTAGCCGAGGTTTTGAAGCTGGTATTCTTGCTTGGCAAGCCGGCTGGCGGCCTCCTTTGCCTGGTCGGCTAGAGCCGGCTGCAGAGCGGCTGCCTGGTTTAGTTGGGTTACCTGGGCTTTGGCCTTCGTTAAGGCTGCTTGTTCGTTCTGGTACTTAGCTGCCCGGTTTTTATTTAACGCCGAAAGCATCTTTTTCTGGTGCTTATTCATCAACTTCGTGTAGGAGGTATCATAGGCGTTTAGGCGCCCAGCGTCTTTGTAACTAATCCGGGCAATGTTATATTCACCCATCGAAAAGGCGCCCTTAGTGGTGACGGCAAAGCCGTTCAGTTGGCCAGTCCCGACGTCGGTCTGGCCGAAGTTGTTATGGCTGATAAATTCGGCTGACTTGACGAAGCCGACAATTGTAAACTTGGTCTTGGCTAGTCCCTGGCCGTTTTGCAGAGTAATCGTTTGACCGCGCCGGTACTTCCCCTTAAGGGTACTGTTGAGGGCAATTTCCGTGTTAGTTTTGGGTAACCGACCTGCGATTACACGATAGCTTGAAAGGGCGCCGGACTTTGAAAAGACCCTAACACTGTTGGAACTCCCCTTGATCTTGGCGTCGGTGAAGTAGCCGTAGTCGACGTCCTTGACGTCCGCTTGGCTTTTGATCGTTTTTTGGTCGGCCCGGTTGAGCCCAGACGCCGAACTAACAGTCATGTCGGCTAGGTGGGTTTGGTTAAAGTAATTTAACCCGGTTTGGCGCATATCTGGCCCGGTAACCTTAAGGCCGATAAAGGCGAAGGTTCCCAAAAAAATCAGCAAGACCAGGGCGATAAACCGCCCGGACGATTGACCAATTGACTGCCAGGCGTCCTTCCATAACATTTTTTTGCTCACGATCTTCACCTACCATTCCAAGCTTGCGATGTCTTGCGGGTGGTCCTGGTGGGTAATTTGCTTAACCTGGCCGTCATGGATGTGAATGACCTGGTCAGCGATCGGGGCCAAGGCGGCGTTGTGGGTGACGATCAAAACGGTCGACCCCTGCTTGCGGCTCATGTCTTGCAGAATCTGCATCACGGCCCGGCCGGTCTCAAAGTCTAGCGCTCCGGTTGGCTCGTCACATAACAAGAGTTTGGGCTTTTTGGCCACCGCCCGGGCGATCGCGACCCGTTGTTGCTCACCGCCGGATAGCTGAGCGGGGAAGTTATTGAGCCGGTTAGCCAGGCCGACACTCTTTAGGGCCTCTTCGGCTGATAGGTGGTCAGGGACAATTTGGGAGGCCAGTTCGACGTTTTCTAGCGCTGTTAGGTTTGGAACCAGGTTATAGAATTGGAAGACAAAGCCAACGTCATTCCTACGGTAGGCGGTTAGCTCCTTAGCCGATAGCTGGGCGATATTTTGCCCGTCGATGATCACATCCCCGCTGGTGTTGGTGTCCATCCCGCCTAGGGTGTTAAGCAAGGTCGACTTTCCGGCCCCCGACGTCCCCAGGATGATTACCAGCTGGCCTTTTTGGACCTCAAAGGAGATATCCTTGTTGGCGTAGATCGTTTCATCGCCAGATGGATAGGTCTTGGTATTATTTACTACTTCAATATATGCCATTCTCAAAACCTCTCTCTTTAATTCGACATATGTTTATTTAATAAGTCGATTGTAGTATGATGAAGGCGATGAAACAAGTTACAGATTCGACAATGTGTTGAAATAAGGAGAAAGAGATGACAGCTACCCGCCGAACACAAACCAAGGCCCGCCTGTACACGGCCTTCATTGAGCTCCTCAACGAGAAAGGCTTTAACAAGATCACGGTCAAGGAATTGACCAGCCGCGCCCGGGTTAACCGGACGACCTTTTATAATAACTACACTGATATTTATGACTTTGAAGCCGGGGTTGAGCGGCAGATTTTCACGACAATCCGGGAGCTTTTACGCGCCGATCAGCACCATAAATTGGCCCCGACTAGCATTCAGGCGGTGGCCGATTATATTAGGGAGAACGAGGCGGTGATAACGGCAATGGTTAACGGTGGCCTTGAAAAACACATGGAGACCATCCTTAAGCGAGAACTGGTCTCGATCATGGAGGATTTCTTGCAGGCCGATTTCAGTACGGCCGCGCTTCTACCCGCTAAGTATGTTCGCACCGTTTTTGCCAGTGAGATTAGTGCGGTGTTCATGCTGTGGATCAGGGAAGGGATGGTCGAATCTAGCGCTGAGTTGGCTGAGATCTTGGCCGTCATCTGCGACCACCCGCTTAAAGAAATCGTGTGTCCCGCTCATGACTAGGCTAATGCAGGGCTTGTTGATCGGCATCTTGGTCCTTATTATCGGGGCCAACTTGGGGACCGATCTTGGCCAAATTAGTGGCGCCCTGATGGTGGTCGGAGCTGGCCTGGTGGCCGGTCCCGGGGTAGCGAGGTGGTTGAATCGCCTGCCCAAGCGGGGCCAGCACCTCTTCTTTTGGGGGATATTCGGCTTAACCATGATCATTGAGTTGGCGGTTCTGACCTTTCTACCGGTCAGTGTCATTGATATATTATGGGCTGGATACCCGTCACTTTAGTGATGGGAGGAAAGCCCCCACTCAAGCACCTACGGTGCTTCTTTTTTGACCTTTTCCCTT
>NZ_BCAH01000040.1 GCF_001293735.1 Limosilactobacillus gorillae | reverse complement strand
TACGGGGGTTATTTGGTTAGGGCCGACTAATTAAGCCGACTCAATTCAAGAATTGAACCGGTGTATGCGTCAGCTAAGAACTCGTAGTTGACCAGTTGGTCGTCTTCGCGGCGTCGTAAGCCACCGCGATAGGCCGTTGTCTTGTAGGCAAACCGTTGAAAGGGAATAGGCCGGTAGTCTATCCAAGACCCCGCTAAGGGGCCTTCCTTTTTGAAGTCGTTGGTGACGAGCTTGAGAATGGTCTTCGCCCCCCGCCGACGGTCACCAAAAACTTTACCGGTGATAAAGCCCGCCAGCGCCGCTCCCCCGAGGGTCAACGGAATCATCCATGGGTTTACAGAGCCATTTAAATTGTCCATAAGCAGGTCGCTTCCTTTGCTAGATCGGCAGATGCCATAATCTGAGTTTGGATTCCATTGTACCATACTAACCTGAGGGTGCAATTGATACCCCCTTAGATCGATCACTTGGCAGGGGAAAGGGAGTGTGCTATGATTCTGATAAATAGTAAGTGAAATTGGAGGAAGTAAAATGGAAACCTTACCAAAAACTGATTTAGCGGGCTTAAAAGAACGGATTCAATCCGGTAAGTACGTGCTGTTCTTTACGGCCGGTTGGTGCCCTGACTGTGCCTTTATTAAGCCGGCCATGCCGGAAATTGAGGCCGACTTTACTGACTACACCTTCATCACGGTTGACCGCGATGAAAATATTGATTTAGCCGCTGAACTTGGTATTATGGGGATTCCGTCCTTTGTGGTTTACCAAGACGGCCAGGAAATCGGACGTTTCGTTAATAAGGACCGGAAGACGAAGGAACAAGTTGAGCGCTTCTTAACTAGCTTATAGGGATTGGTGATAAGGGAAGGATGATCATCATTACTCCCCCGTAGGTGCTAATCGGATTCCAGCAGTTTCAGTGGCTAATACCGATGGGTGAATTGCATATTTGAATTTAGAAGGGGCTGTGACAGTTTTGTTACAGCCTCTTTATAATTATCTGCCCGCTGGTGGACGAATATGGTACACTAATGATTGGTTTATATGCCTAAGCCGTAATACCCGTGACTTTAGTCATGGGATATAAGGCTCTTCACGAATGCCCGTTGGCGTTCTTTTTTAGTTTAACTATTTTAATCAGTATGATATAATATAGACATGATTAAAGGAAAGGAGG
>NZ_BCAH01000039.1 GCF_001293735.1 Limosilactobacillus gorillae | reverse complement strand
CGCCAAAGGCGGTCATCTCAGTATTGATCTCAACACCGATAACTTTTTGACGACCAGCAACGGTGACGTAGTCGCTAATCCGCGTTACTACCGCACAATTAAAGGCAAGCTGGCCAAAGCCCAACGCAAGCTCAGTCGGCGGCAACGTCGAGCCAAGAAAGAGCATCGTGCTTTGCGGGATAGCAAGAACTACCAGAAGCAACGCTTATTAGTCGCCAAACTACACCAAAAAGTCCGCAATCAACGGCGTAACTTCTTACAGAATTTGTCAACGAAACTCATCAAGAACCACGATGTGATCGTTGCCGAAGAACTAAGAAGCGCTAACCTACTGAAAAACCATGCTTTAGCAATGAGCATTAGCGATGTAGGCTGGCGTAGTTTCTTAGGAATGTTAGATTATAAGGCCGACCTGTATGGTCGGACCTTTGTCAAAGTTAATCCTAAGAATACTACCCAGACGTGTCATGAGTGTGGCTTTGTCATGGGAACTGAAGACACCCAAAAACTGACCTTAAAAGATCGACAATGGACGTGTCCTAAGTGTGGAGCATTCCATATTCGTGATCATAATGCCGCACAAAACATTCTGGCTAAAGGTCTGGAAAAACAAATGGTCTAGTTCGGCTAGACCCGTTCCTCTGGCAACCTGGGAACGTTAAAGGCGTTGGTAATTAGACGACCGCTACTCAGCCGAAAGGCTGGGCAAGTTGTCCGTATCTACGTAAATTGTGGTCTGAGTTATCCTTATATGGTCCTGCTATATAAGGGTGCTTGGCTCACAAGCCACGGGTTTTTAGGGCTTTCGAGCCCGGAACCCGTGGTTGGTTGACCAAGCCCTAAACAAAAAAGAGTGTGAAAACTATCACACTCTTTTTTTATTCTTTATCAATTACTACGTCTTCGTTAACCTTGGCGGCTTCCTCGAGGTCAGGCCCGTCAATCCGCGAGGCAATCGCCCAGCGGTAAATGATCAATGAAACTACGATGATCACCACAAAGTCGAGCGGGTATTCGATCAGTCCAGTTCCGCCAAAGCCCTTGCTCCCAAAGTAAGAGATGGTAGATAAGAGTACCAGGTAGACTAACATCCATAAGGACCCCTTCAGCTGGGTCTTAAGCGGCACATGATCGTACCTGTACTGGTAGTAAGCATAGATTGGCAGCCCCAGGACCACCACAAAGATAACCTCAATGGTCGTTGGCCACATAGCCCAATAGATTACCATGCTAGTCAAAACAAAGGACAGGGGGGCCACCCAAGAAAGGGCCTTAGAATTAAAGGGCCGGGTAAAATCTGGGCGCAGCTTCCGCAGGGAAACGGCGGTCACTGGCCCTGTAGCGTAGGCCACAAAGGTTGAAACTGAAACCACGGTCGCCAGCTTGGACCAGTCCCGGAAGAAAAAGACCAGGACCATTGCCAGCAAGAGGTCGGCCACCATGGCAAAGCGTGGAATCATGTAGCGACGGTTCAAGCGCCCCAGCCAGGCCGGAATATTTCCGTTACGGGTCATGGCCGCCAGGGTCCGGGCTGAGGTAGCCACGAAGGTCACCCCGGTTCCAAACGGTGATACAAAGGCATCCATGTACAAGAGGATCGACAGCCAGTTCAGCCCTAACAGAATTGCCAGGTCGGCAAATGGCGAGGAGAAGTTAATTCCCTGCCAGCCAACCTTGGCTAGGGTTACCGGATTAACGCCCCCGATAAAGGCAACCTGTAGGGCGATGTAAATTATCGCCGTGATTGTCAGGGAGATCCAGACCCCACGAAAGATGTTCTTTTGCGGGTTGACCATTTCCCCCGCCATGTTGATGACGGTTTGAAAGGCATCGTACGAAAGGATGATTCCTGAAACGGTCACCGCTTCAAAGATCCCGCGGGTCCCGTTGGGCATAAAGGTAGCGGTGCTGTGGCCGAAGTTACCCGGGTGAAAGCCAACCACAATTAAGGTCACAATCGTCAGGGTCGGGATAACCAATTTGAAAACCCCGACCAAGGAGGTGAAGCGGGTCAAGACCTTGACCGACCAGAAGTTGATTAAGGTAAAGACCAGCATGAAGACGTAAACCACCAGGAGTCCCTTGGTGGTGATGGCGCCATCGTGCATAAAGTTAGCCGTCCAGTTGGCCCACTTCCACGGCCAGCCGGCCATGTATTGGACACAAGCAACTGCTTCAATCGGGATCAGGGTGATCAAAGAAACCCAGTTAGCCCAGGCCGCTAAGAATCCTAATAAGGGCCCATGGCTATACTGGGCAAAGCGGCTCATCCCCCCGCTTTCGGGAAACATTGTCCCTAATTCAACGTAGTTAAAGGCGATTAGGATCATAATCGCCGCCCCAATTACCCAGGAAATAATGGCTGACGGGCCAGCGACCTTGGCCGCCGTCCCCGCTCCAAACAGCCACCCGGAGCCGATCAGTGACGACAGCGCCAGCATGATTCCGGAGAAGAGGCTAATTTTATTCTTTGGCATGATAACTCCATTCAAATGACTAGTGATAAAGAATAGTATAGCACAGGGAAACGGCAGGCACCAAAAGGGGTGTGTGATGGCAAAATCACACACCCCTTTTAGAGCGATCCGAGTGGATACTTACTTAACGATGTTCTTGCACCGTTCACCGGTCTTAATGGCCACTACATCATTTAATGAGATCCGAACCATGTTGCGAACCGCTACGTTGGTGAAGAAGGCCACGTGTGGCGTCACCACCACATTTGGCATTTCAGCCAACTCGTGGTAATCGCCCGGCACCGCTTCAGCATCGACTTGCTTACCAAAGTAGGTTGTTTCATCAGCCAGCGTATCTAAACCGGCCCCACCCAGGTGGCCACTGTTCAAGGCAGCGATCAACGCCTCAGTATCAACCAAGCCCCCGCGAGCCATGTTGATTAAGATAGCCGAGTCTTTCATCTTGGCAATTGCCTCTTTATCGATCATCTTTTCCGTGCTTGGCAGCAACGGCACGTGCAGGGAAAGAATATCGGCCTCTTTTAGGACCGTGTCCACGTCGACAAAGTCCATGAAGGGAGCTAACTCCGGATCTGGATGCGGGTCATAGGCAATCACCCTGGCGCCCAAGGCCTTATAAATTTGGGCGGTGGCACCCCCAATGTGACCGGCCCCGATCAACCCAACCGTACAGGTGTAGATTTCCTTTGCGATCAAATCACCTGACCAGCGGAAGTCGTGGTCATTTTCCATCCGTTCGTTGAAGCGTCCAATGTTACGTAGCAGGTACATGGCCTGAGTGACCCCCATTTCGGCAATCGCCCGCGGTGAGTAGATTGCCACGTTGGTAACCGTGAGCCCATTTTGGCTGGCCGTTTCCAGATCCAACATGTCATACCCGGCCGTCCGGGTACTGATTTGTTTAATCCCCATCTCAGCCAGAGCCTGGTACACTTCCTGCTCAACCGGACTGGTTTGCTGAATGCTGACCCCGTCAAAGCCCTTAGCCATCTTGACCGTTTCGGCGGTCAGCGGCACCATTTCCATTTGAACCTGGTTGCCGGTTTCCTTGGCCCATTCCTCAGCGTAGGTCCGTTCGTGCTCGTGGGTACTGTACATCAGAATCTTCATTACACTTAATGCTCCTTTGGTTTGCTTACTTCACTAATTATGATAGCGTGACTAGATACTGTTTTCAAACTTGTGCTAAGAAGCTTTGGATTGACTTAACGATCTTCTCGGCGGCATGACCATCCCCGTACGGGTTCTTGGCCTGGGCCATGGCGCTGTATTCTAGCGGGTTTTCTAGCAGGCTGTTCATCTCATGTTCAACCGTAGCCGGATCGGTCCCCACCAGCTTCAGCGTGCCGGCCTTTACCCCTTCCGGACGCTCGGTAGTCTCACGCAGGACCAGGACCGGCCGGTTTAAAGAGGGCGCCTCCTCTTGGATTCCCCCGGAATCAGTCATAATAAAGTAGGAGCGGGCAGCCAGGTTGTGGAAGTCAACCACATTCAAGGGGTCAATTAAGTAAACATTATCCACCCCATCAAACACCCGGTGAGCCGCCTTTTGAACGGCCGGACTCAAGTGGACCGGGTAAACCAGGTCAATGTCACCCCGGCTCTCTACCACGTGGCGAATCGCTTGGAACACCCCTTCCATCTTCTTCCCCTGGTTTTCACGCCGGTGCATCGTCAAAAGGATTGTCCGGTGGGTCGGGGTCAGGCGCTTCAATAATTCATGGTGATAGTCCTCGGTAATCGTGTAGTGCAGGGCATCAATAACGGTGTTACCAGTGATCTTAATCCGTTCGCGCGGGTGACCCTCGCGTGTTAAGTTAGCAGCTGCCTGTTGGGACGGAGCAAAGTAGAGATCAGTCAGGTTATCGGTAAGCTGACGGTTCATTTCCTCCGGGTAAGGAGAGTACTTGGTCCAGGTTCTGAGCCCCGCCTCAACATGCCCAACCGGAATTTGATGATAAAAAGCCGCCATTGCCGCGGCCATCGTGGTTGTGGTGTCGCCATGAACCAGAACCATATCAGGGCGAACCCGTTCAAGGATTGGGTCAAGCCCCTTCAAGACCTTGTTAGTAATCGTAGTTAGCGTTTGCTTCTCTTGCATAATTGCCAGGTCGTAAGCCGGCTTTAAATCAAAGATATCTAAAACCTGTTGCAACATCTCTCGGTGCTGGCCAGTAACCACGGTGATCGGTTCTAGTTCCGGCGTTGCCTCTAAAGCCTTGATCACCGGGGCCATTTTAATTGCCTCCGGACGGGTTCCAAAGACAATCATGATTTTCTTCGTCATTGCTTCCATCCTTCCACGGCGACCAGGGTGGTTAAGGTCGCTCCATAGTAATCATTTTGGTTGAGTTTCTGAGCAAAGATGCTCTTCTCGCTGTCAAATAAATTGTCATAGCCATGATTACGATTCAAATTAACCGCATAAAAAATTGGTGCACTGTAGCCGGCGTTTTTGCGCTTTATGATGGGCCGGCCCCGCAAGGTATAACCCGTGAAGACTTCGTATTGTTTAGAGAAAAACTTCATCATCTTATTTAAAACCCGTTGGGCTCGCGGGTCCTTGCTGGCGGCCAAAAGGTAGGGTACTCGGCAGGCATTGAACCAGTATTGGCCGTCATACTTAGAGGCGATCGTATTGGCACCCACCGGCTCGGCATGCTTCGTCGTTACCCAGGCAAAATCGGGAACCAACCCTGTCTTATGCTCATTTGATAGATCGACCAGACGATCCAGCATCGTTGCCTTAACCGCCTGCCACTGGGTATTGCCAGTGTCTTGGGCCAGGCGGTCAAAGACCACGGGCATCACGTCAGAGGTACGCATTAACTTACGATAGCGCGACTTAGCATCGACCCAGTCCCCGGTTAATAAGACACCAGTTTGTGGGTTATATTCATAGGTCAAAATATCCGTTGCTAATTGCCGTTCCAGCTGGTGGTAGTAAGTAGCCTTATTGGGCCAAGTCTTAGCGGCGAGTGCTAGGGCATTTGCAATGTACAAGTCACCATCCGTCGCAGAATTAGCCTCGCTTACCCACTGCCCCTTTTTCTTCTGCTGGTGCCACTTCATTAGGGCGGTCTGCTGGTTATTAACCACGTCGCGATGGTTCAGGTAGTAGCTGGTCAGGCGGTCAAATTCTCCTTGACTCGCCCAGCCCCGGCGGCCAGCCAAGGCGGTAATCATCATCCCATAGCCCTGGGCCTCGGACAGTGCCGCCGGATTCCGTTTCGTTCCGGCATTCACAAAGGTTCCCTGCTTATTTTGGACCAAATAGTCCTGCTTCCACTGCTGGTAGATTCGCTTTTGCAGGTGCGCCGGATTTTTGAGCCGCACCGTCATCAACGCAAGCGTATAGATGACAAAGACTAAGGCAATGATTACCCATAGCCACCAGCGGCATTTTTTATTTCTATGCATAGATCTCACTCAATATCATTAATCACTAAAGCGCCGCGTCTTAACCCAAACATTACCGTTACGATGAAACAGGCCATCTGCCATTACCGAGCAAACGGCGTGAACGGCAATAATGGTAAAAAGCTGGCTGTAGGTAAAGTAAGCCACCAGTGCCATCCAAACCTGATTGGTCGTGGCTTGCCCGAACTGGGTCGCCATGGCAATCGAAATTTGCAGGACGTATAAAATAATCATCAAGGCCCAGTTCAACAAGAGCAGCTGGGCGATCAAGATGTTCCCCTGTTCGAAGGTGAATGGTAAGTAAACGGTGGGGTTAAATAAACGGACCCCTAAAGCAACCACGTTGGCTAAAAAAATCACGTCAGACAAAATGATGGCCAAGTTAAACCACAGGAAGGTACACGAGTAGTAAAAACATTCTAACTTAACCCGCCAGTTGGACCGGTCAAAGAGGTGCCAGAAGTTATGTAGGATTACCTGATAGTTCCCCTTGGACCAGCGTAGGCGCTGGAAATAGTAGTCATGAAGCGTTTCGGGCTCCTGCTGAAAGGCTTCCGAGTTGTACGCCAATGCAATCAGTTTGCCGCTTTGCATGATCGTAAACGAGATATCAGTGTCTTCGGTTAAAGCCCCGTTGCGCCAGCCACCAATCGATTCAACAAAGTCTTTTTGGATAATGAAGTTAGTCCCCGGAATTCGGCCAATCTTAAACATGTGCCAGATTGCACAGTGCTGGATTCGCTGGGTAACGACAATCTCTTGGTTAATGCACCTGGTCAAGAAATTTTGCTTAGCGTTCCGGGTTTTATTGCGACCAAAGGCAGCCACGTGACGCTCAGGGTTCTTCAAAACCTCCTTAACTAAAAAGTACAGGGCGTTTTTCTCGGGCATCGCGTCCGCATCATAAACCCCAATGTACTCCCCGCTGGCCATCTTCAAAGCATCGTTTAAAACACCGGCTTTGCCCCCACTCCCGTGACGCTCAACTACCCGCGCATTACGGTAACGGTAGGACCGGTTATTTAAAACCTCCCGCATTATCTTGGCGGTGTGGTCGTCACAGTTATCGGCAACTAAGATCAACTCAACCTTATCAGCTGGATAATTTAGGTCTAGAATCGCCCGGGTGGTCTTGGCAATTACTAATTCTTCATTGTGAGCCGGAACCACAACTGTGACCTTGGGGTAATACGGCAACGGTTCAGTCGTCACTAACTTAGCGGAATACTTAAGCCAAAAGTGGATTGCCCCGCTTAAGGTAACCATCGACATCAATAGGGACAGCCAGATGGATACCAAGCTAATAATTAAAAGGGTTTCGCTAATCACGTCAATCCCCCTCTTTTGCTTGGGACTGTCTCAAGTAGGCCGGATGCTGCCGCTGCATCACGGTCTTTTCCACCCGAAAATAAATCACCCACTGGCAGATAAATAAAATCACCATCATAACAAGGAATGCCACGGTAATCACCGTGGCCAGCCAGAAAAACCATGCCTCCATTAGTCCGAAACCTCACTCTTCATGTATTCAACCACCAGATCGGTTTCCATTTCCCGCTTAACGTGGCGCAGAACCCGATCCAAGTTAGGGTAGCCCAGAACGTTTTGCCGGTTGACACTCAGGTGCCCCCACTGAAATTGCAGAGTCGCCTCACCCAGCATCAATTCATCTAATTGGCGTTTTGTTGCACGATTCTTGTACTCGTACGTTGTCGGCGACATGTCCAGGGTTATGATCAAAAAAGTTGCGTCATTGACGTAGTAAAGCTGCTCGGACGGGTACCGTCCTTCCTTTAAGATTTTGCCGATCCGGCGCAGGTTTTGCCAGTATTCCTCCTCGTTAAATTGGCGAATCTGCGAACTATGGGCCCAGTGAATCGCCATGACATCAACATGCAAATCAGCATGCTCATTAGTAATAAAGTGGACCACCTTTTGGTAGTACTTACGGGCATTGTACTTGGTCTGTAGCTTGACCAGTGTATCGTAATGGGCCGCCCACGAGTCAATATCTCCACGGCAACGGTCCATCCAACCCCAGTCACCAATGAAATAGCGGGCTAACGCCACCAGGGAAGCGACAGCGGGAAAGGCCAGTAACAAGAGCCACTTAAGCCAGTTATCCATCACCACGTACCCTATTAGTAAAACTGCTGCCCCAATGGTGGTTGTCCCAATCATTAGCCACGTGATTAAAATATTGGGAACCACGCTCCCGACCAGGACACCCAGCATGATTAAGATCCCCATCACCGTCATCAGGGTCACTGAATAGGTTCCGGCCAACCACATTAGGGCAATCACGAGCAACGTAATAACGCTCAGGACCGCCATTCCAGTTTCAATGACATGACGTTCAACCATTCGCCTCCTCCGTTAATAAAAAACTTTATGTATAAATCCAACTAAAATACAGTAATGACAGCGTTTACTACCGTTGTACTATTAAAAATTATGTCTGTCAAGGGGCTTAAAAATACACGAAAATATCACTCAAAACTTTTAACATCCTGATAAGCGAAATAAACCACCATCAAGAAAAGGCATGCGCCTTGGTCTAACAATGTTTCTGCGACCGTATGGATAGAACTACGTGGCCAACAGCCCCATTCAATAATCTCTTTACAAACCACTAATCCTTCTGATTCCTTCAACCCTAACTGGTGGTTGTTTCCCCGCGGTAAGTCTACATCAACTTATACATAACGGGTTAATTTAAATAAGGCAGATTGTAAAATTT
>NZ_BCAH01000038.1 GCF_001293735.1 Limosilactobacillus gorillae | reverse complement strand
GCTACAAGCCATCGATTTTGATCGGTGGTAGTTGACTTAGAATAATGAATGGAGATGTGGATCTTACATGCTAATTGCAAGTTACAACCGTCCGGGCATGGGCGATGTATTAGTGACGATAGTAGAAAATGGCACCGGAGAACAGACCGTTGTCACCAAGAACGGGGTCACTCAAATTCTCGGTGATAAGGGGCAGTTACTTGGTTACAACTTTAACAATGCCAGTCAACTGCTGGATGATTTACAAGACCACCGCGGTCAAATTGTTCTGACCGAACCACAGGTAGCTAAGCTAAACGAGGCTATTCAAAAGGCTGGCTTCACCACGTCGTTAGTCGCAGACCTGAGCCCGAAGTTTGTTGTTGGCTACGTTAGCGAAATAGAAGACCACCCAAAATCTGATCACCTTCACATCACCAAAGTTGACCTTGGTGATGAAACAGTTCAAATCGTCTGTGGCTCACCAAACATCACTGATCACGTTAAGGTGATTGTGGCCAAGGTTGGTGCCATGATGCCATCCGGGCAGATTATTTGGCCTGGTAAACTGGTCGGGGTTGAATCTAACGGAATGATTTGTTCCGGACGGGAGCTCAATCTGAACAACGCGCCTAATCAGCCAGGGTGCGTGATCTTACCGGATGACTTTGGCCAGGCCGGTGATACCTTTGACTTTAAAAAGGGGAACCACTTATTTTAGCCGCTGGATAGGTATGAGAGGACCAAAAAATGGAGAAAAAGACTTACTATTTTGTTGGAATTAAAGGGACCGGGATGGCTGCCTTAGCTCGTTTGTTAAAAGACCTTGGTAATGATGTCTTGGGTTCTGACATTGACAAGGAAACCTTCACCCAGCAACCACTGGAAAACGCCGGTATTCCAGTTCTTTCCTTTAACCCAGCAAACTTGAAGAATGGGATGATCGTGGTTCAGGGGAACGCCTTTGGTGATGACCATGAAGAAATTGTACGGGCAAAGGAAATGGGGCTGACAATTCAATCCTATCCGGACACGGTTGAACAGGTAGTTGTGGACCACACCTCAATTGGGGTGGCGGGGGCCCACGGGAAGACAAGTACGACCGGGTTATTAGCTCACGTTTTATCCAATGTGGAAAAGACTTCTTATCTGATCGGTGACGGGGTAGGAGGCGGCGTAAAAGATGCTCGTTTCTTTGTCTTTGAAGCCGATGAATACCGTGATCACTTCTTGGCTTACCATCCCGACTATGCGATCATGACCAACGTCGATTTTGATCACCCGGACTTCTTTAAGGACCTTGCTGATGTTAAGGATTCGTTTGAAACCTACGGCCGGCAGGTTAAAAAGGGTCTCTTTGCTTGGGGAGAAGACAAGAGTCTGCGGGATCTAAACGTTGATGTGCCAGTTTATTACTACGGGACCAAGGAAAACAACGACTTCCGGGCCACTAACATCATTCGGACGCCTGAAGGATCGACCTTTGACGCCTACTACAAGGACGAAAAGTTGGGTAACTTCACGATACACCTTTACGGTGAACACTCGGTCTTGAACTCGTTGGCTGTAATTGCCGTGGCCTACATGGAAAAAATTGATTTACAAGAGATCAAGACTGAGCTAGCATCCTTTGGCGGAGTTAAACGGCGGTTTGCTGAAGAAGACATCGCCGATATGAAGATCGTTGACGACTACGCCCATCACCCGTCTGAAATTAAGGCGACCATCGATGCGGCCCGTCAGAAGTACCCGGACAAGAAACTGGTGGTTGTTTTTCAACCACATACCTACTCTCGTCTGGCTGCTTACCTGACGGAATTTGGTAAGAGCCTGAGTAAGGCTGATAAGGTCTTTGTGACGCCGATCTTTGGTTCTATTCGGGAGCAAAACGGCTCTGTTTCGGCCGGCGACCTCGAAAAGTTGATCAAAGGAAGTGAAGACATTAATATGGATTCGCTTGAAAAGCTTTTGGCCTACCACGATGGGGTGGTTGTCTTCATGGGAGCCGGTGACATTGAAAAGTACGAAGATGAATACAAGACCCGCTTGAAGTAACGGGGGTAAATTAGTTGAAGGGAATGGTGGCATTTGCTACCATTCTTTTAGTTAGTAAAACAGAAAATTAATGGGAGGTTATATCGTGGACAACTTTTCACGTGAACCCGAACGGCGTGAAGTGAACGTCAGTGGGCTGAATTCTTTTTTGACCCGGATGTACGGGTTAATGTCTCTAGCAGTCTTCGTCTCGGCCATCACAGCATACTTAACCATGACCGTCTTTAAGACAGCGGTCTTCACCTTTGTGGCCGCCCATACCGGTCTGGTTTGGATTATCCTGTTGTTGCCAATTGCCCTTTCGATGGGGATTAGCTTTAGCGCCACCAGGAATCCGGTTGGCTCCTTTATTATGTTGATGATGGTGTCGATTATCTACGGGGTGGAGTTCTCCTTGATTTCGGCTATATACACAACCGCTAACATTGCAGCTGCCTTTGTTTCATCGGCTGTTATCTTTGTAACGATGGCTGCCTTTGGGACGTTTACTAAGCGGGATTTGAGTAAGGCCGGTAGCCATGCGATGGCCGCCTTGATTGCCTTAATCATTGCCTCGCTGATTAACATGTTCCTGCGCTCGGCAGCGATTACTTACATCTTCTCTTACATTGCCGTGATTATCTTCGTGGTTCTTACGGCTTGGGATGCTCAGAAGATGAAGGCCATTTATGTTAACTATGGTGCTGAGGTATCAATGGGGGGCTTAGCCGTCATGGGGGCGCTTCAACTTTACCTCGACTTCATTAACTTATTCTTACAGCTCTTGCAAATCTTTGGAATGAGTAACCGCGACTAGTAGAAATCGCGCAACGTTAAAGAACCCTAGAATTGTTAGACATATGTCTAACAATTCTAGGGTTCTTTTTTACTACTATACTAAGAAATCAGCAACGAGTTGAAGAGTCTGGGTACGCTGGTCACCATCACCATTTAACTGGTGACTGGCTCCCTTTATAAAGTGGATGGTGCCGTTTTGGTACATGATGTTGTACTTTTGGGAAGCCCGGGGATCAACAACGGTATCAGCCAGACCATGGATCATTAAAACTGGGCCGGCAAAATGTTGAGCCGTTTCGTAGATTGGTAAGAGTTGAGCAGTTCGGAAGTAATCGCCACCGACTGCAAAGCCACCCACGTTAACGGTGGCTGGTATGTGCTTGGGATCGTAATTTGTTCCCTGACAAGTTCCAATTAGAGCATCATCCTTGAGGGTAGCGGCAGGCGCCAAGAGAACCAGTTTAGTGATCACGTCACGGAAGTAGGCTGCTAGCATCGAAGCCACCACCCCGCCCTGGGAGTGACCAACAAGAATGATTTCTTTGGCACCAACCCTTTGGCGAGCGTATTCGATAATCTTCATCCCATCCAGGATTTCTGAGAAGACCGTCATGTCTAAAAAACGTCCGTCGGAGTGGCCGCACCCAGCAAAGTCAAAGCGCAGAGTGGCCAGTCCCTGGGCGTTTAAACGGTGGGCAACCTGGTTTAAGAGGCTTTCTTCTGTGTAACCAAGGTCCCCCTTGAAACCGTGCATCAAGATGGCGATCCGCTTGTTGTGGACCTGGTTGCTACCTTCTAAAAGTCCTCGTAGGGTCAATCCGTCGCGTTCAATTGAAACTTCCATCCGTATCAGCTCACTTTCTATTTGTTGCGTTAACAATACCTGCTAATCAGCCTGAAAGCAAGTACTTTAGCGTTGACTTAACAAGCCAAGGAGGGGAAAGTTTGCTACAATGAAAACAATGACTACACAGAAGGGACGAAGAGAAATGGCGAAGCAGCTTTTACTGATCGATGGCAACAGTATTGTTTTTCGGGCATTTTTTGCCATGCACAACCAGATGGATAAGTTTACCAACCAGGCGGGCTTGCACACGGCGGCCATATACGGCTTTAAGTTAATGTTAGACCACATTTTGGAGGAGGTTCAGCCAGATGCGGCGTTGGTGGCTTTTGACGCCGGTAGGACCACCTTCCGGACGGAAAAGTACGCCGATTACAAAGGTGGACGGGATAAGACGCCAAGTGAATTGACAGAGCAGCTCCCTTACGTTCGAAAGTTAGTGGAGGCTAGTGGACTTCATTCCTATGAGCTTGCTAACTACGAAGCCGATGACATCATTGGAACCCTGGCCAAGGAGGGAGATCAGGCCGGCTTTGAAACGATGATCGTAACCGGGGATCGAGACTTAACTCAGTTGGTTACCGACCATACCACCGTTGCTGTTACCAAGCGGGGGGTTACCCAGACTGAGAAATACACCCCTGCTTACATGCAAGAAAAACTGGGGGTAACGCCAACACAGTACATTGATGTTAAGGCCTTAATGGGTGATACCTCGGATAACTACCCAGGAGTAACCAAGATTGGTGAAAAAACGGCGGTAACCCTGATAAAGGAGTACGGCTCTTTGGATGGCCTCTACGAAAACGTGGCGGCAATGAAGAAATCCAAGCGCAAGGAAAATCTGATTAATGAAGAGAAAATTGCCCGGGCCTGCCAGGACCTGGCAACAATTCGTCGCGATGCTCCAATTGAGATTGGACTAAAAGACATTCAATACTCTGGACCCAAGCAAGAGGAGTTGTTTGACCTTTATCAAACACTTAACTTCAGATCCTTTTTGAAGGAATTTGATGGTCAGGGAGAAAAGGAGGGGATGCCTAAGGAAGTAATTGACTACCAGATCCTGACTAAGGATAACCTGGAAGTAGTTAAGCAACTGAGTGGGGAGATTGCTTTTCAATTAGAAATGTCGGAGGCCAATTACAATGAATCGCCATTGGTTGGCTTTGTAATTGGTAACGCTAAGCACTGGCTGGTGAGTCGGGATGTAAATTTACTGACGGAACCGGTACTCAAGGAACTTTTGCAGGACCCGGCAGTTAGAAAAGATGTTTTTAACGCTAAGGCTCAAATGGTTGGCTTGCACCGCCTGGGGATCGACCTGGCCGGGGTTGACTTCGACCTACTCTTAGCTTCGTACTTACTGAACACGAGCGAAAATGCAAATGACCTTGGTGTATTGGCCCAAGCCCACGATTACTATCGAGTTGAAACTGACGAAGAGGTGTACGGCAAGGGGGCCAAACTGGCGATTCCAGAAGACGACGATGTCTTCTTTAACCATTTAGCCAAGAAGGCTCGGGCAATCTTAGACCTCAAGGCGCCCCTGTATGATCAGCTAACTGAAAACGAACAGATGCCCCTGTATGAAGATATTGAGCGACCGCTGTCTTCCGTTTTAGCTCATATGGAAATTCGGGGGATTCACGTTGACGCGACGACCTTAAAACAAATGGGTTCCAAGTTGATTGAACGCGAACGGGAGCTGGAGCAGGCTATCTATCAGCAGGCCGGTATGGAATTCAACATTAATTCCCCGAAGCAACTGGGAGGAATCCTATTTGAAAAGATGGGGCTTCCAGTAATCAAAAAAACTAAAACTGGTTACTCAACCGCTGTTGACGTCTTGGAGAAGCTGGCTGACAGGGCGCCAATTGTCCAAAATATCCTAGCTTATCGTCAAATTAGTAAGCTGCAATCGACCTATATTACTGGATTGTTGAAGGTAATTGGTAAAAGTGATCAAAAGATTCATACCCGCTACTTACAGACCCTGACGGCGACGGGCCGGCTCTCATCGGTAGATCCAAACCTGCAAAACATTCCTGTTCGCTTGGAAGAAGGGCGTCAAATCCGGCGCGCCTTTATCCCATCAGAGCCGGGCTGGCAAATTTTCTCGTCGGATTACTCCCAAGTGGAACTGCGGGTCCTGGCTCACGTAACCGGTGATGAGAATTTGCGGGCCGATTTCTTGGCCGATAAGGATATTCACGCCGCTACGGCCAAGCGGATCTTCCACTTGGCTAGCGAAGACGAGGTGACACCTGATATGCGTCGTCAAGCTAAGGCGGTTAACTTTGGAATCGTGTATGGGATCTCTGATTTTGGCCTAGCTCAAAACATTCATGTTACCAGAGCTCGGGCGCATGATTTCATCCAGAGTTACTTTAAGGAATTTCCAGGTGTTGAAAGATACGTCCGTGAGATCGTGGAACAGGCTAAGGAAAAGGGCTACGTTGAGACAATTACTCACCGTCGCCGTTATCTACCCGACATTCACGCCAAGTCCTTTGCCAAGCGCTCCTTTGCGGAACGAACGGCGATGAATACGCCGATTCAAGGTTCGGCTGCCGATATCATTAAGATTGCAATGATTAGGATGGAAAAGGCCTTACAAGAGCGTGGGCTTAAGGCCCGGATGCTTCTGCAGATTCACGATGAATTGGTCTTTGAAGCACCCCAAGAAGAGATCGCTACTTTAGAAGAGCTAGTTCCATCAATTATGGGTTCAGCTGTTCAGCTAGCGGTTCCGTTGAAGGTTGAAAACAAGTCTGGGGCAACCTGGTACGACCTGAAGAAATAGAAATAATGAAGGGGCGGGAGGCAAAATACTTGCTAGGTCGCCCCTTTGTTGATAATTTAGAGTGGTTATAAACTAAGTAAAGGGGATAAAACAATGCCTGAAATGCCAGAAGTAGAAACCGTACGACGGGGTTTAATGCGTATTGCTGCCGGGCATCAGATCAAAGGAATCGATGTCATCTACGCAAAGACAATCGAAAACGACGTAGAGGAATTTCGCCAGGCACTGATTGGCCAAACCATTGAGCGTATTGACCGGCGGGGGAAGTACCTTCTTTTCCGCTTTTCCAACGACTTGACCATGGTCTCGCACCTACGGATGGAAGGGAGTTACTACAACCAATCAACGGGAGCCATGGTCGATAAACATACCCACGTGATCTTCCACTTTACTGACGGGACCGACCTGTGCTATCGCGATACCCGTAAATTTGGACGGATGCATCTGGTTAAGACGGGGCAAGAGATGACGGTTGGCGGGCTGAAAACAATTGGCCCAGAACCAACTGAAGAAGATTTTCGCTTCAACTACTTCAAGCAGATCCTAAACAAAAGCCGTAGCAAAATTAAGCCTTTTTTACTTGATCAGTCACACGTAGCTGGTTTAGGTAACATCTATGTTGATGAGGTATTGTGGCAAACTCAAATTAATCCTGAACAACCGGCCAATTTGCTGACTGATGATCAGATTTCCCACCTACGGGAAAACATTATTCAAGAAATTGCTCGGGCAACGGAAGGCCACGGGACAACCGTCCATACCTTTAAAAACGCTTTCGGGAATGCTGGGGAGTTTCAAAATGAACTTCAGGTCTACGGTCATGGTGGCGATGCATGCCCACGGTGTGGAACTAAGCTTATTAAGATTAAGGTTGCCCAACGGGGGACCACCTTTTGCCCGCACTGTCAGACCATGGTAAAAGAAGATGACTAGGGTGATCGGTTTAACCGGTGGGATTGCCAGTGGGAAGTCAACGGTGGCGGCCCTGTTGCGTCAGGCAGGGGCTGTGATTTTGGATGCAGACCAAGTGGCTCGAGCGGTGGTGGCCCCAAATAGTGAGGCCTTAACAAGATTGACCAAGGCCTTTGGTGAACAAATCTTGAATCCTGACCGGAGCCTGAACCGACAGCAATTAGGGCGCCTAATTTTTAACGATCCAGAGGCCCGTCGAGTGGTAGATGAAATCACTCACCCCTTAATTCGCCAGGTATTTGAAGCGAGCTTAGCTGGGTTGAAAAGGGCTGGCGTCCCGCTGGTAGTCCTGGATGTACCGTTGCTACTTGAAGCCGGTTACCAACGTTACTGTGATCAAGTGGTGGTAGTTAAGGTTGATCCATTAACTCAATTGAGTCGTCTGATGGAACGTAACCACTATTCGAGAAGGGAGGCTGAGCAAAGAATACAGTCTCAGATGCCCCTGGCGGAAAAACTGATTCATGCCGACCTGGTAATTGATAATGATGGCACTAAAGAAGAAACAGCGGCTCAGGTTGACCATTTGCTGGCCAAGTGGCACTTAGATGATAATTTGCATTCTATGGTATAATACAGTTTACGAAACATTTAGTCAGAAAATCAGGAGGAACAACGATGCTTTGTCCACACTGTCATCATAATGGATCCCGCGTGATCGACAGTCGCCCCGCTGAAGATGGGATGTCCATTCGGCGGCGGCGCGAATGCGTCAATTGTGGCTTCCGGTTTACCACCTTTGAACGCTACGAAGAAACTCCCTTGTTAGTAGTCAAAAAGGATGGGGCCCGGGAGGAATTTAACCGGCAAAAGATCTTAAATGGGCTGGTCCGGTCAGCCGAAAAACGTCCCGTCAGCATGGATAAGCTGACTAAGATTGCCGACCACGTCGAGGCGCGGGTACGCAGGCTGGGCGAAAACGAGGTGTCCAGCCAGGCGATCGGGGAGTTTGTCATGAACGAACTTAAACCAATTGATGAAATCGCCTACATTCGTTTTGCTAGTGTTTACCGTCAGTTTAAAGACGTCGACGCCTTTTCCAAGGAGATTGAGTCAATGAAAAAGGAGGGGCACTAATGCCCGAAGCACCCTTTAAATTGCAGCCCCAAACCGGCTACGTTTTAACAGCCAGCCCAGATTTTGGGGGCATCAATCAGGAGTGGTTAGTTGATTATTACCAACCCTTGCTCAATCCGGTTGCCACTAACTTATTGTTGATTCTGGTCAACCAGCTCTTACCTAACCCAACGGTAACCGAGCGCCGACAGCACACTGGATTGCTCGATCAACTGGGGGTAGGAATTAACCAGGTTGACCAAGCTAGGGTGCAACTGGAAGCGGTGGGGTTGTTACGAACCTTTTTTAAGGTTGATCAGCTAGGGCCGGTGGTGATTTACCAGTTGCAGCCCCTTAAGAGCCCAGCAGCCTTTTTAAAAGAGGACCTGCTAGCCGTGGTGCTCCTGCAGCACGTTGGGCAAACTCGCTATCAAGCGTTAGTTAAAAAAGCCAACCGTTACTACATGGCAACAACAGATTATCACGAGATCACTAAGGGCTTTTTTGACATCTTTAAGACGATGACAACCCCTGCCGATCAGCAACTGGTCACCACCAGTCAAACACAGCTTGGCCAGCCAAGTCCGCAAAAGAAGTCAGAGAATATCCTCACTTTGGACTGGACCTTTTTAGCTGGCCAAGTTCAGGTACAGGGGCTAGATGCAAGTGAGCTTTCAAAGCATCGTCAGCTGATTCTAACTGAGAAACGGGTCTATGGGCTAAGTGAGCTGGATCTGGTCAGCTCCTTGCTTTCAGCAACTGATCTAACCACCGGAAAGCTGGATGAAGAACAGTTTAAGTTAGTAGTCGCTAACCAGGCCCGACCCCAGGAGGTCCAAGAGGTGTCAGGTATTGAAACACCACCCGCCCAGGAACAAAAGAAGGCCCTGAATCAGCAGGAACAAGCCCTTGCTGATGAAGCTAACCAAGGTTCCCCCCTTCAGTACCTGACCGACCTAAAAAAGGCAACTGGCTCTGGTTTTGTCTCTTCGGCAGAACGAAAAACCTTAGAGCGCCTGGTCAGCCAAACTCCCTTGACCGATGGGGCGATCAATATCTTAAGCTACTATGTTTTGGTAGATCAGGGGAATGCCAATTTAGCAGCCAACTTTGTCAACGCAATTGCCAATAACTGGACACGCCAGGGGGTGCGAACAGCAAGTGATGCCGTACTCGCGATTCAGCGCTTTTGGCAAAAGGGCAACGCCCAGACCAAGCCGGTTAACAAACGGGGCCGGCGGGGGGCAATCGTTGAAAAACTACCGGATTGGGCTAAGGATGATCGGAAACGCCAGCACCAGGGGGTGTCTAGTGACCAGATTCAAGCTGGTAAGGAGGCCCTGGCCAAGTTACGGGCCGCCCAAAAGAAAACAACGCCGCCAAAGTGATTTACTCATGGTGGTTAACGGAAAGGATGGAAGGCCATGCAATCAATAACCCAGGCGGTGGAGGCTGCCTTAAAGGCCAGGGACAACAATCAGGCCTACCAGCAGCTCGTCGACCACGTGTTACATGACGAAGAGGTTCGCCGCTTTTTGGAACAGAATGCCACCCAGTTGTCGGTTGAAACGATTAAACGTGGCTACTCAAAACTTTATGAATACTACCGGGAACGAGAACTGATGCGTCAGGGGAAGGCAACGGTAGCCCCCGGTTATGCGCCCCGCTTAGAATTGGCTAACGGCCAAATCGCCGTTACCTACGTGCCAACTGCCCAGTTGAATGCTCAGCGTGAAGCCCAGGCTCGTTACAATCGGGTCCAAACGATTAACATGCCCAAGTTTATTCGCAGGGCTTCGTTTGATACTTTTTACATGGATCCGGAGCGTACCTCGGCTAGCCGGCAGCAGGCCTTTATCGCCGTGACTGAATTCATGAAGAATTACATGGCCCAAAAAGACTTTGTTCCTGGCCTTTACCTGTCCGGCAGCTTTGGAGTCGGTAAGACCTTCTTGTTGGGGGCGCTAGCTAACGAACTGGCCGGTCGGGGAGTAGCTTCGACCTTGGTTCACTTTCCAACCTTTGCGGTCCAGATGAAAGGGTCGATTGCAAATAATACCCTTGATCAGAAACGAGACCAGGTTAAAGAAGCGCCCATTTTAATGCTTGACGATATCGGCGCCGATGCTTTATCAACGTGGCTGCGTGATGACATCTTAGGAGTCATTTTGGAGTACCGGATGCAAGAAGAGTTACCAACCTTTTTCTCTTCCAACTTCACGATGGCAGAATTAGAAGCCCACTTAGCCGTAGATACGCAGGGAAACGTGGAACCCCTGAAGGCCAAACGGATCATGGAGCGAATCCGGTTTTTAGCCCGAGAGGTTCCAATGGATGGCATGAACCTACGTCAGGGATAAAGGCCTTGACAGGGGTAGCTGGATTTAGTATATTAGTAAACGTTGAAAGAAAAAGAAGAAGCACCCGCTTCTCGCCTAGGTGATCGGAGTCGCCGGGCTGACGAGATTAAATCCGAATAACCATTAGGGTTAGTTCGCTTTGCGGGGGTGGTCACACTCCCGTTTTTTCTTGCTTAATTTTCTTTCGCTAATCAAATTGGAGGTGTGTTGCCATAGCTCAAGGAATGATTGTCAATAACGGTATTCGTGCACGGGAAGTTCGCCTGATCGATCAGAACGGGGAACAACTTGGCATTAAGTCCAAGCGTGAAGCATTGCAACTTGCAGAGGATGCCGGCCTTGACCTGGTGCTTGTTGCACCCAAGGCTCGCCCAGCAGTTGCGCGGATCATGGATTACGGGAAGTACCGTTTTGAGATGCAAAAAAAGGAACGGGAAGCCCGTAAGAACCAAAAGACGGTTGCCGTTAAGGAAATTCGTTTAAGCCCAACGATCGACACCAATGACTTTAACGTTAAGTTAGGTCGGGTGCGTAAGTTCATTGAAAAGGGTGATCAAGTACGAGTTTCGTTACGGTTCCGTGGTCGGGCCATTACCCACAAGGATATCGGTCGAGACATGATTGAACGGATGGCGGAGGAAACTAAAGACATCGCCACAGTTGTGCAACGGCCAAAGATGGAAGGGCGGAGCATGTTCTTAACGCTTGCCCCGCTTGATAAGGCAAAAAAATAAATTAAGAAGGTAGGAATTCGTTATGCCAAAGATGAAGACTAAGAGCGCTGCTGCAAAGCGTTTTAAGCGGACCGCTAAGGGTGGTTTTAAGAGTGGTAACTCATTCACTTCTCACCGTTTCCACGGTAAGACTAAGAAGCAACGCCGTCAATTACGTGGCCTTTCCATGATGGATAAGTCAAACGTAAAGCGTTACAAGAAGATGGTTCCTGCTAAGTAATTGCGGGACGCACAGCGAATAATACTTTAAATTTGTAGGAGGATACCACTATGCGAGTTAAGGGTGGAACAGTTACGCGCGCTCGTCGGAAGCGCATCATGAAGTTAGCGAAGGGTTACACGGGTTCTAAGCACCGTCTGTTCAAGACTGCTAAGGACCAAGTGATGAAGGGTTACACGTATGCTTTCCGTGACCGGAAGGCCAACAAGCGTAACTTCCGCGAACTTTGGATTGCCCGGATCAACGCCGGTGCCCGGATGAATGGTCTGAGTTACTCCAAGCTGATGCACGGCCTGAAGTTAGCTAACATTGACATCAACCGCAAGATGCTTGCTGACTTGGCAGTTAACGACGCTGATGCTTTCAAGGCAATCGTTGACGAAGCTAAGAAGGCCCTGAACTAATTCAATTAGTCGGGAAAAAGAGATTAGGGTAGGGGCTAAACCTTGCCCTAATCTCTTTTTATTTTCAAGGGGGTGGGAGAATGACGAGCCCAATTTATGCCCGGTCACATATCTACCAGTACCGCTGGTTGGCGGTAGCCTTTACCTTTTGCGGAGGCTACATTGACGCTTATACCTACGGACTGCGGGGAAATACCCTCGCGGCGGGACAAACCGGTAATATTATCTTTTTCAGCCTGGAGCTGGCTCAGCACAACCTACCAGGACTAATTACCAAGCTGTTGACCTTTTTAGCCTTTGTTCTGGGGTTGGTGGCTGTTTCCTACTTCCGGGTCCACCACCGGACACATTACTGGCGAATTGCGAGCTTATTTCCCATCATTATAATCTGCTTGGTAATCGGATTTGTTCCGACCACCTGGTCCAATAACTTGGTGGTTCCGCCGCTGGCCTTTGGAATGGCGATGTTAAACCTGGCCTTCGATAAGATTGAAGGGGCAGGGTATAACAATGTCTTTTCCACTGGAAACCTCAAGAAGGCCGTCATTGGCTGGTGCTCTTACTTCTTTGAGGGTGATCGGGACGGCCTTAAGGCGGCAATTAATTATACTTGGCTGGTTAGCGCTTTTATTTTGGGGGCGGTCTTATCGGCTGAAATACAGCGGGTGTGGGGAGTCGCTACAATCTGGGGTGCTTCGGTTTTCATGACGGTTGTGAGTGGTATGTACGCCTTCTTGCTCTACCGGCGGAACCAATACACTAAAAACCCCTTTTACCTAGCAAGCAAAAAAGATGATGATCACTTGAATTGAAGCCCCCGCTTGCAATCACTATAATGGTAGTTATTACAAAGCACGTAAGGAGATATCCTGTGATAGAAAAATTCAAACCAACGTGGATGGTGAACTCAATTTACCGGGTTTCACCAGAGCAACTAAAGGCGCAGGGAATTCGGACGGTTTTTTCCGACCTTGATAACACCTTGATTGCTTGGAACAATCCAAACGGGACCCAGGAATTAAGAGACTGGATGATGTCCTTAAAGGCGGCTGGTATTCCCTTGATTGTGATTTCTAACAACAGCCACCGTCGGGTTGAGCGGGCCGTAGCCCCACTCAACCTTCCCTTTGTTTCACGGGCATTAAAGCCAATGTCGTTTGGGATTACTCGGGCCCGGATGCGTTTAGGACTTGAAAAAGATGAAGTGGTAATGGTGGGCGATCAGCTACTGACGGATGTGGCGGCTGCTAATACCGCTGGGGTACGTAGCATTTTAGTCCGCCCCTTGGTGGCAAGTGACCAGTGGAACACCAAGTTTAACCGGATCATGGAAAAGCAAGTCAAAAGGGCTTTGCGCAACAACTACCCAGCATTAACCTGGCAGGAGGAATTGAATGACTGAATTAAACATGGAAGAAGAATTACGCTGTATTGGGTGCGGGGCAATTATTCAGACTGAGGATAAAGGCGCCTTAGGCTATACGCCGGCATCAGCTTTAAAAAAAGGGATTGAGACCGGTGAGTTATACTGTCAACGCTGTTTTCGGCTACGTCACTACAATGAAATTGCCCCGGTTTCTTTGACTGATGATGATTTTTTACGGCTCTTAAGCCATATTCGCGAGGCCAACGCCCTGATCGTTTACGTGGTTGATATCTTTGACTTCAATGGTTCGATCATTCCGGGACTTCACCGCTTTGTGGGGGATAACCCGGTTCTTTTAGTTGGAAATAAAGAGGACCTTTTGCCACGTTCACTACGGCGTTCTAAGCTAACTGATTGGCTCCGCCAGCAGGCTAATCAAGCTGGGATTCGTCCTTTGCTGACGACGTTAGTCTCGGCTAAGAAAAACCACCAGGTTGAAGAACTACTAGAAACGATTGAAAAGTTCCGCCGAGGCCGTGATGTTTATGTGGTCGGGGTGACTAACGTTGGGAAGTCAACTCTGATTAATCAAATCATCAAGCAGCGGACTGGGGTTGAAGACCTAATCACTACGTCGCGCTTTCCGGGGACAACCTTAGACAAAATTGAGATCCCCCTCGATGATGGCCATGAGTTAGTCGATACCCCGGGGATTATTCACCAAGAACAAATGGCCCATGTCCTTCCAGCGGAAGACCTGCGTTTGGTGGCACCTCAAAAGGAAATTAAGCCCAAGACCTACCAGTTAAGCGAGCAGCAAACGATCTTCTTGGGGGGGATTGCTCGCTTTGACTACCTAAAGGGACCCCGGGCTGGCTTGACAGCTTATTTTGATAACAACCTTCCCCTTCACCGGACCAAGCTGGCTAATGCCGATGCCTTTTACGAAAAACACCTTGGCGGTCTCTTAGTTCCACCACACGAAAATGAAATTGAAGCCTTTCCGCCTTTAGAGCGGTTTGAATTTTCAATTACTGAGAAGTCAGACCTGGTCTTTGAAGGATTGGGCTGGATTACCGTTCCGGCTGGCCTGGTAGTTGCTGGGTGGGCACCAAAAGGGGTCAGTGTTCTAGTACGGCGGGCCATGATTTAAAAAGCGAGGAAAATAAAATGAATTTACGCGGAAAACAAAAACGATTTTTACGGGCTCAGGCTAACCACCTTCAGCCCCTCTTTGCAGTGGGGAAAAATGGTTTGACGCCGGCCTGGGTAGACCAGCTTACTGGTGCCCTTGATAAACGAGAATTGATAAAGGTCAATATCTTACAAAACAGCGATGCCACCGCTGATGAAGTTAGGGACTACATTGAAGAAAATAGTGATATTCAAGTGGTACAAACGATTGGCCGGGTTTTAGTCCTATTTAAGGTGGCCCAAGATCCACGCTTCCAAGACCTATCAGCGCAGGTGGCCAAAATCTAGTTAGTGGGGTGAGATTGTGGTAGAAGCAGCAGTGGTAAATGTAATCCCTAAGGTTCAGCCGCAGGCGGTGCAATTTGAACATCACCGGCGGGTGGGAATTTATGGCGGGACTTTTAACCCAGTTCATAATGCCCACTTGTTAGTTGCCGAACAGGTCGGTCGGACCCTTTCACTGGAGAAGGTGGCCTTTTTACCAGATATGCAACCACCCCACCGGGATTATAAGGGAACAATTGCTGCTGACCTGCGGGTGGATATGTTGAAACTGGCAACCGCTGATAATCCCTTCTTTGACATTGAAATGGAGGAAATCAACCGGGGCGGAGTTTCTTATACTTACGATACGATTAAGGCCTTAAAGGAAAAGCATCCCGATACGGATTACTACTTTATCATTGGCGGTGACATGGTCGATTACTTGCCAACTTGGAATAAGATCGACCAGCTAGTTGAACTAGTTAACTTCGTCGGTGTTCGGCGTAAGGGGGCTAAAAATGAAACCCACTACCCGGTAATCTGGGTTGACGTACCGACCGTGGAGATCTCTTCATCAGACATCCGAGCCCGGGTAAAAAACGGCCAGTCAATTCGCTATATGGTACCCAAGGCCGTTGAGGATTACATTAAGGAGCATCAGTTATACATTGACTAAGCAAATCAAGTATCACCAACATTTAATTCCAATGAAGCGAGAAGAGCTGGTGGATAAATTAGGGGCCACCCTTACCAAAAAGCGTTTTGAACATGTTTTGCGGGTGGAAGAAACGGCCCTTGAACTCGCCGAGGAAAATGGGGTCAACTTAGAGCCCGTTAGCATTGCTGCTTTATGCCACGACTATGCTAAGCAGCGCCCAGATGAGGATTTCATTTCAAAAATTAAGGAAAAGAAATTGGACCCGGATCTATTAAGTTACGGTAACGCCATTTGGCATGGGGTGGTCGGCGCCGAAATAGTTGCTGATGAATTAGGTGTTCATGATCAGCGAATCTTGGATGCCATCCGCCAGCACACGGTTGGGGCGGCGTACATGACAAAGCTCGCCCAGATTATTTACATGGCTGACTACATTGAACCTGGCCGGGACTTTCCTGGTGTTGATCAGGCCCGTAAGATCACGCACCAGGACTTAGGGAAGGGCGTTGCCTTTCAAACCAAACAAACTCTGGCCTACCTGATTCAAAAGGGGCAAGCCGTGTACCCGAAAACTTTAGCCACCTACAACGCGTGGGTGCCGAGCAATGGAAAGGAAAAATAATGCAAAGCAAAGAATTATTAGAAATGGTAGTTAAGGCCGCTGATGGCCGGCGCGCTGAAGATATTGTCGCCTTAAAGGTAGATCAAATTAGCCTAATGGCCGATTATTTCGTAATCATGACCGGGAGTTCTAACCGCCAGGTTCAAGCAATTGCTAACGCGATTGTCGAAAAGGCTCATGAAGAACACGTTGAGATTGGTTCGGTGGAAGGAAAGGAAGCCGCTCAGTGGATTCTGGTTGACCTTGGGGACGTGGTTGTTCACATCTTCCGGGAGGAAACACGTGACTTTTACAACTTGGAGAAGCTCTGGGCACAAGCACCAATGGTTGACTTGAGTGCCTGGGTAAAAGAGTAATGATTTACCAAACCTTCGCCCAGCTGTATGATGAGCTCTTCGATGATCAGCTCTACGCTGATTGGCAAAGTTTTGTTCAAAAAGAGGTTGAAAGGCCCGGTCGCTTATTAGACTTGGCGGGGGGTGCCGGTCGCTTGGCGGTTCGCTTAGCTAAGCAAGGCTTTCGGGTGACTGATGCCGACCTAAGTTCCGAAATGCTTACCTTAGCTGACCAACGTGCCCGAACGGACCAAGTTAACTTAGAGTTGGTTGAGGCTAACATGCTAGACTTAAGCGGGCTGGGGATGTTTGAAACGATTACCTGTTTTGCCGATTCCCTGTGCTATTTAAATGACCTTTCGGAGGTAACGACGGTTCTAAAGCAGGCCTATATGCACCTATTACCAGGCGGTAAGCTCTTATTTGATGTCATTACCCCCTATCAAACCGACGTGGTTTATCCGGGGTATTGCTACAACTACCAAGATGAGGACCACGCCCGGGCATTCATGTGGCAAAGTTTTGCTGACGACGAGGTAGAGCATGGGGTTATCCATGAGCTAACCTTCTTCATTGAGCAGGCTGACGGGCGCTATGATCGGGTGGCAGAAACCCACTTTGAAAAGACTTATCCACTCGCTACTTACCGAGCAGCGGTTAAAGCAGCCGGCTTTAAAAGACACCGGGTTAGTGCCGACTTTGGAAAAGAGACACCTAATGAAGAAACAACACGCTGGTTCTTTGCCTGCCAAAAGGGGGATTAGGTGAGTATGAAAGCAGTCGGATTAGTAGTTGAATATAATCCCTTTCATAATGGGCATCGCTACCATTTGCAGCAGGCTAAACAGGTAACTAAGGCTGATGTAGTGATTGCCGTGATGTCTGGTAACTTTACCCAGCGTGGTGAGCCGACCATTTTGGATAAGTGGACCCGGGCCAAGTGCGCCCTTGAAAACGGGGTTGATTTAGTAATTGAACTACCAGTTGCATCGGCGGTTCAACCAGCCCACCGCTTTGCAAGCGGGGCGTTAGAGTTATTAAACGATCTCGCCGTTAGTAACGTTGTTTTTGGTGCTGAACACCCGGACTGGGACTTTAATGCGATGGTTTTAGCGGAGCAGGCCTTTGACCAAGGAGCTTTTCATCAGTTTAATAACACATACGCAACTCAATTTAACCAGCAGCTGGAAGCAGTAACCGGCCACGCCCTAACCGACCCTAACGATATCTTGGCCTTTGCCTATCATCGGGCTAAGTATGAAGGCGGGTATTCCTTTAACCTTCACCCAATTAAGCGAATCGACAATCACTATGCCGATCACAAGTTAACGGGAAAGATCTCATCGGCCGGGGCAATCCGCCGAGCAATTCAAGAAAGTGGGGATGTTACCAAAACTGTGCCTACTCAGACTGCCCAAGCCTTAGCGATGATAGAGGAGGTTCCAAGTTGGGAACGACTTTATCCACTCTTAGCTAACCACTTAATCCAGACCCCTACTGAACAACTGGCAAAAACTTATCAGGTCAAGGAGGGACTGGAGAACCGGCTCAAGGAGGCTGCTCAGCAAAACCGAACCTTTGATGATTTCTTGCGGGCGGCTAAGACGAAGCGGTATACTTATGGGCGCCTATTACGGGTGGCCCTTTACCTAACATTGAACATGACTGACCAAGATATTAATGCCTATCACCCCTATCACCGGGTACTTGGCTTCACCAAGACTGGTCAGGAGTATTTACACCAGATTAAAAATAAACTTAACTACCCCTTGGTTACTAAGGTTAACCAGCGAATGAAGGACCAGGAACTGGCGCTTGATTACCGAGTTGGTAAATTGTACCAATTCTTTGGGGCAGATGAACAAGATGTCACCCGTGGGCCTATCCGAATTAATTAGAAGGGCGATCGGTGTCAAGGAAAAATCATTGACAAGGACTTGGGACCCGGGTATAATTAGGCACGTTGCATTAGGAGGTTAGTACCATGAAGTGGGCATTATCTGAGCTACATCGATATCAAGATGAGCCACTGCACGTTAATAGTACTTTAGATCTGAACGCATCACTGACCGATCGGTTTCCCGAAACCGTTTTGGCGGCCTCGCCAATTACAGTGGATGGGTACTTAAGCTATGATAAGGGGGATGCCACCCTAAGCGCCCAGGTAAAACTGGATCTCACGGTACCCTCAAGCCGATCCCTTGCTCCCGTGGTCATGCCACTCGACTTTACGGTCACCGAAACCTACTTGCCAGATGATAGTCACCGCGCCCGGTTTGAGGATCAAGATCAGCTGGTCTTAACTTTGGGTCCCGATGGCGTAATTGATCTTGATGAAATCTTGATTGAAAATATCATTGAGCAGGTTCCTCTTCGGGTGTTGACACCCGAAGAAGAGGAGGCCCAACACCTTCCAGAGGGGAAGGGATGGTCGATGGTTGAAGAGGCAGACGACCAACTAGAGCAAAATAATCAAGTTGATCCACGTTTCGCTAAGTTAAAGAACTTATTTCCTGATCAGGATAGCCGTAATTAGCGAACGGTTAGAAACCACTAGTGGATAAAAAAATTTAAGGAGGTGTCATACATGGCTGTACCAGCACGGAAGACATCAAAGACTCGTAAGCGTAACCGTCGGGGACACATCAAGTTAACTGTTCCGGGCTTAGCACCTTGCCAAAATTGTGGCGAGCTTCGCAAGTCCCACATGGTTTGCCCAAGTTGTGGTTACTACGATGGCAAGCAAGTTGTTGAAAACAACTAAATCATTAAAGGCTTCCCCTTAGGCGCCGGACCTGGGGAAGTCTTTTTTTATGGGAAGGTTAATCTTAAATTAATCCTAGCTAGGGTTAATGAGAGTTCTATGATAAAATAGGTTATGGTTAATAAGGCTAGTGTGCGATTGTAAGGAGAAAATGCTATGAGTCGGATTTTAATTATTGAAGATGAAGAAAACCTGGCGCGCTTTGTTGAGCTAGAACTAAAGCACGATGGTTACGAAACGGACGTTGAACTGGACGGTCGTCAGGGGTTAGATGCGGCCTTAAACCAGGATTTTGACGTCATCTTATTGGATCTGATGCTACCGGAATTAAACGGCTTAGAAGTTGCCCGCCGGGTTCGGGAAGTGAAGGATACCCCCATTATTATTATGACCGCGCGTGATTCCGTCATTGACCGGGTTTCAGGCTTAGATCATGGGGCTGATGACTATATCGTTAAGCCGTTTGCTATTGAAGAACTATTGGCTCGGGTTCGGGCTCTTTTACGTCGGATTTCGATCGAAGGTGATGCTAACAGTGTCCACCAAACAACCGTCACCTATCAAGATCTGACGATCGAAAAGGAAAACCGGGTTGTCCGGCGTGGTGACGAGGTGATCAACCTAACTAAGCGTGAGTACGAATTGCTCTTGATTCTGATGGAAAATATCAACGTGGTAATGTCCCGAAAGGAACTTCTGTCCAAGGTTTGGGGCTATGACTCCAAGGTTGAAACTAACGTAGTCGATGTTTACATCCGATACCTGCGAAACAAGATTGACCGGCCCGGCGAAAAGAGCTATATTCAGACCGTTCGTGGGACTGGTTACGTAATTCGCTCCTAGGTAGGGTAGGTGGCTGTGATGGACGAACAAAAAAGGAGGAAGCATTTTTTCTCTCTTAAGCTAAAGTGGGCTTTGGGAACGGCGTTGGGATCGTTAATCATTTCCTTAGTGGTGATCATGGTTCTCTTTTCTTCGTTCACACAGGATTTGTTGAGCCAGGAACGCCAAACCCTAACTCAGTCGCTAGTGACAATCAGCCAAAAGCTAGGAAAGTCCACGAGCAGTGAATTAACAGTGGCTAAAGTCAACCAGACACTAAAAGACAATGTCTTAACCCCAGAAGGAAATGACGGCGGAACGATTTACCAGCGGCCGGTGATTCAGGGGTTATCAGATGGGCACTTGACTGTAACGGTTTACGATCAGAGTGGGAAGGAACTTTTTTCAACTGGTAAGGAGAACCAGGGCTTTAAAAAAGTTAGTACCCAAACCATCAAGATGGCCGACGGCAAAAATCATCAGTACCTAATTGGGCGGGAGCCAATTCTTAGTGCTGATAACTACCGCATGATTGGTTACCTGCAGGTTGAAAACAACCTGGATAACTATTACCAGCATTACCGGCACTTGGAATTAATTTCGGTGCTAGCCCTCATCTTGGTCGTAATTTTTTCTGGGTTGATGGGGTATTTCTTATCCTACTTCTTGTTACGACCCCTTAATGACATTCAAGAAACGGTGGAGGTTTTACGTGATGACCCCACGAAAGATAAACGGGTACCCGTTACAAGTCGAACCGATGAACTTGGTGAACTGGCTTGGATGTTCAATGAGATGATTGATCGGACGCAGCGCTACATTGATCAGCAGTCCCAGTTCGTTGGTGATGTTTCACACGAGTTGCGGACCCCGGTGGCCATCATTCAAGGACACATGCAGCTATTGCAGCGGTGGGGGAAGGATGATCCTAAGCAGCTGGAGGAGTCAATCAACGCGGCACTTGCTGAAACCAACCGGATGAACACTCTGATCGGGGAAATGCTGGACCTAACACGCGCGGGTCAGGTGGAAGTTAACTTTAGGAATGCCACTACCCACGTTAAAAAGCTGGTTAACCAGGTTTACGATAACTTTCGGATGATTCACCCCGATTTCCACTTTAGTTTGGATGATGATTTGGATGAAGACCTCTTGGTTCCAGTTTACCGGGACCACCTTGAACAGATTTTGATTATCTTGTGTGATAACGCTGTTAAGTATTCGACGGAGCGTAAGGAAATACACCTGTCGCTTTCACGCAACATGCAAGCAGTTGAAATTGGAGTCCAGGACTTCGGGGAGGGGATCTCCCAGGAGAATCTAAACCGGGTTTTTGATCGCTTTTACCGGGTTGATAAAGCACGGAGCCGCAAGAAGGGCGGTAATGGCCTGGGGTTAGCAATTGCCAAGCGACTAGTGGAGGGATACCATGGGACGGTAACGGTTGAAAGTCAACTGGGCTCTGGTTCACTTTTTCGTATCACCCTGCCGATCGTTGAAGCAAGTGACAAGTAAATTAACGATAAGAAATTAAAAATGGGAGGGCCCCCTC
>NZ_BCAH01000037.1 GCF_001293735.1 Limosilactobacillus gorillae | reverse complement strand
CACTACCACCTCATTTGGGTAACCAAGTATCGTCATGCTACTTTTAGTGACGAAAATTTAGCTAATGAAATGAAGGAAATCTTACAACAGGTTGCTAACGATAATCAGATTACAATCGAAAAAATAGAAATCATGCTCGATTATGTCCATGTGCTGATTAGTTTTGCTCCTAGCAAAGCCCCGGCCAGTGCAATCAAAGCCCTCAAAGGGCGAAGTGCTTTTATTTTCTTGCAACGACACCCTGAGATTCGTCAGTCGCAATACTGGGGCGGTCATCTCTGGTCTTCAAGTTACTACATGAGTACGCTTGGCAACATGAGCAAGGAAGTCGTTGAGAAATATATCAACGATCAAAAATACAATGCTGAGCAAAAAGAAAACGCCCATTAAGGACGTTGAGTAGGGGCATTCATCCCATGACTAAAGTCACGGGACTTCTGCCTAAAGTTGTCATTAAAAGCGGAACGCCCCGATTATGATGGTATTGATATTAATGATTGTTGTTGACAAGGAGGAGTCTAATGGAAAAGCAAAGCCACGGCTGGTGGTATAACCAGCTTTTTACCAATTGGAAACCGTTTGAGGTTGGGTACGTCAGCATCCTGATCGCCCTACAAGTGATCGTGTACCTAATTGCACCTGACAGTGTGATCGGGATGATTTCAGGGATCTTTGGGACCCTATGCCTGGTTTACGGAATGAAGGGGCGTAAGATTTCATTCATCTTTGGGGTCATTCAGTGCTTGGCGATGACCTACGTAGCCTGGATCTCGCACGCTTACGGCTCGTTTGCCATGGACATCTTCTACGTGATCTCCCAACCGATTGGCTGGTTCATGTGGGGGCACGATGAGGCCACCAAGCGTTTTTCCGCGCAGACCCGGTTCTTAATCTTTGGTGGGGCCTTTGTTGCCTGGGCACTAGGCTGGTGGATCTTAGCACAGGTTCATGGTCAGTTACCGTACTTTGATTCGATTAACTTTGTCGTCTCCTTCATTGCACAGGTGCTGTATATCCTCAAGTTCCAAGAAAACTGGTCGCTTTGGATTGTGGTTAACCTAGCTAACATCATTTACTGGGGGATTTTGGCCGTTCAGGTAATGATTGGGGCGACCCAAATTGGTTCCTTGGGAGCCAACCTGTCGCAAGTTGCCTTGCAGGCCGCCCTCTTGTTCAATTCAGTTTATGCCACTAAGGTGTGGGCCAGCGGGGAAGCCGATAATGAAGGTGGGGCTGGCAAATAGCAGAATAAAAAGAGGTTTCAGCATCGAAACGAACCCCCGAAGTTGGATAAAGAGTCCAACTTCGGGGGTTCGTTATTTATTCACTTAGTAAGTACTTTTGGAATCGCTGCAGATCCTGGGGGGCAATTTCAAGCCGGAGCTTGGTACCGTCGGGCAGGTAGTCGGTATCCAAGATGTTGGCATGTTCGTTTAAGTAGGAAACCACGTGGCCGTCGGCAAAGGGGACCAGCAGGGTAGCTTCCTGGTAGTCCTTGAAGAGGTGCTGGCGGATGACCTTGACAATCAGGTCGATAGAAGGCTCCTGCTTGGCCGAAACAATGATCCGGTTTTCCCCCTCCATGGTTGGAAAAGCAATATCGGTCTTATCAGCCTTGTTAAAGACGTAGACCATTGGGATATTTTCGATCCCGATTTGACGCAGGGTTTCATCGGTGGTAGCCATCATTTCTTCGTGGTGGGGGTCGGAGTAGTCAATCACCTGAATCAGCAGATTGGCGCTGGCCGCTTCAGCTAGAGTTGACTTGAAGGCCTCGATCAGGTGGGTTGGTAACTTAGAAACGAAACCGACCGTATCAGATAACAGAAAACGCTTTTGGTCCGGCAGGGTTAACTGGCGGACTGATGTGTCCAGGGTGGCAAAGAGCATGTCCTTTTCAAAGACCTTCTTTTCAGCTGACACCCCGTAGCGGTCAACCAACTGGTTCATGATCGTTGACTTACCAGCGTTGGTATAGCCGACGAGGGCCGCGGTCGGAATGGTTGCCCGGTTGCGCTTAGCCCGTTTGGTTTCTTCGGACTTGGTGATTTCCTTGAGCTCGTTGCGCAGGTGGCTGATTTGCTTTTGGATCACCCGGCGGTCCATTTCGATCTGGGTTTCCCCAGAACCACGGTTGGCAAAGCCGGCCCCCCCACCGGTTTGCTGGTCTAAGGACTGGTTAGCCGCCGTGTGTAATCGGGGCAGGCGGTACTGGAGCTGGGCGATTTGAACCTGAATTTTGGCTTCCCGGCTTTGGGCCCGTTGAGCAAAGATCTCTAAGATCAAGGCGGTCCGGTCGATTACCCGGACACCGGTGGCTTCGGTCAGATTGGCCAGCTGGCTCGGAGTGAGTTCGTCGTTAGCGACGATGGTGGTCGCCTGTTCAGCGGTGACAAACTGGGTTAATTCCTCGACCTTTCCCTTACCAAAGTAGGTGGCAGCGTTAGGCCGGTCGAGGGTCTGGTCAAGGCGGTCGATAACTTCCATGTGGTTGGCTTGAGCCAGCTCGGCAAGTTCAAGCATTGAGTATTCGTAGTTTTGTTGGCCAGTGTTCAAGCCAATGATAATCACTTTTTCACTGGGAATGGCAGTATCCATTGAGGTGAAATTTCCCCCTATCTATCTCTATCTATTCAGGAACCTGGAGTTGGTTATAAAAGGCAAAGTGGGCGCCGCCTTGATCTAAGACTAGCTTGGTTAAGGCGCCGTTTTGTGGTTGAGCGGTAAATTCAGCCCCCTTGCCAAAGCGGCTGCCGATTGAACGGATCGTCATCCCGTGGGAGACCACAAGAACGTTGGAACCATCCGGGAGCTTGCGCAGGGTTTGAAAGCCCGGTTCCAGCCGCTTCCAAAAAGTCTCGTTGTCTTCAGCCTGCTCAAAGGGATCGGTAGCGGCAATCTTATTGCGGGTGGTTTCGACCCCGTAGTTTACGATCATCTCTTCAAAAGTCCGGTACTGGCGGGAAATTGTGAAGGAGGAGGCATCGGAGTTGAGCCCTTCAAAGTAGCCGAAGAATTCCTCACGCCAAGCTGCATCGGGGGTGGCGTCTTTAAGCGTTCCCGGGTGGTTGGCTAATAGTTCATGCGCTGTTTCCACTGTCCGCTTCAGGTCTGAAGAAAAGGCGTAGTCAAAGTTAATCTTAGCTAAGGCCTTTCCTGCCCGGGCGGCATCAGCAAGCCCCTTTTCGGTTAGTGGTGAATCAGACCAGCCCTGCATCCGATGGTAGAGGTTAAAGTAGGTTTGGCCATGGCGAACAAAGTAGACGTTAATTGCCATAGATAAGTATTCCTCGCAATCGTTTTAATTTACTGAATGGCGCTTGCTGAATGTGTTGTTAGCGCCTGTCATTTAAAGGTAAGTATACCAGAAATTGTTAGTCAATGCGGGGGCCAGGATCTTAAAAGGGTCCCCTTTTCTTGATAATGTGACGGCGCAGGCGATTAATTCCCCAGACAATGGCGGCTGGTAAAAAGGAAAGGCAGATAATTGCCAATAAGACTAAGGAGAAGTGGTTTTTGACAAAGCTGATCGAGCCAAAGTAATAGCCCGCCACCCCGGCAAGGAGAACCCATAAGGCGGAACCAATTAGATTACCGATCAAAAAACGGCGGGGTTTCATGGCCGATGATCCAGCGATCAGCGGGACGAAGGTCCGGATGAGGGGGACAAAGCGTCCAAAAATAATGGCTTTAATCCCGTGGCGCTCAAAAAAGGTCCGGGCCCGCACCAGGTTGGGGCCGTTGATACGCCGAAATAGCCAGGGCCACTTGATAATCTTGGTACCGATCAGGTAGTTGACCGTATCACCAATCAAGGCGGCAATGAAAAAGCCCGGGAGTAAGATTTCAATGCGGATTTGGTTAGTCGAAACGGCTGCTAGCGAGGTTGCGACAAAAATCAGGGATTCACCGGGAAGCCAGGGAAAAATGACTAGCCCGGTCTCCATGAAGGTAATTAGGAAAAGACACAGGTAGCCCCAGTTACCGGTATATTGAAATAGGGGGATGATGATTTCTGGGATATGGGTTAATCCGTAGATTATCTGGTTCATCATAAGGGGGCCTCTTTTCGTGTGGTGTTTAAATCTATTTTAGGTGTAATCATTAGTTAGGGCGAATAATTTCATCAACCAAATTATAAGTTTAACAAAAATTTGAAAAGCATCGTTCGGGTATCATTCCACTGATCGTGCTATAATAATCAGATCGACTTACGGATATAAAGGAGCGATAGATTTGACTGACGCAACGCAAGCACGTGAACAGGCCCACCTGGACCAAGTGATCGACAAAATTAAGGCCGCCGAACAGGAAGCGAGCCAAAAGATTAAGTCCGCTAAAAAAGACATTGATACAATCAGTGGCGACTTTAACGAGATCCGCATGAACACCACGACCTACTCAGGGATGATGGACACGGCGATGTCGGTGCGCGCCCAACAACAGCTCCTTGACGAGCGGGAAAACTCCTGGCAGCACGCGGCCGACCGGCTAGAAACCTTCCGCCGCCTGGAGGCAAAGCCCTACTTTGCCCGGATTGACTTCACTGAACAGTCCGGCCAAGAACCCGAAACAATCTACATCGGCCTGGCCTCCTTTGCTGATTCGCCGGACCACTTCTTAGTGTATGACTGGCGGGCGCCCATCTCGTCAATTTATTACGAGGGGGAGCTGGGCGAGGTCTCTTATGACACCCCAGATGGCCAACAGACCGTCAATGTTAAGTTAAAACGCCAGTTCCAAATTGAGGATGGGGTGATTGTCACCCTCTACGACACGGCCGAAACGGTAACCGACCAGATGCTCTTGGCGGCTTTAAATAACCATTCCTCGACCAAGATGAAGAGCATTGTCACCACGATTCAGCGGACCCAAAACCGAATTATTCGAAACACAGACGCCGATCTGTTATTCGTTCAGGGGGCGGCCGGCAGTGGGAAGACGGCTGCCGTCTTGCAGCGAGTTGCTTGGCTTTTGTACCGCTACCGGGGAAACTTAAATTCCTCGCAGGTAATTTTGTTTAGCCCCAATCAGCTCTTTAACGACTATATCGACCAAGTTCTTCCGGAACTGGGTGAACACAACATGGTCCAGCTGACCTACTACCAGTACGTCAACCGGCGGGTTCCCCGCTTGAAGGTGGCAACGATCCAAGAGCGCTTCTTAGCCGACCAAGAGGGAGTTAGTGCCCGGGCCAGCCAACTATTGTCCAGCCTAACCTACTTCAACGCCGTGACCCGCTACGCCAAGCGCTTAGGTTTCGATAAACACCTGCACTTCAAGAACCTGCTATTTAACAAGAAGGTCTTCTTTAGTAAGGAAAAAATTGCCGAGCTCTACTACTCCTTTAACCAAAACTACAACCTGGGCAATCGCCTGGACGCCACCAAGCAGGAGCTGGTCAGGATGCTGAACCGGCGGATTTCCAGTGAGATGCGTACTAAGTGGGTTGAAAACCGGATCCAGACCATGAGTAAAGAGGAGCTGGATGTTATCTATCATGAGCACGGGGGCGAGTTTAAGGACGAAGAGGCTGAAAATAAGTACCTAGCCCGCCGGATTGTGATGGAGGCCTTTAAGCCGATTAAAAAGGCGATCGACCACAATCGCTGGATGAACATTAACGCTCAATACATTCACTTGTTACGGGTAACGCCCAAGCTGGTCAAGCTAGCAGATTTTGGTCTGACCAAAGAGGAGTGGGATGGTTACGTTCAAGACCAGCTGGCGGCCTTGAAGGATGGGCGAATGAGTTCCAACGGGATCAGTGTCTACCTCTACTTGTATGACCTGCTAACTGGCAAGCGTGGACAGCGCGAGATCCGCTTCGTCTTTATCGATGAGGTTCAAGATTACGATGCCTTCCAGTTGGCCTACCTGAAGTTTAGTTTCCCTAAGGCCCGCTTCACCCTCTTAGGGGACCTAAACCAGGCTATTTTTACTCACAATAACGCCCGGGGACTCTTACAACAGCTTGGGACAATGTTTGACCCGGAGAAGACCAAGGTTATTCAGCTGACTCGCTCCTACCGTTCGACCAAGCAGATCACCGACTTTACTAAGGCGATCCTAAAGGATGGGGAGGCCATTGAGGCCTTTGAACGAACGGGGCAGCTACCACGGGTCCTAACCGCCCAGAGTGAGCAAGTGGCCCTCAACCAGGTGCTAACCACCTTGGAGGCCGACCAGGCTGAACACGACACGACAGCCGTAATCGCCAAGACCCTAGCCGACGCTAAGCAAATTGCCGCCCTTTTGAAGGAGGCCGGCCAAAAGGTAACCCTAATCCAGACCGAAAATCAGCGCCTAGTGCCGGGGACGATTGTGGTACCGTCCTATCTGGCCAAGGGGCTGGAGTTTGACGCCGTAATCGTGTGGGATGCAAATAAAGAAAAGTACCATGGTGATGAAGAGCGTCAGTTGGTCTACACGATTTGCTCCCGGGCAATGCACGCCCTGACCGTGACCAGTGTTGGTCCGGTTACCGAGCTGATTAGCCAGATTCCGAGTCAGCTCTACCAAACTGAGTAAATAAATTAATCCCCCTTAACGCCTGGGTGAAATCCAAGTGTTAGGGGGGATTGTGGTTAGGGTTAATTTAGGCGGTTAGGTGTTTGGCGCCTAGCAAGGGGGATCTTGGCCAGATCGATTTGCATGATTAAGTTGGCTAAGATCAAAATGATTCCGCCGATAATCAGTTGGGGCGTCACGCGGTCGAAGCCTAGGGCAACTGACATTAGGGAGGCGAAGAGTGATTCAAGCATTAAAATGATTCCCGCCGCCGTTGGGGTGGTGAAGTGCTGGGCGGTGATTTGCATCCCTTGGGCTAAGAAGGTAACCACGATTGCCAAGATAGCCAACGGGATCAGGGCCTGCACCCAGTGGACATGGGCAAAGCTTGGCCGCTCAAACAAGAGGGCACAAAGCCAGCCCAAGCTGCCCTGAACCAGGCCGATTAAGAAGATGACAATCCATGGTGACGAAACCGTCGAGGCGAACTTGGCAAAGTAGATCAGCTGCAGGGCCCAAAAGATCGCCGATACCAGGGTCAATAAGTCGCCTAGTTGCAGGGTGAAGCTACTTGGCGAAATACCAGACAGGAGGGCCATTCCGATCACGGCCAGGGCGATGGCAAAGTAATCCTTACGCCGGGGCGCCTGGTGCCAGAAGAGCCAGAGGATGAAGGGGGCGAGCACCACGTACATGGTGGTTAAAAAGGCGTTCTTAGCCGGGGTGGTGTAACGGAGGGCGGCCGTTTGCAGGTAGTAGCCGGAGAAGTTAATCACCCCGGCGGTCAGGCCAATTTTGAGGTCACGCCGGCTCATTTTGTTGATCTTGGTGTGAAAGAGCAGGTAGCCGGCCGCAATACAGAAGGTACCCCGGCAACCGTTAATCAGGCCTGACTGCATACCGGCATCAACGACCTGCTTGGCAAAAACGTAGGAGCTCCCCCATAAAATAGCCACGATGACCAGCATGATGTTGGCCCGAGATTGGGAAATTTTCATTGCGCATATTCTTCTTTCTCTCATTATAAGTCCGGGATTGATCATACACCTGTGCGCCTTACAGGTAAATGGTTAATTCCATCGAATTTAAGTCGGGGAGCTGCCGTTTTATTCCGACTTTATTTCCCGGGAAATTGAAAATTCTTAAGCATTTACGAAAAAGCAGTTAAGTAATTGCGAATGAGTGGGATTATTGTATGATAGAGACTGTTGATATTTTTGATGGAGGAACATAATTATGAAAACAGCGCTCCGAAAGATCCGGGCAGTCTTCAATACTAAGCTCGGGTTCTTTCTTCTAGCGGTGCTCTTGTTTGCGATCAAGAGTTACTGGGCGTATCAAACAAAATTCACCCTGGGAGCAACCGGGCCGGTGCAGGAATTCCTGCTAGCCTTCAATACGATCCCCAGTGCAATCGTCTTTTTGGGAATTGGGCTGTACTTTCGGGGGCGGCTTTCCTACTGGGTGATGGTGATTGTGGACCTGCTCTTGTCCATGTGGTTGTTTGCCAACATTCTCTATTACCGTGAATTTTCCGACTTCATCACCATGAACGTGATTAAGGGGTCGGGGTCAACCTCAAACAACCTGGGGAAGAGTTTGGCCGAGATCGTCAAGCCATCGGACTTCTTTGTCTACTTAGACGTGGTGATCATGATTGTCATCCTCCTCTTCCATGTTGTCCGGGTTGACATGCGCTACTTCAAGATTCGTTACGCCGCTACCTTTACGGCACTGGGCTTTATCTTGTTTGGCGCCAACCTCGGAATGGCGGAAAGCGACCGGAGTCAGCTTTTGACCCGGACGTTTGACTCTAACTACATTGTTAAGTACCTGGGGTTAGAGGCCTACACCATTTACGATGGGATTAAGACCACCCAAACCAGTGCTATTAAGGCCAAGTCTAGCGCTAAAGATCTGGCGCCGGTACAGAAGTTCTTGAAGTCCCATTATGCTGGTCCCAACGTTCAATACGAAGGGGTGGCCAAGGGGAAGAACATCTTCATCATCCACTTGGAAAGCCTCCAGCAGTGGGTGATCGATTACAAGGTTGACGGCCAAGAAGTAACACCGAATTTAAACAAGCTCTACCACTCAAGCGACACGCTGGCCTTTGATAACTTCTTCCACGAAGTTGGGCAGGGGAAGACTTCCGACGCCGAAATGATGCTGGAAAACTCCCTCTTCGGTCTTCCGGAAGGATCGGCGATGACAATTGATGGGACCACAAACACCTTCCAGGCGGCACCGGCCCTCTTAGAGCAGAAGCTTGGTTACACCACCGCGGCCTTCCACGGGGACGTTCCATCCTTCTGGAATCGGGATAACGCCTACAAGTCCTTTGGCTACCAGTATTTCTTCTCAAAGGACTTCTTCCCGACCGTCAAAGACTCCGATGTCGGTTACGGGACCAAGGATAAGCTGTTCTTGAAGTACTCAGCTAAATACCTCGAGCAACTGCCACAGCCGTTTTACGCTAAGCTGATTACGGTTACTAACCACTATCCGTACATCATTCACAGCGAAGACTCCGATTTCCCGAAGTTAACAACGGGTGACGACACGGTTGACCCGTACGTTCAAACCGCTCACTACCTCGACCAGTCAATTGGCGAGCTGCTTAATTACCTAGACAAGACGGGGCTGCGGAAGAATTCTGTCTTGATCCTGTACGGGGACCACTACGGAATTTCCGATAACCACAAGGCGGCGATCGCCAAGATCTTGGGTAAGAAGTCGGTTAATAACTACGACCTGGCCATGTTCCAAAAAGTACCGTTCATGATCAACATGGAAGGCTTGAAGGGGGGCATCGACCACACCTACGGGGGTGAAATCGACGTCTTACCAACGATTGAAGATCTGCTGGGGATCTCTTCTGACAAGTATATCCAGTTTGGTCAGGACCTCTTAAGTCCGCAACGTAACCAGATCGTACCATTTAGAAACGGCGACTGGGTCTCCAAGACCTACACTAAGTACGGTGGCGATTACTACTACACCGCCACTGGAAAGCAGATCACGAAGATGACGGCTAAGCAAAAGCAAGAGATCGATAAGATTCAAAAGTACGTCACAACCGACCTGGCCTTGTCCGATAAGGTGATCAATGGTGACCTCTTGCGTTTCTACAAGCTGCCAAACTTTACCAAGGTCAATAAGTCGAGCTACACTTACAACGTCAAAAAGAGTCTGGCAAACTTAAAGAAGGCCCAAAAGAAGGACAAGACTAGTTTGCTGGCCGAAAATGCTTGGAAGTCCTTGTTTGATGATTACACGACCGATGCGCCGGAAATCGCCAACAAGACATTGAAATTCCCAAATAATTAATCGTTAATTTGGATTAAAAGCGGGGCGCCACTATTTATTCGGGGGTGACCCGCTTTTGGGTAGTTAGTGACTAAAAAGAGCGGGACTGTGACAGTTTTGTCGCAGTCTCGCTCTTCTTATTCTATCGGCTTTGGTGCCGGGTAAAGCCAGCCAAGGGGCCAGGCAAACCAGCGGAAGTGGTGCTTATAAATAACGGCAGGATCGATCTGAGGGTCGGTGGCCAGTAACTGGTAGGTTGTTGGACCGTCTTCAAACAGGTGGCTAGTCTGGTGAAAGTGATTCCTGAGGTAGAAGCGGAGCCGAGCCATTCGTTGCGGGGCGTTTTCGGCATTTTTATCAGGGTGCTCGATTTCAAGCACGAGCTCCCTTTTTGGATAGGCAGCCGTTAGACAGGCAAGAATCTGGCTGCCGTAGCCCTTGGAACGGACCTGATCGTTAACGGCTAGGTACATTAGGTAATTAACCTTGGCCCCCGTAATCAGGTAGGTAAAGCCGACGAGTTCTTCACTGTCAAAGTAGGCGGTGAAACGAGCCCGGGGAGAGCGGGCCTTGATCATCAGCCACGACCACGGAACCCGTTCCGCCTTGGGAAAGGCCCGTAAGTAGAGCCGGTACAGTTCCTGGTAAGCTGGCAGGTGCCTGGTAACGGTCTTGGCGGTAAGTGTCAATTCAAGTACTCCTTTTTTCCTAACACTTTACAGGTTATTTGACGGGATTGCACGTGATTACTTATGTTAGAATGTAGGGGCCATCGAAACGAACGGAGAAATAAAAATGGACGAATGGATTAATTACGATCAGTTTGATCGGCAAACCTGGCACAGCTTCTTTCCAAGCGAAATCTCCTTTTTAACCCAGGAGAACCTGGATGAGATCAAGTCCTTAAACGACCAAATTTCACTGGGCGATGTCCAGGATATTTACTTGCCGTTGATTAAACTGATCCAGCTCCAGTACCAAAACTACCAGCAGATGCAGCTGCAAAAGATGACCTTCTTGCGGAAGTCCTCGCGCCGGATTCCATACATTATCGGGATCGCTGGCTCGGTGGCGGTTGGTAAGAGTACCACGGCAAGGTTGTTGCAGATTTTGCTTAAGCGCCTGATGCCGGATCGGCGGATCGAAATGATCACGACCGACGGTTTTTTGTACCCTAACGCCGAGCTGAAGCGGCGTGGAATCATGGAACGCAAGGGCTTCCCTGAGTCCTACGACATGGACCGGCTCCTGACCTTCATGAACGACGTCAACGCCGGCAAGGACCGGGTGATGGCGCCAACCTATTCCCACTCGGTTTACGATGTGTTAGAGGACCGTCCGCAAACAATTTACAAACCGGATATTTTAATTGTCGAGGGGATTAACGTCTTACAACTACCGACCACCCAGCGCCTGTACGTGTCGGACTTCTTTGACTTTTCAGTTTATGTCGATGCCGACGCCAGCCTGGTAGAGAAGTGGTATCTGGAACGGTTCGGGATGCTGTTAGATACTGCCTTCCAGGATCCGACTAACTACTACTATCCTTACGCCCAGGGCGACCGTGAGGAGGCCTTTAAGATGGCTAAGCGGGTCTGGAAAGACGTTGACCTGCCAAACTTAAATGACTACATTTTACCGACGCGAACCCGGGCCGACGTGATCTTGCATAAAACGGAGCACCACTACATTGATCGGGTGTACCTACGGGAAGATTAGTTTCACGTGAAAACGTATGATAAAAAAGGAGCGATGGCCAAAAACTGTCATCGCTCCTTTTCTTTTACTTAGCCATCTTCAGCCTGATCGTGAAGTAGAGGGTGTTGTTCTTATAACGGGCGCTGATCTTACCCTTGAAGGCGTGGACAAGGGTCTGGGCCATCGAAAGGCCAATCCCAAAGCCCTTTTTGGTCGAGTTATGGGAGGTGTCGTCGCGGTAGAAGCGGTTGAAAAATTTAGTGTAGTCAATCGCCTTCCCGTCCGCGTAGGTGTTACCGACCTCGAGGGTGACGCTGTGGGTGGTCTTGTTTTCCCACAGCAGGACGGAAACTTTGCCTTGGTCGTCACAGTACTTATTGGCATTGTCCAACAGGATGTTGCACAGCTCGTAAAAGTAGTTTTCGTCGGCACGGACCTTGATGTTTGGGGTAATCTTGGTGCTGAACTGCTTCCCCTCGTGAGTGATCATCGTTTCAAAGCTACCGGCAGCTCGCTGAACGGTCGTGGAGGCGTCAATGGTGGTGATGGTCATTTCAGGCTGTTCGTCAAAGCGGGCCAGGGAGATTAAAGTGTTGATCAGGTGGGTCAAACGTTCGACCTGCTGCTTATTGCTGGTAGTCCATTCGGTTTCGCCACTAATCATTTCTGATAGTTCGGTATTTGTTTCAATGATCGCAAGCGGAGTCTTCAACTCGTGACCAGCATTAGTGATAAATTCCTTTTGCCGCTTTTCGGCCTCGATGATTGGCTGGATTGCCCGGTTGGAGAAGGCAATTAGAACCAGGGTAAAGAAGATTAGGCTGATACCGCCTAAGAGGGCGGCGATCTTCATTAATTCGTTAGGAGAGGCCATGATAACCGATTCGTCCAAGAAAATAATTGAAGCAGCGCCGGAGGACTTCTTAGTTAGCTTATAGGCGTAGGTAGTGCCGCCAAAGTCGGTGTGGCCGCGGTTACGCTTTTGCTTGTAGGCCGAGTGCGCCATGTCCTTGATTGTATCCTGGTCAACGGTGGCAATGTGGGTTCTTTCGACCTTAGAGATGTCGCCATTTTTATCAAAGAAGACCGTGAAGTAGCGGTACTGAAAGAGGCTTTCCTGGCTGGTGCTGGGGCCAAAGCGCTGCTTACCGGTAATCTGGATGGCATTTTTCTTGTCAATCATGCCATCGTGGCTGGCGAGGATGTTTAAGACGTTGGTGACCTCCTGGGAGGCCTTGTAATAAGAAATCGAAAGCATTCCGCTCAGAATGGTCACGAGGACCATGAAGAGGGCCCCCGTTGACATGGCAATGAAGCGGCGGCGGAATTTTTGGATCATTAGCGCCACCTCCTATGCGGTTGTTTGGGCGAGGGTAAACGGCCCTCCTTTTTCACCAATAATTGTTACGTGGGCGTTGACAGATCGTAGTTTTTGACGCAGGTAAGAGATGTAGATCCAAAGGTCGGTTTCGTCGGCTTCATCGTCCTTATCCCAGCCCTGGTCAAGCAGAAGCTCGCTTGATAGGGCCTTGCCCGGGTTCTTCATGAAGTAGGCTAAAAGCTTGGTTTCCTTACCGGAGAGGGCGATTGAGTTGTGGCTTTCCAGGCGCTGCTCGTCGTTGTCCAAGGTGATGTCAGCGAAGTTTAACACATCTTCTTGATAATCGTCGCTACGCCGTTCTAAGGAGCGTAAGCGGGCCAGGAGTTCCTTTAAGGAAAAGGGTTTGGTTAAATAGTCGTCGGCGCCGGCATCAAGGCCGGTCACCCGATCATCGATTTCGGCCATTGCCGTTAGCATGATCACGTAGGCCTTGTTACCCTGCTGACGAAGCTGTTTTAAGGCCTCGATCCCGTTTAACTTGGGCATCATGATGTCTAAGATAATCACGTCGTAGGCGTTTTGGGCGGCTAATTCAACTGCTTCCTGGCCATTGTAGGCTGGGTCGACTTCGTAGCCGGTGGCCTTCATGGCCGTTACCAGGGCCCGTGAGAGTTGTTGTTCATCTTCTGCTAAAAGGATGTTCATAAGCAAGCGTCCTCCTTAATTTGATTCGTTAATCAGCTGGCGGATTGTTTGCATCTGTACGTCGCAAGAAGCCAGTTGATCAGCACAGCGTCGGAGCTCTTTTTCGATCCGTTCCGGGTCGTTGACGTGGTGCTTATATTTCATTTCGTGTTCTAACGACGCCCATGAATCCATGGCGATGGTCCGTAACTGGATTTCCACAAAGTAGTGGCTGGGGGCTTGGCCTAGGTAATCAGGTAGGTCAGTCTCAACGTCTAAGATTAAGTGGTAGGACCGGTAGCCATTGGGCTTGGCGTTGGTGATGTAGTCTTTTTCCTCAACCACCGTGCACCAATCCGCGTTCTTGATTCGGTCAATTGAGCGGTAAACGTCGTCGATGAAGTTGCAGACAACACGAATCCCAATTGCGTCCTTGCATTTAGTTAAAGCGGACTCCGGCGTTACTGGGTAGCCCTTACGGCGGCATTTTTCTTCCATACTAGCTTGGGCCTTAACCCGTCCAATCAGGTGTTCGTACAGCTTGGGCCGATCGTTGGCAACCTCCTTGTTCGAGAGGTCGCGGATCCGGTCCATTACCTGATCGAGAAGCTGGGGTAGGTGAGGGGTGGCCGTTCCGTAAATATCCATCATTGATCATTCCTTTAGTAAATTGACCTTATTATAACAGGCTTTTGGTCAGGATTCAGGTATCATTCAATTGTAGCGACTTGGCTTGAATGGGGCGAGAAGTCTAGCGATTTTTATTGAAAAAGCTAGCCCTTCTTAAGAAAGTCTAACGGCGACCGAAGCAAACGGCGGCTTAAAACCAAAATCAGCGGGGCGATTGTTTTTAATTAGCAGGGAATCAAGCAAAATAGGGCCCGTACCATTGACCAAATAAGGTGAAAACCGTACAATAATTAGGACGTTTGAAGAAAATATAAAGAGGTGGAAAATTTGGCAAACATTAATCTTGATGCCTTCGACAAGATCATTGTGCTTGACTTCGGGAGCCAGTATAACCAGCTGATTACCCGCCGGATCCGGGACTTCGGGATCTACTCCGAGCTCTTGTCCCACAAGATCACGGCCGAAGAAATCAAGCAGATCAACCCAAAGGGAATCATCTTCTCCGGGGGACCAAACAGTGTCTACGATCAAGGGGCCTTCACGGTTGACCCTGCAATCTATAAGCTTGGGATTCCGATTTTGGGGATTTGCTACGGGATGCAGCTGATGGCGTACGATCTCGGGGGAAAGGTAGAAGGTGCTGATGATTCCGAATACGGGCGGGCTGACATTGAAGTTATCAAGGATAACGCCGTAATGTTTGCGGGCTTGCCAAAGGAACAGTCCGTTTGGATGAGTCACGGGGATCGGGTAACTGCCGTGCCGGAAGGCTTTGATGTAGTGGCCACCAGTAAGAACTGCCCAATTTCAGCAATGGCCAATGATGCCCAAAAGCTGTACGGACTCCAATTCCACACTGAAGTACGTAATACCGAATACGGGCTGGATATCTTAAAGAAGTTCGCTTTTGACGTATGCGGGGCTGAGGCCAATTGGTCGATGGATGACTTCATCGATATGCAGGTTGATGAAATTCGCCAAACGGTTGGCGACAAGAAGGTTATCCTGGGGCTTTCCGGGGGAGTTGACTCCTCGGTGACCGCCGTCTTGATCCACAAGGCGATTGGCGACCAGCTAACGTGTATCTTCGTTGACCACGGCCTGTTACGTAAGAACGAGGCCGACTCCGTGATGAAGGCCCTGAGCGCCGATCTTGGGGTGCACATCATCAAGGTTGATGCAGCTGACCGTTTCTTGGGTAAGCTTAAGGGGATTAGTGATCCTGAACAAAAGCGTAAGACGATCGGGAAGGAATTCGTGGCTGTCTTTGATGAAGAGGCCAAGAAGATGAAGGATGCCGACTTCTTAGCCCAGGGGACCTTATACACTGACGTGATCGAATCCGGGACCGATACCGCCCAGACGATCAAGTCGCATCACAACGTTGGGGGCCTACCAGAAAAGATGGGCTTCAAGCTAATTGAACCACTTCGCTCCTTGTTCAAGGATGAAACCCGTGAACTAGGTGAAAAGTTGGGGATCCCGCACGACCTCGTGTGGCGCCAGCCGTTCCCGGGCCCGGGGCTGGGAATCCGGGTGCTGGGGGAAGTCACCCCTGAAAAGCTGGAAATTGTCCGTGAAAGCGACGCGATCCTGCGTGAAGAAATCAAGAAGGCCGGTCTGCAAGAAAGCATCTGGCAATACTTTACCGTCCTGCCCGGGATTCGTTCCGTCGGGGTGATGGGTGACGGCCGGACCTATGATGAAGCCGTTGGAATTCGGGCCGTGACCTCGATTGACGGGATGACCGCCGACTTTGCCCAAATTCCATGGGAAGTCTTACAGAAGATTTCGGTACGGATTGTCAATGAAGTTGACCACGTGAACCGCATCCTCTATGATGTGACCTCTAAGCCGCCTTCGACGATTGAGTGGGAGTAAATTGAAATACGGTAAAAAGCCAGTGTTTATGTGGGTTTGCGGCACTTCAAGAAGTCCTTTGATAACGAATTGATAACGGTCATTATTCTTATAATCCAGTGGCTTTATGGTTAGAAAATGATTGACAGGTGGCTCTGAACGAATCCATATTATAAACGAAGCCCTTAGCTGTGGGTAAAACTCATAGCTAAGGGCTTTTTTATCTGGTTTGAGTCGGTCTTTGAACATTTCGACCAGAGCATCACTAAGTGCCTGTGATGGGACTTTCACCCATTGTGAAGAAATACAGGAGTATTTGCAGTTGCTTTACGGGCTGAAGAAGAAAGACCGAATTTTTACGGTCACAAAAAAGTTATCTTCATTACGAGATAGACAGAGGTGCGAAAGCCGCAGGAGTAAAGCGAATCCGTATCCATGACTTACGTCACAGTTATATCAGCCTGCTGATTGATATGGGATTTTCAGCAGTGGCGATTGCAGACCGTGTGGGGCAAAAACCGTTAGAGAAACATTACAGTAGGGTTTCGGGTATCGCCCGAAGAAAATGACCTCATCAACAAGGTAGTTGCCTTATCAGGGTTGCCAAAGAGGAATACTGCTACCGCCGTTGCCTGAATCAGGACGTAGTGGTAGAGAGTATTCAAGGCACTCAAAACGGAACTTGCCGCTGTCCTCACAGAATTGAAGCAGGAAACAGTGTGGATGAGGAACTACTGAATGTCATTGAGTTGATTGCCGTTATTCTTGGCGGTTTGAAAGGAGAGGATACGGATGGAAAATAAAAAAGAAAAGACTGTCCCGGATGTATCTGTTGGCGCAGATACGGAACAGCCTATTTTCAAAAACACTATAAGTAGTACATATCCGAGAATGGTGGAAATATTAAGGGTTTTGAGGAATTGCAGAGAGAAATGCAGTTGTGATCAGACCCGTCATATCTCCAGACAATTTCCATGAATGAACTGCTTGACACACAGTATCGGAGTAAGCAGCCGTTTGTTGACGGACTGCTCTACCCCGGCACTTATATCTTTACAGGTTTACCCAAACTGGGAAAAGTTTTCTGATGGCACAGCTATTTATGATATTTTTTACGGAAATTAAGTGGAGTTATTCCACAATTTTGCGTAAATTGTTTAATAAATGATGAGGTGTTTTTATAACCGACTTCAGCACTGATCTCGTCAATATTTTTAGCGGTTAGTTGTAACATGTCGCTAGCGGCTTCCATTCGAATTTCGGTGCGTATTCCACTGAAATTAGTTTCAAATAGATTGTTGCATAAACGTGAAAAGTAAGCTGGTTCATATTTAAAATGAGTGGCTACGGAATTTAAGGTCACATTACCATTGTGTTGTCGGATATAAGACATGATGCTACCGGACTTGGAGATTTTGCTGGCGTGTTTAATATTGCTGGAGGGAAAGTCAGAGTCAAATTTACTAATTTTAGATTCGTAGTGCCGGAGCAGTTCAGTAAATAAAAGGCCCCATAAACGTTGGTTTTGAAATTCAATAATTGGTTCATTTAATTTGGCATTAAAAATACGAATATTCATCAGATAGTGATGACAAATCAAGTCGTCTAAATGATTAAAAGTAATATAGGTTAAGGTATGGACCTGTTCATTCATCAGGTCATGGATAATGGGACTGTTCCCGATCATGTAATCATTTAGTGGCTCCGGATAAACAATGTCAGTGCCAAAGTGGTAGATACAGTTACGATTAGGACCGTTGATAATTTTTAAGTGTCGGAAGTTTCTGGATAAGACAATGTCATATTGATTAAGCATGATTATTCGAGAACCATTAATAATGGTACAGGGATGGATACATTCAATTAATTCAATATGAAAATGATTAGTAGAATTCTTATGATAATAACTCTTTGGACTGTCGATATAATCCCCATTATGATAGCGTTTAAACATTTTTGACCCCTTAAAAAGATAAATTAAGACAATTAAATAGATAATTAAGCTTATTTACATGTGCATTTTATCACGTTTACAATGTAAGCGTGACCAAGACTAATAAAGGGGGATATTGAAATGAGTAAGAATCTTGATACGGATGTTGTTGTTGCGGGGACTGGTGGTGCTGGCTTAGCAGCTGCTGATGCCGCAGCCTCAAATGGTCTAAAAGTAATTGCAATTGAAAAATTACCACAAATTGGTGGTAACACAAAAATTTCCAGTGGTTTTTTTGCCATTGATACGAAGGAACAACGGGCAGAAGGATTGAAATTAACCACTGAAGAAGCAATTCGACAATTAAATGAATATAACCACTATTTGAATAATGGTCCATTAACTCGTCGAATTGTGGAACATGCGAAGGAAACCTTGGAAGAGGTGGAGAGCTTGGGGATGGAAATTAAATTAAATCCAACTGCCAACACCACCCAATTTGCCCATCGTGATAATCCATATGCAGGTGGGTCTTATCATATGTATCAAAATAAGGACCAGGGTTATCAAAATATTCAAAAATCATTGGAAGCCAAAGGGGTTGAATTTCTTTTCAATACCACGATGACGGACTTGATTACAGAAAATGGTGAGGTTAAGGGCTTAGTTGCTCAAGATGAAAATAACGAAACCGTAATGATTAATGCTAAAGCTGTTGTTGTTACAACGGGAGGTTTTGGCGCTAATAAAGAAAAGATCAAAGAAGTAATGCACACTGATCGGATGCGCTCACTTGGTGTTCCTAGCATGGGTGAAGGACTCTTTTCAATGGAGAAAGCTGGGGGAGTAGTTATCGATCCTCACGCCCTAATTCATGCAGCTCAATTAGCTAAGTCAAAAGTAACGCAAAAGACTTCAAGCAAGCATTTAGCAGGTTTTTCTGATAATCCATTAACACGGGTCTTATTGACCCCATTGATGTGGGTTGATCCTAATGGTCGGCGTTTTACTAATGAAGACACCGTTTATGACACTGTTTTATGGGCGAATGCTGGTTATAACGTTGGGGGAATGTACTACATTCTTGTAGACACTAAGACCTTAAATGCCTTTACTGATGGTAAAGAAATGGAAGTTTCTAAAGCGGGTCCAGGGGCTAACACGACGCCAGGTAACTTTGTCGAGTTGGTCAACCAATCGATAGCTGAAGAAACGGCCTTTAAGGGGAATACACTCGAAGAATTAGCACAAAACGCAGGCTTTAATTTAGCAGAATTAAAGGCATCGGTTGATCGTTATAATCAGGCTGTTGATAGCAAAGATGATACCGAATTTGCGAAATCTGCCAAATCATTAATGTTTAAAGTTGAAGAAGGACCATTTTATGCGATTAAAGCTCAAGTGGCTTTCTTAGGAACGGTTGGTGGTGTCCGGGTGGATGATCATCTACATGTTTTGGATAAAGACTTTAAGCCGATTAAGGGTCTCTATACCGGTGGAGCTAATGCGGGTGGTTATTATGAAGGACAAAGTTATCCGGCATACGAAGGGTTAGCATCTGGTTTTTCATGGACATCAGGTCACTTAGCCGGTTTATCCATTGTTGAAGACCTTAAATAGATAATGTGGGAGGAGAAAAATGGATGCTCAATTACCAAATAAAACTTACATTTCAAAAACCAGACTTGGGGTGTTAGCGGTTAGTTCCATGGGAATGGCTGCGTTAGCTATTACGCCGTCATACGCGGCAATCGCCCAATTTTTCAAGCTTGATAACACCATGGTTCAAATGCTGACGTCATTGCCAAATTTATTTATGATGATGGCTGGACTAATTATTGGGAAATTATCGACCACGAAAATTAATTTAAAGACTTTGACTATTTGGGCCATTGTCTTCGTATGTTTGGGTGGTTTTGGACCATTAGTTTATCATGATAATTTTACTTTCTTATTATTCTGTTCGTGTTTAGTTGGTTTAGGTCAAGGGAGTTGTACGAACTTATCGCAGGTTTTGATTTCTCAAATGTTACCCAAAACTGAACGTCAATCAACGATGGGATTGACGACGACCTTTACTAATATTGGGGGGATCATCTTTATTATGGGTGGTGGTCAATTGGCTGCCATGAGTACTTGGGTTAACAATTATTGGATTTACCTATTTTCATTTTTAGTGTTAATTGTGGTTATCTTCTTAGTACCTTTCCATCTAGAAGATGTTTCAGATCACGAGGATGAAGTAGTTGACGATGGTGGCATTAAATTAAATAAGTATGTTTGGTATTCAGCTGGCTGGGGCTTTGGTGTTATGTTGTTAAATAATGTTTTGAATAACAATATTTCATTATTCGTGGAACAAGAAAAATTAGGATCCACGTCACAAGCAGCCTTAACCTCAACGATTTCACTGATTGGTGGAATGTTGTGTGGTTTGATTGTTGGGACTATTGGGAAGCACTTTAAAAACTCAAGTATTTTCATTTCCTACCTAATTTATGGATTATCTTATCTATTAATTGGGTACGTCCACACTCTGCTTTTTGCTTTTATTGGTAGTTTCTTTGTCGGTGCTGCGATGAGTATTGCGATGGGACAATTCCCATACTTACTATCAATTTCGGTTAATAAGAGTACGATGTCAATGGCCCTGGGGGTTTATGTCGCCATTTACTCTATTGGTGGTGTGGTAAGCCCGTTCGTAGTTAATCCGTTAACAGATATGCTGGCTGGTATGGGCTTTAATGTCTTTAGTGTCAGTGGTTGGTTAGCAATTATTCTAGGATTGATTGTTATTTTAGGTGGATATCAACGTAACCTGGTTAAACATGCAAATTAGTAGCAAAAAAAGCCGGAATTAATCCGGCTTTTTTCTGTCAAGAAAGAAGGTTAATTATCAACTACGCACCGAATAAATTCGGTGGCTTGTAGCTCACAAGCCTAACGGCTTAGAAGTAGTAACGCACTAACGTGCTTCTTCATGGTGTGGCTACATCATCGGGTGGTTGACGGCACCCGTTTAACTAACGAGATTTACTCA
>NZ_BCAH01000036.1 GCF_001293735.1 Limosilactobacillus gorillae | reverse complement strand
ATTCGGTGCGTAGTTGACCCTCACCTGGGTCTGGGGTTACAACGATCAGATGACAATGGGCAAAAGGGTCGAAAAAAAGGAACGGCCAGGTTCTAAGTAAAACGCCACCGCCCTTATGAAACAATAATCAAGGGGCTGTGATGGTTTAATCACAGCTCCTTTTGAAATCGCTTGGCAACGAGGAACCAGGGGTCAGCAAAAAAAGATTTATTTTTTACCATGAAGGCGTTTTCGTTTTTAAATGTCTGTGCTATAATCTTATTTGGCATCGATGTGGAAGCCTTTTATCTATCTAATCTGATCATTGTAGTGGCCCCCGCCACTATCATACTAGTACCTAGATAATAACAATACCTACCCTATCTTTTCAGAAATGAAGAGACCCCTGTGATGGTAACTTCGGGTATCCGAACTACCCGATCAGATAATGATCACATCATGCCCTTACATCATACCCCGGGCCACCCTTGCAGCTCCTCATAGCAAGGGTGGCCCTTTCCTTTTTTGCTACATATTTACAGGATCACTTAGCGTGGGACGTAGGATTTAGACGAAAGCAGGGGTGGTCCTTAGGAAAAGCCAAAAAAATTCGCAAAAATAAGAAAAAATCCCTCCAACGACATTTTGTGTCGCAAGGAGGGATTATTATTATATTAAGGGTCATTAGTTAACAGTTTACGGGCGACTTCAAATACGCGGTGGCGTAGTTCGTAGACCGCGGCTCGCGAGATGTGGAGTCGATCGGCAATCTCGGCGTTGGTAAACTGCAGGCAAAATAATTTCAGGTAGTCCTGCTGGCGCGACGAAAGGGCCCTCATCAGGCTAGTCCATAGCTGTCGTTCTTCAATGGCGGTTAAATTGGCATTAGCCTGGGGATCGATTATGGCTGCCAAATGATAAGCCAATGCCGGAGAGGAATCCGCTGAGATTTGCCGGCCGTCTTCTTGGTGCCAGCTCTTCTTCAGGAGGTCTAAAATCCGCCAGTAGATCATCTTATAGGCAAAGGCATAGAAACGGTCGCGTTCCGCGTCCACCTTGCCCTTGAAGTCGACGTAGGCCCGGGCGTAGGCGATGCAGCCCTCCTGATAAAAATCATCGTAGTGGCGGTGGAATTTGTTGACGTGCAGCTTGGCTAAAGCCATCTTCACTAGGCGCTCCTGATCGTGACGGCAGAGGTCAATTAACCCCTCGCGAATTGTATGTTCAGTTGTCATATTATCAGTTCCTTTATGTTAATTTAACCGGCCGGTTGGATTAAATATACCGAAATGGATAATGTAAATAAATTCACATAATCTTTAAATTATTACGATTCTGCTATTGACAAATGCCGAAAAAATCAATACTTTAATATCCGGTAAGCAAATGAAAGCGATACCAGAATAGAAATTAATTTAGAGGGGTGTTACGGTTGAAAAAGCTAGTAATCACGAAGTTTCATGATGCAACGGAACCAGACGCAACGATGATGGTACTGAATGACTACGAAATTGATTGGGAGCGAACAGCCGTTGTTTATCGAAGCGGAAAGGGGCAGTCAATAATTGTGACTTGTAAGGGGGAACACTTTAAAGTTAACAAGTCGATCCTGACCTTGCTTAATAATTTACGTAAGAAGCACTGTATTCGTGGCATTTTAAATGAGCCCGTGAAGCAAATTTATCGTGAACTTTATGATTCTAAGGAGCGGCTTTCGGAAACTTACATCATGGGAATGAATAAGATGATCCCTTACAAGGATAAGAACGCTCCCGATGCGGGTTACTTTATGGCTCACCATCTTTGCGAGCTGCGCGAGCTAGAAGATGGCAGTACGATACTGGTCTTTTACAACGGGTTACAGGTGAAGGTTCCTACCAGCTACCATGCCGTTAGTCGTCAGTTGGCCCACTCCGATAAGCTAGCCCAGATTCAGCTTGATGTCTTTGAGCATATCCTACGAGAGGCGGGGCTGGCGGCGGATAAGCATCACGCTAATTGCGAGCGGATTCGCGTAGCGGCTGCACTGGCGGACAAGTTTATTCAAAAGGCAGTACTGGAAAACTTTAAGCTTGGCCACAGGTTGGCCTATTCGATGGAACCGGATGCGCAGAGCATGGAAGCGATCAAAAAGGAGTTTTTCAAGAAGAAATGACGGACAGAAAAGATTGGACAGCCGCTAACCCCGGTTTGTCCGGTATAATGGACAAAGAAGCATGGGAGGAGATAAATTGTGGAGTCGAACTTTGATTTTTTAAAGCGGGATATGGACGCTCAGATCCTGCAAGAAAATGCGCAAAATTCAGAAAAAGCCTATCTGAACCAGGATTATTCAAGTGTATTCACTAATATTCGGGTAATTTACGAACATGTTATCAGCCAGGTGATTGACTTATCGTATAGTGATTACGATCCGACGCACAACACCTTTGCGGACAACCTGAAGTACGCTAAACGGGCCAAACTCATCAGCCCGGACTTTTTCAACAAGATGTACATCATGAAGCAAGGAGGGAACAAGGCCGCCCACGAATTAGCGTCGCAAATATACTACACCAAGGACCATGCTCTGAGCGGCTTGAAGAATGAATACGACGTTTTAAACTGGTATGTCGCCGATGTCTTAAACGTTGACTACGAAAAAACGCCCTTCGTTGAACCGCAATTGGAGGCGCAGCTATACACCACCAACGAGCGCAAGGTAATCTACGCTCAGTCCGTGACCGGCGGAATTACCCAGTATGAGGGTTCTGAAAAGGTCGGCGAGGCTACAGTTGAAGATTTTGACATTGATGCCAATAAGAATAGTCAGGATTTGCAAAACATTGCCCGGCGCCGAATTAATCAGTACATGGGGACCGCGGGCCTTCACTATCAAGTGGACTGGGCGCAGATGGCGTATAGCCCAAAGAAAAGACGCTGGTTTAGCGACCGTGATGTCCACAATGTCTTAACGCGCTCCGGAATCAAGCATAGTGAGTATTTGAATGGGCGGGAATGGTTCAAGACTGATGTTGAAACGGTCAAACGGGCAATTGAAGCCGTGCGTAATGGTCAAGCAGCCATTGACATTACAGTTCCGGAAGCAAAATCCGCCATCGTCCTCCGCCCAGAACAGGCCGAAGCGGTAAAAAAGACCAAAAAGGCGTTCAAGAAGTACGATAAGATGCTCTGGAATGCCAAGATGCGGTTTGGAAAGACCCTGTCGGCTTTGCAATTGATTAAGGATGAGCGTTACCAGCACGTTTTGATCATGACGCACCGGCCAGTAGTCGATGAGGGATGGTATGAGGACTTCCGCAAGATCGGAATGCCTGAGGAAGGCTACCACTATGGTTCCCGCCAGGCCGGCGAAACCTTTGCCAACCTAGCCAATAGTGAGGAGCCCTTCGTTTACTTCGCCAGCCTCCAGGACCTGCGGGGGTCGGAAATGGCCGGGGGGAAGGCTGGCGATAAGAACGGGGAATTATTCAACACCACTTGGGACCTGGTGATTATTGACGAAGCCCACGAAGGCACCCAAACTGATTTAGCCAAGAACGTTACTAACCTAGTAGTAACCCCTGACCACACCAAGCTATTGGAACTGTCCGGGACGCCGTTTAACATCTTAGATCAGTACGAAGAAGATCAGGTCTTTACCTGGGATTACGTGATGGAACAACAGGCCAAGATGGACTGGGAAACTAATCACCCGGACGAGGACAACCCTTACGATGGTCTGCCCAAGGTTTCAATGTTTACCTTCGAGATGAACCGAATCTTTGAGGGGAGCTCTTTCATTGATGATCTAACGAAGGCCTTTAACTTTAAGGAGTTCTTCCGGGTTAACGATCAGGGTGAATTTGTATACAAGGCCAAGGTCCGCCAGTTCCTGGATAACATTACCTCGCCAAATAAGGCTACTAACTACCCATTCTCAACCCCGAAATTTCGGAACCGGCTCCGGCACACGCTCTGGATCTTACCGGGAGTAAAAGAGGCCAACGCCCTTGAAAAATTGATGGCAAGCCACCCAGTCTTTGGGATGGACTACAAGATCGTTAACGTTGTTAAGGACTTGAAGGACAACGATAACGGGGTTACCTCGGAAAGCGACGTTCAACGGGTGAACGATGCGATTGGCCCGGATGCTGCGGCAACTAGAACGATTACCCTGACGGTGCGGAAACTGACTACCGGGGTAACGATTAAGCCGTGGACCGGGGTGGTCTTCTTGTCCAACACTAACAGCGCCATGCAATATCTGCAGGCGGCCTTCCGGGCCCAAACCCCATATTCATCAAGAACCTTCGGAAAGAAGACCAACTGCTACATCTTTGATTTCGCTCCTGACCGCGCCTTAAAGGTGATGGCCGAATCTTCCCGGATGTCGACGGGGGTTGGAAAGCGAGTTTCAGGCGCCCAAAAGGATAAGATGTGCGAACTAATGAACTTCCTGCCAATCATCGGGGAAGAAGGGCACGGGATGAAGCCGTTTAAGGTTGACTCCCTGCTGACCAAAATCAAGAAGATCTACGCTGAGAAGGCCGTTCAGACTGGGTTTGATGACGATTCACTGTACAGTGATGAACTGTTGATGCTAGACCAAGCGGCGATTGACGAGTTTAACAAGCTCAAGGCCATTGTTGGCCGGACCAAGCAGGAAAAGAAGAAGGTAACCGTTGAGATTAACAACCAAGGGCTGAATGATGAGGAATACGACCAGGCGCTTAATGGGCAGAAGAAACCGAAGAAGGAACGGTCGGCCCAGGAACAAGCAGCCATTGACAAGATGAAGGAATTGAAGAAACAGCGTAAGACAATGATTTCAATTCTACGCTCAATCTCGATCCGGATTCCATTAATGATCTTCGGGATGAATGTCGACCTCGACGAAGACGTTAACATGAGTAAGTTCGCCCGCTTAGTTGATGATAAGTCCTGGAAGGAGTTTATGCCCAAGGGAGTCACCAAGGAGCTCTTTAACAAGTTCAACCGTTACTACGATGAACAGGTCTTTATCGAAGCGGGGAAGATCATTCGGCGCCGGGTTAAGCGCTTGGATAAGATGGACCCACTGGAGCGGACGGAACAACTGGCCATGATCTTTGGGACCTTCCGGAACCCCGACAAGGAAACTGTTTTGACCCCGTGGCGCGTGGTAAACCTTCAGCTGGGGAAGACTATCGGAGGCCTGTCTTTCTTTGACGACCAATTCGAAAATACGACTATTGATGGAGTAGCGGCTACTCACTGGATCGATACTGAATATACGGACCAAGTCTTCAAGCGGGATACCCGCATCCTGGAAATCAACTCCAAAACGGGACTGTACCCACTGTACGCCGCAACATCCCTCTACTGGCAGGAATATCAAAAGCTAATTGAGAATACCGCCGGTAAGTTCAGTGCTGAAGACGAGTTGATGATTTGGCAACGGGTCTTGCGTGAGAATATCTTCGTAATCGCCAAAACCCCAATGGCCGCAGAAATTACTAAGCGGACCTTAACCGGGTACCGCTCAGAAATAACGCAAGACTTGAACATTGAATTCGTGGATAATATCGTCAGTGATACGAAGAAGAATATCAAGGATGAAGCAAAGAAAATTAAGGGGCTGTTTAAGCTAATGAAATTCGATGTGGTGATTGGAAATCCGCCATACCAGCTAGAAGCAAAAGGTGATAGTACACGGGATGAGCCAGTTTATCATACTTTTATGGAGCTATCCTACGAGTTAGCTGATGTAGTTACTTTAATTACACCTGGACGATTTTTATTTAATGCAGGGCAAACGCCTAAGACATGGAATCAGAAAATGTTGAATGACCCGCATTTAAAAGTAGTGATGTATGACCAAACAAGTAGCAATATTTTTCCTAGGACAGATATTAAGGGCGGTGTAGTTATTACGCTTCGAGATTCGTCAAAGGAATGGGAGCCAATTGGAATATTTACATCATTTCCAGAGTTATCATCGATTTTAAAAAAGGTTTGGTCAAAAAATAATGGTTCATTCAGTGATTTATTTTCACCTCAAGGATTATATCGTTTCTCCAAAAAAGCTTTTGAAGATCATCCTGAGATTTTAGAAATTACCGGAAAAGGAACAAAGAGTAAAATCACATCTAAAGTGTTTAGTACATCTAAGAATGTTTTTGCATCAAACTATATTGAATCTGAAAATGAGAAACTTAAGTTTCTAGGTTTGGATAATGGAAAAAGGTCGTATAAGTATGTAGATCGAAAATACATCCAAGAAAATAATTATATTGATGCATATAAAGTTCTCGTTCCTGAATCAAATGGAACAGGTGCAATTGGTGAGGTATTGAGTACACCCCTTATCGGGGAACCCCTTATCGGGGAACCCCTTATCGGGGTAACTGATACGTTTATCTGTATAGGACCCTTTCAAGATAAGAGCCAAGCAGAAAATGTATTGAAGTATATAAAGACAAGGTTTGCACGTACAACTTTAGGAGCAAGGAAAATAACGCAGCATAACCCGAAAGCAACATGGGAATTTGTTCCTATGCAAGATTTTACTCCGAACTCCGATATTGATTGGACTAAGTCAATTCCAGAAATTGACCAGCAGTTGTACAAGAAGTATGGGCTCTCAGATGATGAAATCAACTTCATTGAAACGAAAGTGCAGGCGATGGATTAGTGGGAGAAAAGCTAATAAAATCTACCGATCGGGTTAAGGATCATGGAGAGGTTTTTACACCTAAGCGGATTGTTGATTTGATGCTTAATCAGCCTGAAATAACGGCGAAGATCAATGATTTAACAGCCACTTTTTTGGAGCCCTCCGCAGGAGAAGGGGCGTTCTTGGTTGAATTGCTACGCCGTAAATTAGCGGTGGCAGCCGAAAAGAGCACCAGTGCGGAGATATTTCATGATAACAGTTTACTGGCCCTTTCCACGCTGTACGGGATCGAGTACCTTAAGGACAATTATCTGATCCTCATCGCCAATATGATCAATACCTTCGTTGAAGAGTATGACCGGCTAATTCGGGAAAAGTTTGATGCCGAACCAGTCGCAAATGTGGTTAAAAGTGCCAAGGTAATTATCCGGGCAAACATGGTGCAGGGAGATACCTTGAAAAAGGAACGACCGGATGGAACGCCAATCATCTTTAGTGAGTGGACACCCATGCGGGGAAAGAACTCCAAGCGCCTGGTTCAGCGAACTGAATATACCTTTGAGTCAATCATTAATGAGTCGGGGCCGGTTGAACGGGTCCAAGAACATACTGAAGAAATGGACCTGTTTGCGGGGCTGGGCATCTTTGAAGAGGAAAAGCCAGAGCCAAAACTAGTAAAATACGCGCCGTGCTCATGGCGGATGATTTTTGAGCAGAGGGTTGAAATGAGATAAAGAGATCACATAGGAGGAAGGATTATTATGGTTGAAATCGATGAAGAACTTAAACAAAAAATCATTCGTGAGGCTAGTTTTTTAGATCAAGATGGCGATCCTAACGTGAAAATAGCGAAAATTAGTGCGGTGGTCGAAGAAAATGGGAGATTAGACAGTGAGATAGTGACATTGGGGCCGATTGCCGCTAACTTCAACGAAAGAGATCTAATTAATCATGATACCGGTGATTATGAATTGTTTTATCATGATAGAGGTGAAAGCAAGGCTATTTCAGAAATAATTAACAGAAATAGAACCTATATTATTAAAATTGATCATTATACAACTACTAAAATTCAACTTAGCGATAGTGGGTATGACTTTAAACGTGATCGATTTATCTTTTGGTTGACCAGTATACTAGAAAAATATGGTGTTGATGCGCCGATGGATCTAATTGAGAAGCCAAAAGAAGACTATGATGATGGTTTCTAAACGAGGAATGAGATAATGAGAAGACTTAAGGACCTCCCTAAACTCATGCGGCCGCCAAAACCCTGGTACAAAAAATGGTGGGTGTGGTCGTTAATCATTATATTTGTACCATTAACCTTGCTATGGATGATGACTCCATATGGTTTCTGGTCGGCGTTAGGGGCCATGGTATTAGGATTATGCTATGACCGAGGGGACTAATTGCTGGTTTTTCAGGGTAAAAAGGATCACATACAAACAAGAAGACAAAACCTTGATGATCATTATGAAGACGTTGATCTTAGTGGTTAGAACCTAGGGGTGATTACAACTTTTGGTCCCCGAGATAACTATAATTTTTCAGCTGGGCAGGACGTTTTTAGTGGGCTAGTAAAAGAGAAGGTGAGTTGAGATGGAAAAAATCTACTTTAAAATTTTGAAGGTGGTAACGTGGTTATGTATTATTATTCTGAGTTTTGCTACCTTATTTGAAATTTTATTCTTCTTCAACTGGTCTCATATGTGGTATTTCATTGGTGGAATTATTTTTTGTGGGTTAAGTTTAGAGGTTCAAGATAGATTGTATTAGAGATACAAACCGTTCTTTGCAAGACGGATGCCTTATGATGAATTAAATTTGTTTAGAGATGTTGACAACCAGTAAGGATAACGATACTATGGCGGCAATTAAATTAGAAAATGCTTAGAAGAGATGAGTAGTTATTTAATGTTATTACAGAAAGTCAGGGATGATGAGAACTGATATTACAGAGAATAACGAATATGGTCTTGGAGCAAACCGATGCTGTGAGCGTTATTGTTAGCGGCGAGCGATTAGCACCCGTTATCGTGCCGGAGTTTTATTGAATACTTCTAGCGGGTCTTATTGTGAGATAAGGCTAAATTAGGGTGGTATCACGTTAATAAAGATTGAACGTCCCTAGGAACTGGCAAACGACCGTTCCTAGGGACGTTTTTGTTTTCAAGATCTGCACTCATCAAGTAGAAAAGGAGTTTTTTTATTATGGCGAAAGTTGGAAGTTTTACACTTGATCATACAAAGGTAAAGGAACATCATGTTCATTTAATTATGATTGAATCATACAGTAATTATCATGATCACTCATTATTCTCTGAAAAGGAATGATCAGAGAATGTGGTACGACGGGCCATTTGAACGATGGGTGGTGGACTAATCAAGATTATGTTAACGCTTTCTATGCGGTAAGGATATATAGAACCTCGTTGGCTGCTACGATTAGTTATTAAAATAGTGAAAATAAAGATAAGGGGAGTCGTAAAATGAGGAGAAAGAGACAAACCAAATGGTGGATTGTTGGAATTATTATTGTAATCTTGCTTGGTGTTGGACTTAGTGTGGGTACTAACGGTGGTTTAACAAAGAAAGATAAGATTACACTGGGGACAGTTGGACCGGATGTGCAAATCTGGCAACATATTGCTAATAGTAAGCAGGCAAAGGAAGTTGGCCTAAAGATCAAGGTTAAGAGTTTTACTGATCCGGTAGCTTTGAATCGTGCAACAGCAAGTGGTGAGGTCGATGTGAATGCCTTCCAATCATGGTCCTATCTGCAAGCATACAATAAAGAAAATAAAAAAGCCCAGTTAGTGGCACTGGGAACCACCTATCTAGAACCAATGGGACTTTACTCTGACCGTTATAAGAGTATTAAAGATATTCCCGATGGGGCGACGGTTGCAATTGCAAATAATCCTGCCAATACAGCTCGTGGCCTACTACTACTGCAGAGTGCGGGCTTAATTAAATTGAAGTCAAATTTTGGGGCAACTAGCGGAATCAATGATATTTCATCTAATCCCAAGAATCTTCAGTTTAAAGAAATTGATGACACAACTGGCCCACGGGTACTAAAATCTACGGATCTGGTATTAATTGGTAATACAATTGCTTTAACGGGGCATTTAAATGTATTAAAGGATTCAATTTACCACGAAAAGGTTAGCCAAAGCACGAAAAACAATATTAATGTGATTGTTACGGCAAAGAAAAATCGTAATAATACAGAGTATCGAAAATTAGTTAAGCTTTATCATAATAAACAGATTCAAGCTTGGATCAATCAGAAATATCAGAAAACAAAAGTTAATGTAGATAAACCATTAAATTTCCTAAAGCATTAAAATAATCATTGAAACAACTGATGAAGATATCGTACTCTTCATCGGCCACTTTAATTTGTCTTCCTATAGTAAGTTTGATGGACAGGTACGGAAGTCACTTATCAAAATCTTGCTTGAGAAGTGCGTTATTAATGGGCAAGTGATGTATTTAGGTGATACTGGGTTGATCACGTTGTATCAGTTGCCGGATTCGGTTAATGATCAGCAAATTACCATCTTAGGTGACAACGCAGTCTTAAAGTCGGCTGGGAGGCCGCAACTGATAGTAATATAGTAGATAGCTCCTTGACCTCCCATGATGTTAAGGGGACCTGAACAAGTTGTTCAGTAAGGGTTAATTTATCGGCGTTCCTCCTTGTGATATAGTTAACATATCAAAAGAAAGGTAAGGTGAAGGCCATGAAATCTTTAGTAGATCAAGTCAAATTACGTCATGGAGCCGTTTTAAAGAACCGAATAGTTCAGTCGCCAATGCTAACAAATTCTGGTGATCGCGGTTATGTGACCCAAGACACCCTTGATTACTATGGTGCTCGCAGTCAGTCCGCGGGGATGGTAATTGCTGAATACACCTCCGTTAGTAAAAACAGGGGACCATCCCGGTCATGGGCCGACGATCGAACCCAATTAGCACTCTTTGATGATAGTTTCAAACCGGGGATGACAAAACTAGCCAGCGCCCTTAAAAAGGATGGGAACAAGGCGATCCTTCAGCTGGTGCACTCTGGCCGTGAAGCCAACTACGCTTCGAAGATGGGCCGAACCGCAGAAGTACCTAGTAAAATGGACTTTCCTTGGATTAACTACCCGCTTCATTGATATATTATGGGCTGGATACCCGTCACTTTAGTGATGGGAGGAAAGCCCCCACTCAAGCACCTACGGTGCTTCTTTTCTTGACCTTTTCCCTTTCTTTTTGCACATCTAAATATGATATAATAGATGTATGAAGAAAGTGAGGTGAACCTAATGCAGCAAGCTGTTACTATCAAGTGCAAATTAAAGTTACAGTCATCACTAGATGAAGCGGTTTTAGTTAAATCCTTAGAACAATA
>NZ_BCAH01000035.1 GCF_001293735.1 Limosilactobacillus gorillae | reverse complement strand
TTCGGTGCGTAGTTGACCATAAAAGCAATGTTTGACAGTATCAGACTAATTGCCAATATCCCAAGTAAAAGCGGCTTAGCTAGGGTGAGGGTAGTTCAATAAGAAAAGATTAATGCGAGGGGAAAAACTTGCATTTTCCCAGGTAAACAGTAATAATTACTATTTGAATAGACTCGTAAATGGAAAAGTAAGTGTACAAAAGAACTCTAGCTAAGGAGGAAATGAATGGCTAAAAAATCAAAAATTGCAAAGTTACAACACCAACAAGCAATGGTCGCTAAGTATGCGGCTAAGCGGCAAGCATTAAAGGAAGCAGGGGATTACATTGGTTTGTCTAAGCTCCCGCCAAATTCTAGCCCGGTTCGCCTGCATAATCGGGACCAGTACGATGGGCGTCCGCATGCATACATGCGTAAGTTCGGCATGTCGCGATTGACCTTCCGCGAGTTAGCTCACAAAGGGCAGTTGCCGGGCGTTAAGAAGGCTAGCTGGTAAGTAAGAGGGGGCGTGGCAGTTTTGTCACGCCCCCTCTTATTGCGTTCTGGCAGTGGTATAATTGGATGAATGAGTCTGCTATGGAGGATCAAATATGATTGATACCGTTGTTTCAAAAACGGTTCGTTATCGCCAATTTTCCTTTATTCGAGTTGTGCGACGAACGCTAGCCCTTATTTTCCCGCTTGCTTTGGTGGGAGTGATTGCCCAAGTATTATCTACCGTTCTCTTTTCCGATAATGGTTATCTGTATAATGTTTTTTCTGTTGGTGATTGGATGCCCAAAGTGGTGATGGTAGTGGCACAAAATGCTCTCCTAGCCTTATCACAGGTCACAATTGGGATGCTGACCGTATACGCATCCTACGGGGCTGCCCGTTATACGGCTCAGCTATATCAAATAGACGATCAAATCCCAGGGATCACCGGGTTGGTCACCAGCCTCTTATTATCGGTTCGCTACTCTCAGCGAGGGGTGAGTTTTGATCAAAATATGATGAACTATGGGTCGCTGTTGGGAGGCCTAATTGTGGGGTACCTAATTGGTCAAACCTTTCGTTGGTTAGTAAAAAAAGAGGCACTAAAACCCGGACGGTCCCGTCATACGGTTGACGTGGAAAATCGAGTGGCAGTCTGTGTACGTCCAATTCTAGTGATCTTAATGACGGCGCTCACTTTAAATATCATCTTAAACCTTATTTCATACTATTCATCCTACACTCAAGCAGCGGCTATCTTACAAAGCCTTAGCTCTGGGGAGACACCTTTTTGGCTCAAGATGGTGGTGGTTTGCTTTACGACCCTATTAGAATGGTTAGGGATTGTTGGTTCGTATAATTTTCAGCCAGGAATGGACAGTACGGCGGCAACTGCTAACCTTAACTACGCTTTTGCTCATCACACGGCCTATGGGGTTCCGTATCCCTACCTAGGCTCATCACTGTATAATTCATTCGCTAATTTTGGTGGAACCGGGATCGCCCTTGCTCTTTTGTTGGCATTAGCGATTGTGGCGAGGAGCAATAATAAGCAACGGATGGTACGGGTAAACTTCTTGCCAGTCCTATTTAACGGGAACACGGGCTTGATGATTGGATTGCCAGTCATCTTAAATCCGCTCTATCTCTTGCCAGCGGTTTTTTTACCCCTAATTAATCTGTTGATTGCGGCCTTTGCGATCTTTATCCACTTAATTCCAACTCCGGTTTATTGGATTCCAGATGGGACGCCGGGCCCGCTAGTTGCTTTTGTAGGGACTAACGGGAGCGTGGTGACCCTTTTGTTTACATTGGCCCTTTTAGCTTTTGATGTCTGGGCCTTTTTGCCCTTTGTCCGACTCTCTCTAGCTGTCGAGGAGCGAATTCACAGTTTAGATGCAAAGGGGGAACAGACCGATAATGTTTAAATTGACTAATCGCCAGCAACGGCGGAGCCTATGGGTGCTCTTGGTGGGATTGTTCATCTTGGTGGTCCTGTTGATTCCCACGTCAAATTGGGTTAAAAGTAGTACTAAAGAACAGGCTGCTCAGTACAATTCCCGGTTATCACCAGTCATTATGATCCCGGGATCTTCAGCGACGAAGAACCGTTTTGACACCTTAGTTAAGCTCTTAAATCAAGAAAGTGCTAAAAAACACTCCTTGCTTAAGGTTGAGGTTTATAACTCCGGTAAGGTCAGCTACACGGGGAAAATTCGCCGGGGAGATATGGAACCAATTATCGTAGTTGCCTTTGAAAATAACCATGACGGCTACTCAAACATCAAAAAACAGGCTAAAATGTTTAATGTAGCCTTTGAACAACTGGTTGAGACTTATAAGTTTAATAATTTTAAGGCCTTTGGGCATTCTAACGGGGGACTTATTTGGACACTATGGCTGGAAAAGTATTTCAACCAAGATAACGGGGTGAGAATTAAAACCTTAATGACGTTGGGGACCCCTTATAACTTCTCGGAAAAGTCAGCCACTAATAAGACTCAAATGCTCAGTGACCTAATTGCAGGACGGGATAAAATTCCTAATTATTTGACGGTCCTATCCGTGATGGGGACAAAAACCTATAATTCTGACGGGCTGGTTCCAGAGGGGAGCGTGGAGGCTGGTAAGTACATCTACCAAAAAGTGGTCAAACACTTCACGATGATGACTGTAACGGGAACCGACGCCCAGCACTCTGACCTACCCCAAAATCAGCAGATTGTCAGTCTGATTAGGGCATACCTCCTAAATCAGGACAACAATCAAAGGGGAAACCAGAATAATCGTAAGGTCCAATCAAGTAACAATTAATCATAAAAGAAGGATGATGTGATGATGAAGAAACTTTCCGCTTGTACCAGTATTTTAGTCGGGAAGGGGGCCACAATTGATGGATCGATCATCATAGGGCGGAACGAAGATGCCAAGGCGGCTTGGCCAAAGCGAATTGAAATTCACCCCCGTGACAGTATGGATCACCTATTTATCTCTAAGGAAACTAAGCTAACCCTTCAACTACCCACTCATAGTGCCCAGTACATGGCTACTCCAGAGTGGAACGACAAGGATGGCCTATTTGAAGAAAATGGGATTAACGAATTTGATGTTGCAATGTCGGCGACAGAAAGTGCCTATACTAACGAATTGGTCTTAGGTTACGATCCCCTGGTGAAGAATGGTTTAAATGAAGAAGCCATGGTAACGGTGGTACTCCCTTACGTCAAAACCGCACGGGAAGGTGTGACGCGCCTTGGTCAATTGATCGCCGAACACGGAACCGGCGAAACCAATGGGGTCCTGTTTGCTGATAACGATGAGGCCTGGTACTTTGAAACGGGTGGCGGACACTATTGGGTGGCACAACGGATTCCTGACGATGCCTACGCCGTTGTCGGTAACCAGTTGGCAATTCAAGAGGTTGACTTTGATGATCCGGATAACTTCATGTTTCACCCGGGAATTCAGGATTTTGTAGCAACCAATCACTTAAACCCACACGATTCAGGTTTCAACTTCCGTGAGATTTTTGGGACTCGTGATCGCTCCGATGCGATTTACTCCACGCCCCGGGTTTGGTATGGACACCAGATGTTTTCAAAAACTCAGGCCCAAGATGAACATCCCGAAGATCAGAATCTGCCTTTTATCATCAGACCGGATCGTAAGTTAAGCATCTTGGATGCCCAACGCTACTTGGGGTCACACTACCAGGGAACGCCGTTCGATCCAGTTGGGCGGGGTAGTGATGAGGAAAAACACCGATACCGGCCAGTATCCCTGGCCAAGACCCAGGAGTCGCATCTTTTACAGATGAATCGTGCGGGGGCCAACATTCAATGGATTGCGATGGGGGTTACGGCCCAAAGTGTCTACGTACCATTCTTTGCCGGAATTGATGATGTACCAACCGCCTATAGACGTGGAAAATTACCTGCTCAGCGGAATGCTGCTTATTGGATTTTCAAGGAGGCAGGGGTTCTGGTCGATAGTCATTATCACGATTTCTTGCCCGACTTAGAAGAGGTTCAAAAGGAGCTAAACGTGAACGCCTTAAAGATGGTCGCCCAAGCGGATGCCCATTTAAAGGATTTAAAGACGCAAACGGAGCGGGTTGCTTATTTGACCCTCCAGAGCATGAATTTTGCAACGGACGCCTTAAATGCTTACCGGGATCTATCATTGAGGTTGCTGACAAAGATGACGGATTACAGCCCGTTAAACTTCAAGACCGACGAAAACTTGTAGTAAGTAAAGTAATAACCGGGAAAATATTTAAAGGGGATGGCTGGAGTGCCTGGTCATCTCCTCCTTTTGAGCGCCCGGTTTGATTTATAATGAATTTGGTAAATAGAGAAGGAGAAAAAGAAAGTTATGATATTGGCAACCGGAATGGCGGCGAGTCAGTCACTGTCAATGTTTATTGTGATCCTGGCGGCACTTGTTATTCCAATTATAATGGCCCGTTTTAAAATCACTGGTGTTCCAACAGCAGTCGCCGAAATTATAGTAGGAATAATCTTAGGCCAAAGCGGGCTCCGGTTAGTTAGTCCTACGACAAATTTAAACCTCCTCTCCTCTGTTGGGGTGATTATCCTGATGTTCTTGTCCGGGATGGAGATTGATTTTTCGCTCTTTCGCCCTCAGAGTGGCAAGCAAGCAGAGAAAACGATGTCACCAGTTAAGCTTGCAGTGGAGGCCTTTGTACTCAGTCTCGTGGTATCACTAGTCCTAGCGTGGGGATTAGCAAAGCTGGGACTTTTTAACGATATCTTCTTGGCAACCATCATCTTCACCACGACCGCCCTGGGAGTGGTAATCGCTACGCTCAAGGAAAAGGAGATTTTAAGCAAGCCGATTGGTCAAACGATTCTTTTAACGGCGGTGCTTGGTGAGATCATTCCCATGGTTCTTTTATCCGTCTATGCCTCAGTTATGGGTGGTGATGTAGCCCGAATTTGGTTGATCGTAATTCCGCTGGTTGTGGCAGTAATACTGTTACATCGGTTTCACCGTTACTTTGGTTGGTTCAAACGGATCACTAAGGACACGACCCAGCTGGATATCCGCTTAGCGGTCTTTTTGATCTTTACACTGGTCTTAGTTGCCGAGTCGGTAGGGGCCGAAAATATTTTAGGGGCCTTTTTAGCTGGGATGGTCATGAAATTGCTAGAACCGCATGAATCGACCCAGGATAAGCTAACTTCGATCGGTTATGGTTTCTTTATTCCGGTCTTCTTTATTATGACTGGAGCTAAGTTGAGTCTGCGTGAATTACTGGTTAATCCGCACGCTTTGATGTTGATCCCAATTCTTGTATTAGGCCTAGTGGTAGCCAAATTAGGGACTTTTATGGTTTACCGGCAAAGTTTTGATGGCCGGAATTCGTTTGCGGGAACCTTCTTGACCGTTACCACCATTACATTGGTTCTGCCTTCCCTAGAAGTGGCTAGAAACTTAAAAGCGATTAGCCAAACCCAGTCGGATGCCTTTGTTTTGGCAGCAGTGATCGTTTGTATCATTGCTCCGGTGGTCTTTAACAGTACCTTCCGACTGGCAAAGGAAGATCAGATTAAGCAACGGGTGGTTATCATTGGGGCTAACGTAATGACAGTGCCAATTGCCCAACAGCTAACGAAGGATTGGAACGATGTTCGGGTGGTTACCGATAGCCAAGAAAACTACCACACATACAACTCCGAATTAAAAGATATTTACTTCCTGGAAAAGATTGACCTAGATACCCTTCGTCAAGGAGGCTTTTTAAAAACTGACATCTTGGTGATTGGCCAGCGGCATGACGAACGAAATCGCCACCTCGCAATTGGGGCGAAAGAAGCAGGGGTTGAACGTGTGATCGTCAACCAAAGCTCCTTGCAAGTTGCTAACGAAGCTAAACAGGAACTTGAGCAGCAGGGGATTGAGGTTTTCAACACCTATAATGTTGAATCATCAGTCCTACGAGCCTTAATTGAGTCACCATCAATAATGCATATGCTAACAAGCACGGAAGCGGGGCTATTTGAAGTTAAACTTCAAAACCACCGTTACAGTGGAATTCAATTAATGGACATACCGATGATTGATCAAATTACGATCAGCCGGATCCGACGCAATGGGGCATGGTTAACTCCGCACGGGACAACGGTGATCGAGTACGGAGATCGGATTATCTTTACGGCCAAGGAATCGGCCGTGGTTAATCGGTTACGGGAAGAATTTTCACGAGCTAATTAAGGTCAATTGCCCGGCTAGGTTCGGGTGTGTTAAAATCAAAATAATTAATGAAGGAGGAATCGAGTATGCCATTAGTACACATCGATTTGATTGAGGGCCGGAACGAAGAACAGCTCAAAGGGTTGGTTAAGGACGTGACGGCGGCGATTGCAAAGAACGCCAACGTACCGGAAGAACGGGTGCACATCGTTTTAAACGAAATGCGTCCAGACCGTTACAGCGTTGCCGGCAGGATGGCTAGCGATAAGTAATCAACCGGGGGAGCCGTTTTAACGGCCCCCCTTTTACTTTCAATTAAGAAAGGATGAGCGAGCGTGAACGAACAGCAATACGTGATGGCAGTCGATGAGGGGACGACTTCAGCACGGGCAATCATTTTTGATCACGAGGGAAATGAGGTGGCAATTGCCCAAAAGGAATTCACCCAGTACTTTCCCCAGCCCGGGTGGGTAGAGCACGACGCTGAGGAAATATGGGATAGTGTTCAGTCAGTCATTTCAGAAGTGGTCATTAAGGCTCAGGTGAAACCCTACCGGATTGCGGCGATTGGAATTACTAACCAGCGGGAAACGACGGTCATTTGGGATCGCCATACTGGTAAGCCAATTGCCCACGCAGTTGTATGGCAATCAAAACAAACCGCCCCAATCGCGGAACAGCTGATTGAAGATGGTTACACCGATATGATCCATCAAAAAACAGGGTTGGTGATTGACTCCTACTTCTCGGCCACCAAGATTAAGTGGCTCCTAGATAACGTGCCGGGGGCAAGAAAGCGGGCTCAAAATGGCGACCTCCTTTTTGGGACACTTGATACCTGGCTGTTGTGGAACCTAACCAGTGGGCGGGTTCATGCCACTGACGTTACTAATGCCAGCCGAACCATGCTCTTTAACATTAATACCTTGGATTGGGATCAAGATATCTTGGACCTGTTAGAAATTCCCCGCCAGATGCTCCCGGAGGTTAAGCCCTCCTCGTACGTTTATGGATATACGGCTGATTATCACTTCTTTGGGGTGCAAGTACCTGTGGCTGGAATAGCCGGTGACCAGCAGGCAGCCCTAGTTGGTCAGGGAGCTTTTGAAAAGGGGAACGTCAAGAATACCTATGGGACGGGGGCCTTTACAGTAATGAATACTGGGGCCACCCCAATTCTTTCCCAGAATGGCCTCCTGACGACAATTGCCTACGGGATCGGTGATCAAGTCAATTACGCCTTGGAAGGATCAATTTTTGTGGCTGGGTCAGTCGTTCAGTGGCTAAGGGACGGCTTACAGCTCTTTAAATCGGCAAACGAGTCGGAACAGATGGCCATCGATGCCAAGACAACGGGTGGGGTCTACGTAGTTCCGTCTTTCACGGGCCTTGGGGCACCTTACTGGGACCAAGAGGTTCGTGGAGCAATGTTTGGCCTGACCCGGGGAAGCAAGCGAGAAAATATTGTACGGGCGGCTTTAGAAGCAATTGCTTACCAGACTAAGGATGTTGTCGATACGATGGTTAAAGATACTGGTCTGGCCTTAACGACCCTCGCTGTGGACGGGGGAGCTTCGAAAAATAACTTTATGATGCAGTTTCAAGCAGACCTTCTTCAAACCCCGATTGTTCGGGCGCAGATCAAAGAGACCACGGCGCTGGGAGCCGCCTTTTTAGCGGGTCTAGCGGTAAATTTCTGGGAGGACCAGGATGAGCTTTGTCAGCTAGCTAAAATGGGTGACCGTTTTGATCCGGTAATGAAACCAGCAGTGGCAGCTGCACACTATGCCGGTTGGCAACGGGCTGTTGAGGCCGTACGCTTCTTTAGCCACGGGGCTGGGGAAGATTAATGACTCCCATGACTTTAAAACGAGTTTTGGGCTTAGGTGACCGACTTCAAGCAGTGATCAAACAAAATCACCTTGATGGCCTGTTTGTAAATGAAAACTTCCTTTTGACGGTAGCGGCGAATTGGGAACCACTTTTGGTTAAGATGAAAAATGATAAGCGGGTACCTAAGTCGCAGCTTACTTACTGGCGGGGAGTGAGTTGGTGGATAGAACAGGTAGAAAGTCATCCGGAGTGGATACTGGAAATGGATCCATTCAAGTCCGTTAGGGCCCAGGAAAGGGCTTGTCAACAGATTTATAATCATCAAGCCAAGTTGAAAAATCATTGGCAAGGTGATGATCAAATTCGGTTACTTCAGCAAACTCTTAGTCAATTTAATCTTCAAACACAGTCAGTTGGCGAACTAGCGATGATTCACCAGTACTGGCACGCAACAGCTAACTGAAAAGGCCCTTAACAGCCGGTTTCTGACCGAATCTGCTAAGGGTCTTTTTGTAGATAGTAAGGGCAAGGTTCCTTATAGGGCGGTTGGTGTTTAAATGTTAGAATTCTTTTTGATCTTTGGGAGTAGTAGGGGTGCGGTGGTAGACAGCCCGCTGATTGACCATCGGGGCAGAACGCCGGTTTAAGAGGATTGGTACCTTCTCGACGGTTACTTGGGAAAATTCAAGTCCGAACCACTGAACTGGAGTGGTAGAGTGATTTTGGATGAAAATTCGTGCCCCAATTAGGAGATGTTGCCAGCCACGCAGTTGAATGTTGGCGGAGAGTTGATCCTGGATGATTACGAAGCGAAAATCACCGACTTGTCGGCCAGGGGTGGTAGTGTACTTTTGGGGCTGGGGATCAATGATTCCTTCACGTATCAAGTCATTGACCACTTGCCGCAGGTATAAAGAGACCTGATGGCTCATCTTAAAGCCAAGGTATAACTGGAGATTGACGATGTTACGGGTCCCCATCATATCCACGGTGTAGTAGTTTGTGTAAGGTTCGCCGGTGGTGTTAACCGTAACAAACCAGTACACTTTGGCCCGTTTAGGGGTCTTATCTAGAATTGAATATAAGACCTCGCGCTTGATGGCGCTGTGTTTCTTCACTTTGGTGAGCATGACAAGGTTAGAGATGTAAAGCGGAATGGATTCATCGTTGGTTAATTCTTGAAGGATGTCCTTGTAATCTTGTAAAGAGGTCCAAGCGGTTTCGCCATCCAGGAAGTCACGAAGTTTGTTACCAAAGTACCAGGCAACCATCAGGGCAACAATCACTAAGGTGATGAATAGGGTGACATACCCACCGTGGTCGAACTTGGTCAACGAAGAGATCAAGAAGATAACTTCAATGATCGCATACAGGCTGGCGAAAGAGAGAGCTAGCCAGTGAGAACGGTGGCTAACCAAATACTGGTATAACAGGAGGGTGGTCATTAGCATTGTGATGGTGATGGCCAAGCCATAGGCAGCCTCCATGTGTTCAGAGGTCCGAAAGTAAAATAGGACCAGGGTGGTGCAGGCGCATAAAAGCCAGTTGATGGTCCGAATGTAAATCTGGCCACGGGAAAGGGTCGGGTGGTTAATCGCCATCTTTGGTAATAGTTTTAACCCAATTGCCTCTTCAACCAGGGTAAAGGAGCCGGTGATCAAAGCCTGAGAGGCAATGATGGCTGCGATGGTGGCAATTACGACCCCGAACAAGTAGGCCCAGGATGGAAGCATTTCATAAAAGGGGTTGAAGGTTGTTCCAGTTCCCGTCAGGTGACCTAAGTTGTGGATTAAGTAAGCGCCCTGACCGAAGTAGTTGAGCGTTAGGGTTGAGAAGACAAAGGGCCAGGTTAAATAGATTGCTTGGCGCCCAACGTGGCCCATGTCAGAGTACAAGGCCTCAGCCCCTGTTGTTGCCAAAAAGACTGATCCAAGGATGAAGATACCAACTTTGTTTTCTGGAGAGAACAGGAGCATTAAGCCATAGTGGGGTGAAAGCGCCCGGAGGACCAGTGGTTCTTTAACTAGGTTAATAAGCCCAAAGACACCTAGAAAACTAAACCAGATTAGCATCAGGGGACCAAAGCCCTTTCCAATTAGGGCGGTTCCGAAGCGTTGAATCAAGAAGAGGGCCAATAAAATGGCGAAAGTAACCCAGATAACGGTTGTCTGGGTCTGGATCGGCGTGGTTGGACCAATGGCAACTCCTTTGAGGCCTTCGATAGCAGTAGTCACTGTCACGGCCGGAGTCAGCGTCCCGTCGGCTAGCAAGGCTGCCCCACCCAAGAGAGCGGGGTAGATTAGCCACCGACGTCGCTTGCGGACCAGGGCGTAGAGGGCGAAAATTCCCCCTTCACCATGATTATCAGCGTGCAGGGCGACGAGGACATACTTAATCGTGGTCATTAACATTAGGGTCCAAAAGACTAATGATAGGCAACCAATGACGTAATCCTCGCTGAGCTTATCGAGGCCGCCAGCATCATTGATCAAGGCAGTCATAACGTAGAGAGGTGATGTTCCAATGTCACCGTAAACGATTCCCAGCGTGATTAGACCCATTAGGGCGAGATTTTTCTTTCCTTGTTGCATGGCAGTTCCTTCCATTTCCCGGGAAATACCGGGGCATTTAGATGTTTATATTTTAATCCTTTTTATGATCACTGGTAAATTGAATAATCGTTGACGCGGTATAATAAACCTAAATTGATGCATGACGTTTTGGCACCCTCACTTTACTTATCTAATTTTTATAGAAGATTTACCAGCTGGCGGCGCGGATGCGGTAAAATGAAGGGGTTATAAATTTTTTAAAGTAGGTATTATCATGGATTTCAATTTTTACCGCCGGCCGCTGCGAGCCCTGTATTTTAAATATACCTTGCTCTTTTTAGTGCTTGCTCTGGCGATGTTTGGGGGGGATGCCGTTACCGGCCACACCCTAATTTGGAACACAGACGCTTTAAATCAGCACCTCCCGTTGATGGCTAAGTATCGGGAGCTGGTTATTCAATGGCTGCACCATCCATTTTCAAGTCACCAGTTCTGGTCCTGGCAAATGGGGGTGGGGACAGATACCTTCCAAGTTTATTCTTACTACACGATCGGGGATGTTTTTGCCTACTTGGCCCTACTATTTCCGGCAGCTAAGGTTTCCCTGGCCTACCAGATCATCATCGTTATTCGGATGTATTGTGTTGGATTAGCCTTTGTCTATTTTGCCCAACACTTTTCCTTCTCGGACCGAGTTATCCTGGGTGGGACCGCCGTTTACATGGTGAACTCCTACCTTTTGTACGCCGCCGTTGCCCAACCAATGTTCACAACCACCTTTATGCTATTTCCAATTCTAATCGTTCAGTTGGAACGGGTCTTAAAAGGGGGGAGCGCTTGGCCCTTAACAGGGGCCTTTGTCTGGATGTTAATTGCCAATTACTACCTAGCCTTTGTGGTTGGGGTGGGGACAATTATCTACCTCATCTTACGGGTCGTAACGCGTTACCGAACTAGCCTGGCGTATGGTAAGACCTTGCTAAAATTAGGTTTTGCCACTGTGTCCTCCTTGCTTGTCTCGGCAATTCTATTAATTCCGGAACTACTAGCGGTTCAAAACTCAACCCGGGCTGGAGCTGAATTTGCAAACGGTTTAAAGACCTACCCACTATATTATTACCTTTTTTTACCCAAGCAATTAATCAATGGGGACGATACGACCTTCATGTTCTGGTCGGCGCTAGGGTTGGCAGCGATTACCTTCTTGGCGATTGTCTACCTGTACACGCGCCCTCGAAAATACCCGCTCTTAGCAATTAGCCTTGGTTTGGCCTTGATCATGCTTTTGATCCCGGCCTGTGGGGCCTTTTTCAACGGGATGATGTCAGCCTCCAACCGATGGACGCTTTTGATCTACCTCCCGCTAGCAATGACGGTCTGCCTTTTACTCCAAAATGTTCCAACCCTGAGTCCCCACACCTTTCGCACACTGATGATCGCCACTGGGATCTACCTGATCGTCTTAGTGGCAACCTACTTTTTTAAAAACGATGATAACCTCTTTGTTCCGGTTATTTTCCTGCTGATTTCTCTGATGACTATTTCGTGGGCAATTGGGAAACCTCAGGAAGTAGCTGAGCGGTGGCTCTTTGGCGTTATCTTATTAAATGTCTGCTTCAATGCCCTTTACGCGGCACTTCCTTATAACGGCGGGTTTGCAAACGATATGCTGACTCGTGGCCAATACCAGGCGATTACCAGCCAGCGCTACGGGAACTTAGATCAAAACCTTACTAAGAAGTCCTTTTATCGGGTTAACACGATTTCTAATAACGACATTATTGACTCACTGAAGATGTATAATGATTTAACTAGTGGCCTAAACGCTGTTAAGTCCTATTACTCGCTTCAAAACAAGTATCTTGGGGCGTTTTCGCGTTCTTTAGGCAACGTTCAGTATCAATCTAATATTCCGCTCAACCAACTTGATGACCGGACGGTCTTAAATAACTTCTTCGGTGTTAAGTACCTCTTTGTACAGTCGAATGGTGATAATGCCGAAAAGATTCCTGCCGGCTATACGTTAGATAAGACGTCTGATCCAATTATCAATTACGATCAGGGTCAACCAAGCAACGCCCAGACGACGGATGATTTAACAACCATTCAAACCAGCCGCTACAAAACTAAAAACGCCTTCCCCCTCTTGTACTGGCAGGACACCGCTATTAAGCAGTCGACTTATCAAAACTTAACGGCGACCCAAAAAGAACGTGCCCTGGCGTCCGGGGTAGTGGTTGCTGGTAACCAATCAGCCATTCGCGGATTAAAAACGGCCGATCTAAGCGGCCAGGTAAAGAAGATTACTGCCGTTCTGATGTCTAACCGGTTAACGCCAACGGACAGTAAGAAACTGGTACAAACTGACCCGGCTGAAACCTACCGATTGACCTTTCCGAATCTAACGCAAAAGGCTGTCAAGAAGGCGACTCAGGGAAGTGAATTGCACGTTGATTTTACCTCCATCAAGTTCAGTCCCTTCAGCATGAAGAAAGAATTGGATCTTGAGGCGGCTCACGACCAGTACATGCTAACTAACCCAGGGGCAACGTACAACGCTAAGTTCGCCCGCTACCAGAATTGGCGTAAACTAGTCTTAACAGGGGCGCCAGATAAGTCCTTTACGATTACGTTAACCTCGCCAAAGGGGCAAGAAGAACTTACCCAACCTAAGCAATCAATCTTATCCTTCTTCAAGTTGGTTAATAATGGAACGCTTAACCTAGGCTACTTTAGCGGGAACTTGCCAAAAAGTGTGGGTTTAACCTTAAGTAAGTTGGGAGTCTACCGGTTAAAGTACACGGTTGAGGCCGAACAACTTGGCCGTGATTACGACCAACAGGTCAAAACCATTCAAAAACACGCCTTGAATAATTTGCACTTTAGTACTAACCAAGTTTCCGGAACGATCACAACGACGCGGACCGGGATCTTAACTTCATCAATTCCATACTCCAGCGGCTGGCGCGCCATGGTTGATGGGCACCCAGTTAAACTCTTACGGACCAATCAGGCCTTCTTAGGGCTACGTTTACCCGCTGGTCATCACCGGGTTGTCCTACGTTACCATGTCCCGGGTCTGGCCTTGGGGGCTAAGGTTAGTCTAGTGGGAATCTTATTGACCTTAGTAGCAGCCGTGGGGACGCTGGTTACTAACCGCCGGCGGCGATAAAATAAAGGGAGTTCCCAATTCTGAACGTTTCTGAAAACCCCCATAGTTGGGCAAAAGCTCAACTATGGGGGTTTTATTATGATTATAGGCTATTGGATATGTTATTAACTAGCGTACTAAGTGCTTTTAGCGTAAAAATCAGGTAAGAATACCTAATCCGATTAGCTGTTACTAGTTACCTATTTACCCATTTTATCAAGTTTAATTGCATGGCCTTCTTGGTGTCCCTTAAGCTGAGAAGAGATAATCAGGGCGATGATAATTAAGGCAATCGTGAAGTAAAAGCCGGTGTGAGCCCCTGCCGTAAAGCGGGCAGCCGCCGAACCGGTCGCCGTTGTCCGGCCTAGCTCTAAGAAGGAGGTGGCTAAGGCCGTTGTAAGTGCACCGATAACTTGTTGTATGGTATTTAAGATTGTCGACCCATCACCAGCTTCCCGACCAGCCAAGGAGTTTAAGGCTGCGGTTTGGGAAGGAGACATGGCAAGCGGAGCCCCAATCATCAAGATTACATGAGCAGCAATGATGTAAGCAACACTGGCAGTATCAGAGGCCGTGGCCAGCATGATTGCCCCAATCAGGGCGATGATAAAGCCGATGATTGCCGGGCGCTTTGCACCAATATTATCATAAAGCCGGCCGGCAATTGCAGAGGTTGCGGCGTTGATAATTCCCCCTGGTAGCATAATGATCCCAGTTAGGGCAACGGCGATACCGACCCCATTTTGGATGTATTGCGGCATCAGGTACATGGCTGAAAGGATAATGGCAAAGTCAAGCATTACCAACAGGGTGGCAACAGTGAAATCCTTATTCTTTAAGACACGGAGGTTTAAGATTGGAACTTCCAGAGTAAGCTGACGCCGGATGTATAACCCTAAGACAACAATCCCAACTAGTAGGCTAACGATCACTTGCCAGCTAGCCCAGCCAAAGCGACTTGATAGGCTGGCGCCGGCAACAATTCCAGAAAAACCGATGATTGATTCGATAATTGATAGGACGTCGACCTTGGGCTTGCTGATGCGGCCAACGTTTTCTAGTTCCATAATAGCAAAGATCAGGGCGATTACGAGGACGGGGATGAAGGACCAGAAGATCCACCGCCAAGATGAAAATCCGAGGATCAACCCGGTCAAAGTTGGTCCAATTGCTGGGGCGAACATGATCACAAGGGCCATCACTCCGTTAACGGCCCCTAACTTTTCTGGTGGGAAAATTTGCATGGCAACGGCAAACATTAGCGGTAGGATCAAGCCGGTCCCAATTCCTTGAATAACCCGGCCAGTTAAAAGGAGGGCGAAGTTTGGCGCCATAGCAGACAGGGCGCTACCGACGATAAAGTCAACCAGGGCAAAGATGATGATCTGCCGGGTTGTAAACCACTTGGAGATAATTGAAGACAGTGGCATGATGATCCCGATAATTAGCATGTAACCCGTCACTAACCACTGGAGAGTGGCCGTCGACATATTAAAGGCAACGCCCAGTTTGGGGAGGGCGATATTTAAGGATGTTTCTGAAAACATCCCCACGAAGGCTCCCAATAACATGGAGACCATCGCTAACTTCGGGTGGCGGACCCGGGCGAGTGAGGCATGACGTTCATGACTGGTTCTCGCTTGTGTGTTTTCCATAAGTATTTCAACTCCCTTTCTTAATTCAACAATTGATTACATTACCATAATTTTTTTAGCCTCGTAAGTTAGAATTGTCTCATTTTTGGATAAAAAGTTATGCATTAGTTGAATTAAAGCAAGGTCAAAGAAGGTATTTTACGAAAAAAGAACCAGTATCTATAATGTAAAAAACCATTGGAGATAGTTAAAAGGGAACGCCCTAACCAAAATGGAGGAAAGTGGAATGAAGAAAAAGCAAACGCAAACGCTAAGTTGGGGAGTTGTACTGGGAATCATCATCGTATTTAGTGTTATCTTGGGGGTGGGCAGCTGGGGACATGCCCGGCAGAATCAGGATAAGTATGTTCAGTCGACAACACCGACCTTGTTTTTCCACGGGTATGGATCTAGTGCCAATGCTGAAGACCATATGGCCCAGGCTGCTAAGCAGGCTGGGGTAACCAAAACGATCATTCGGGCCAACGTTACGAAGAATGGGACGGTTAATCTGGTTGGAACGATTAAGAACGGAGCCATTAATCCGATTGTAGAGGTCAATTTTGCCGACAACCGAAACCATGATTATCAAGTGGCCGCCCGCTACGCTAGAAACGTGGTTGTTGCCCTACAAAAGAAGTATGGATTCAAGAAGATGAACCTGGTTGGGCACTCGATGGGAAACATGGCAATTACCTTTTACCTTGTGAACAACGCCGAAGACAAACAGCTGCCTCAGCTCCAAAAACAGGTCGCGATTGCTGGGCATTTTGATGGCATCATCGGCTATGATCAGCCGGCGGGACTTTCGGTGGCCGCTCAAACCGGTCAACCTAACAGGATGACCACTAGCTACAGGGAATTATTAAAGCTACGTAATGTCTACCCTAAACAAGCAGCCGTGTTAAATCTTTATGGCGATACTGGCAAGGGTAGTGATGGTCGGGTCACCAATAAGTCTAGCCAGACCCTAAAATACTTGGTTAAAGACCGGGCCAAGTCTTACCAAGAACATCGCTTCACCGGTAAGCAGGCTCAACACTCCAAGCTACATAGCAACACCCAGGTTGATCGAATATTGATCAACTTCCTGTGGGCTAAATAGTTGAATCAGCAAAGAGCCCCCCTTGAAAGCACTTTAAAGTGTCTCCAAGAGGGGGCGTCTCAATTGTTAAGGGTGGTAGTTATTCATTAGAAAGTCCGCCATGGAAGTTGGGGCGTGGCCGGTGATCTTGACGAAGTCATTGCTAACGCCACTGAGCAGGCCCATTGCCCCAGCCTGGTACATGGAGGCAAGTTCGTTACCATCGCCTTCATCATGGTAAATATGGGCAAATTCAGCTAGGCTGACGGGCTGGTAGCCGATGGTTTTTCGGGTGATCGTCGTCATAATCTTAGCTAATTCAGACATGGATAAAGCTTGGTTCTGGGTTAATAAATAGGTTTGACCGTGATCACGCAAGGCGGGGGTCATTGCCACCTTGGCGATTGCTTCGGCCGAGTTTTCCTGGGAAATAAAAGCTAGTTTCTGATTGCCGACGGGGTAAATAATGTTTTGGCGCTCAATCAGCTCAGGTAGATATGATACTAATGGGTCGGCGTACAGAGCATTCTTAACGATGGCGTAGTTGAGGCCACTACCAGCCAGGCGGGCGGGTAAGTAGGCGTAAAAGGGCGCCATCCGAAAGGGATTATTAGCTTGATCGGCGAAAAAGGAGACTGCTACTAAGTTGGACACGTGAGCCTTTTGCATGGCAGTTAGCAGGTTTTCCAGTTCGGTGACTCGGTCAATTAGATTGTAAGTTAAAGATGGTACGTAGATAACCAGGTCGCTATCACCAAGGGCGGGTACTAAGGTCGGGGGAATCTGGTAATCAAGGTGGGCCACTTGATAGCCTGCTTCCTTGAGACCCCGGGCTTTGGTGACGGTGTGTGCTCCAATTCGGATTTGATTGGGCATCAAAAAACGATTTAACTGATTGATAATCCGCCGGCCAAGGTGGCCAGTGGCACCAGTAACGGTTGCAAGCATAGAAATCCCTCCTTCATGTTACTTTAATTCTAACATAACGGCGGGCGTAGTGTTTAGTTGTTATCTAAGTAACTTTCCAGGACGTCGAGTACCCCGTCGTGATTATTGTCGAGTGGGGTGCGGTGGTTGGCTGCGGCAATCGCAGCTGGTCCGGCGTTCTGCATGGCGTAGCCGAACTTAGCTAGTTTTAGCATCTCCACATCGTTACCTCCGTCACCAAAGGCGATTAGGTTGTCGCCTGTCAGTCCCCAGCTGTTTAAGAGATCGGAAAGGGCGGTCGCTTTGTTAATCCCGGGGACGGTGATATCTACTGATCCGTTACCGCTTGGTGTAATTCGGACCAGGGATCCGAACCGTTCGTTTACAGCTGCCAGTTGTTGGTCAATTTGTTTTGCATCCAGCAGAAAAGAAAGCTGGTAATAGTTATCTTCTGGCAGGTCTTGATAATCAGTCACTAAAACGTGATTGGGAAAGTAAAACTTTTGTCGTGCAAGGATTGTTTTATCAAGTCCGGCGTAGATGTAGCCGTGCTTAGTCCCAGACAGGGAGGGGGTTAAGTTCAGATCCTGGCATAAAAAGGCAATTACGTCTCTTGCAGTATCTGGGTTTACCGTCTTTTCAACCAGGGACTTTCCTTGACTAACAAGATGAGCACCATTTTCAGAAACGAAGGTGAGGTGCTCCATGGTAGCTGGAAAGTAGTTAGCTAGGCATTCGTACTGATTGCCGGATGCAACGATCATCTTGACCCCGCGTTCCTCAAAGGCGGTTAAGAGGCGTTCGAAACGAATTCGATCATAGCTTTTATCATCTCGGACGAAGGTTGCGTCAATGTCAAAGGCGATTGCTTGAAAAGGTAGTGTCATCGAAAATCCTCCTTACTTGGTACAAAAAAGGCGGCCACTCAAGGTGACCGCCATCTCATTGGGCTAGCTGGGTTCGAACCAGCGCATGACGGTACCAAAAACCGTTGCCTTACCACTTGGCTATAGCCCAATCAAAACTGCCTATTAAGTGTACCGATAATTTGAGAAAAAGGCAAGGGAAAATTAGAAAAAAGTTGATGATTATCCTCGGGATTTCGTCCAATTAAGGGCGTTCTCTTGACCCGCCATACAATAGTTGTATAATTGATACTATTGTCGATAATTATACAAGAGATGGGAGAATTTTTTTAATGAATCAACAAACGGATACGGCCTTCTTTGGCCAACCGCGGGGGCTTTCGACCCTCTTCTTCACCGTTATGTGGGAACGCTTTTCCTACTACGGAATGCGGGCAATCCTGTTATTCTACATGTACTACGCTGTTACTAAGGGGGGGCTGGGGATTGACCAGGCCACTGCCGCCTCAATTATGTCCATCTACGGGTCACTGGTTTACATTTCAACGATCGTTGGGGGCTGGTTAGCCGACCGGGTTTGGGGGACGCGGCGGACCGTCTTCATCGGTGGATTCTTGATCATGTTAGGCCACATTTGCCTTTCCCTCCCCTTTGGGGTAAAAGCTTTATATGGTTCCATTTTCTTCATTGTGATTGGATCTGGACTTTTAAACCCAGCATCTTCATCAATGGTTGGGGACCTGTACCAGGAAAACGACCGACGCCGTGATGCCGGCTTTTCAATGTTTGTCTTCGGAATCAACCTGGGAGCGGTTGTGGCACCATGGGCAGTTCCGTGGGCCGCAAATGGCTTTGGTTTTCACCTCTTTGGGGCTGAGCAAAACTTCCATGCCGGCTTTGCCCTGGCTGCGATCGGGATGTTCTTTGGCCTGGTCCAATACATTTGGGACGGTAATAAGTACCTTCCGGAAACGAGTCTTACCCCGGATGATCCACTAACGCCACGAGAAAAGAAGACGGTTAGTTTTTGGGCGGCCATGATTGTGATTGCCCTGGCCATTGTCTTGGGGATTATGGCGCTGTTGCACGGCTTAAATATTGATAACATCATTAACTTAATTACTGTGGTTGCTATCGCTATGCCAGTTGTGTACTTTGTGATGATGCTCCGCTCTAATAAGGTAACTAAGTTAGAACGTAAGCGGGTTGTGGCCTACATTCCGCTCTTTATTGCGGCGGCTATTTTCTGGGGAATTGAAGAATCGGGTTCAGTTGTCTTAGCTCTTTTTGCTGAGCAGCGGACCATCCTTCATATTGGGGGCTGGCACTTTGCCGCCGCTAACTTTCAGACACTTAACCCGCTCTTCATCATGCTGTTGACGCCGGTCTTCGTCTTCTTGTGGGATAACTGGAAGAAGCAACCTAGCTCACCAGGGAAGTTTGCCTGGGCCCTTATTTTTGCCGGTTTTTCCTACGTTTGGATGGCAATTCCAGGGATGCTGTTTGGAACGGCGGGCCGAGTATCACCGCTATGGTTGGTTGGCTCCTGGTTCCTAGTAGAGATCGGTGAAATGCTAAACTCACCAATTGGACTTTCTGTAACGACTAAGTTGGCTCCTAAGGCCTTTAAGTCCCAGATGATGAGTCTGTGGTACATGGCTGATTCAGTGGGACAGGCGGTTAATGCTCAGATTGTTAAGTACTATTCTTCCGCAACCGAAGTCCCGTACTTCATTGTTATCGGGTTAGTTTCGATTATCTTTGGAATTATTTTGATGTTCTTTGTTAAACGGATCCACGCTTTAATGAGTGGTATCGACTAATACAATTAACTTAGGGCTGTGACTTACGCGTCACAGCCCTTTTTTATCTAAAATATTGTGGAAATGGGTTTAGATGACATTGTTCGAATTGCGGAAGGGAAGCGTCCCTTATACCCAGAACGTGTATTGTAAAAAATTCCCCCTCACTTGCGGTATTTTCGCAGGTAAGGGGGATCTGGTTAGGAGTTTCGTTTCAAAAGGTGCTTACATAATTTATTAAGGGCCTGTTGCGAGGAACCGGCTGGAAGGCGGTTAATTTTTTCTTCAGCCTTCTTAGTAAAGGCGGTGGCCAGTTGTCGAGCCTGATCTACTCCACCAATATTAACAACTAGTTCTCGGACTCGTTCCATGTCGGAAAGGGTCATCTGCCGCCCCTTGTTGAGTAGGGGCGTTAGTTCGGTAGGGTCTGTTTTTAAGGCTAGTAGCAGCGGTAAGGAGTAAACGCCAGTGGCAAGGTCCTCTAAGACCGGCTTGTTCAGCCGGTCCCCACTTGAGTAGTCGAGGATATCGTCCAAAATTTGAAAGGCAATCCCGACGTTTTGGCCAATTTGCTTGGCCAGGGTGACGGTTCTTTGATCAGCACCACCAAAATGGGCGCCTTCACTGGCAGCTAGTGAAAACAGAGCGGCTGTTTTACCGTTGACGTTGCGTAAGTAGGCGAGGAGGGACTGGTTTTGCTTAAAACGGTCAGCCATTTGACCGAGCTCTCCGCGTAGAATCCGATGCATCACCTTGGCGTTGATGGTTAAAAAGGGAGTTCCCTCGGTGGTAGTGGTGATTAGGTCAAAGAAGATCGTAAAGAGGTAGTCACCTGAATAGACAGCAACGTCCTTGCCAAATTTAGCCTGGATGCTGACCCGTCCCCGGCGCTTGGGAGAATCATCAATGATATCATCGTGGATCAGGGTGGCCATGTGGAGGACTTCAATTGAGGTGGCCAATTTAATTAATGGCGGACGCTTTTCTTCAGTGGGTTGACCGTTCAAAGAGGCAAAGAGCCAGAAGAAAGCGGGGCGTAAAAATTTTCCCCCGTTGGTTGCCATCTGTTGAAGGGCGCCTTCCAATTGACCATCGCGGGTTTTAATTTTAGCTTCCATTAAATTACTAACGCTAAGGAGCGCCTGCTTTAAAGCGGGATTGTATGGAAAGTATGTTTGTTTCATCGTTAAATTTCCTTTAAGGTTTATACTATCTATTGTACCCTAAACTAGGGATTGAATAAATAAGGGAAAGGGTGGACTTATTTAATGTCTATCAAAGTATTTTTGGAACTAGTTGAGATCAAGGCTAAGACCGCCAGTGTCTTGCCATTCTTGTTGGGACTTTGTTTGGCGGCCTACCACTATCATACCGTTCAACCGGGATTGGCAATCCTATTTTTTGTTGCGATGCTTTTATTTAACATGTCGGTTGATATGTTAGATAACTATCACGACTATGTGCATGCCGTTGATACGGAGGACTACCAGCAAAATACCAACATTATTGGTCGAGAGAACTTATCACCAAAACTGATCTTGGGGATGCTAGTGGCCTTAGTGGTGGTAGCTGCCTTAATCGGGGTTTACCTGGTCACCCAACTAGGATTACCCCTCCTATGGTTAGGGGTCTTTTGCTTTGCAATTGGTTTTTTGTACTCGTCAGGGCCCTTCCCACTGTCGGGACTACCGGTTGGCGAGTTCTTCTCGGGTTTCACGATGGGCTTTATGATCACCCTAATTTCGGTATATGTCAACACGGGAGCCAGCTTTACTTTGTCCTGGACTAACCTGGGGATTGTCTTTTTAGTTGCTCTCCCCGATGAGCTGTGGATTTCAAACCTCTTATTAGCTAATAACATCTGTGATGAACAAGAAGATGAGGATAATCACCGCCACACGATTGTACACTTTATCGGCAAGAAGTGGGCCTTGGTAGCCTACGCTGTAAAAAACACCATTGCTTTCTTAGCCATTATCTTAGCAGCAATTTGGCACCTGACGCCGTGGACGGTCTTGCTGACCCTTCTAATTATTCCGTTTGTGGTCAAACAGACCAAGATACTATTTGAAAAGCAAATTAAAAAAGAAACCTTCCCATCTGCCATACGGATCCTATTGATCGGCTCCCTGGTTCAGGTGGTCACTTTTGCGATTGGTCTAATCTAAATTGGTTAACGCCAATTAAAAGCCGGGGTGGAAAATCCATCCCGGCTTTTAAAGTTAGCAAGGTGTTTAGTGAAGGCTTTTTTGCTTGAGGACTTGTTTTTTGACCGCACAGTCATAATCGCAAGCTGCACACTTTCCCTTTTTGGCCCGCTTGAAGACCTTGACTAGCTGCCAGAAGGCGAGTGCGACGATGAGCAAGATAATAACGGTGTTGGTGATTAAGCTAATCATAAGGGACTCCTTTCTAGACTAGGAAGCTTCCGATTGTAAAGATCAGCCAGGATAGGCCGTAGGCAATAATCAGGCTAGAAACCAGCGACCAAATGGTCCACTTAGTTGAACCGGTCTCCTGCTTGATTGTTCCCAGGGTGGCAAAGCAGGGGGCGTACAGGAGAATGAAAACCAAGAGGGCGTAAGCAGCTACTGGGTTGATGAATTGCCCTAGTGCGCTAATTAGGACTGCTTGACTGCTGGTATGAAACATAACCATCATGCTAGAGGTGATCGCTTCCTTAGCCAAGATTCCGGTAAATAGGGCGGCAATGGTTTGCCACTGGGTAATCCCAATTGGGGCTAGGAAGGGAACCAACTGGCGGCCTAGGCTGGCGGCAAAGGACTGGCTGGAATTAGTTACGTAGCCATGGGTTGAAAAAGATGACAGGAGCCAGATCAAAACGGTACCGGCAAAAATAACGGTACCAGCCTTTTTGACAAACCCCTTTCCCTTATCCCAGGTTCCGTGCCAGATAACATCGAAGCGGGGGAGATGATACTGGGGGAGTTCAACAATGAAGACCGATGAATCACTGACTCCAAATAAGAGTTGGTACCCCTTCGCTACGAGGAGGGCCACCACGATGCCCAAAAAGTAGACCGACAAAACGATCAGAGCTTGGTGCTTTGGAAAGAAGGCTGCTACTACTAGTGAGTATACTGGTAGACGGGCAGAACAGGACATAAACGGGGAAATTAGGGTAGTGATAAGTCGTTCCTTGGGTTGCTCGATCGTACGGGCAGCCATAATCCCGGTTACGTTACAGCCGAAGCCAATGATGAGGGGAATAAAGGATTTACCGTTCAACCCGATTAATTGCATGATCCGGTCGGTCACTAGGGCTGCCCGAGCCATGTAGCCGGAATCTTCCAGTAATGAGATGCAGGCAAAGAGAACGAAAATCTGGGGGATGAAGACTAAGATCCCACCAACTCCGGCGATCAGGCCGTTAACAATTAAAGACCTTAGAACCGGCAGGGCACCGGCGGCCGTTAGAAATTGCTCGGCCCACGTTGATAAGGGACCGGAAATGAAACTGTCTAGTAGGTCGGAAAGCGGAGTCCCTACCCAGTCAAAGGAAAGTTTGAAGATTAAAAAGAAAATCCCAGCAAAGATTGGAAGACCCAAGACGGGGTTGGTAACCACGCGGTCGATCTTGGAGGTTAATTCAACTTGATTGGCGGAACTGATTGTCTGGCTGGCCGCTGCCAATAGCCGTTCGATGAAGGAAAAGCGGGTGTTGAAGATTTGGCCTTCAAAATCCTGAGCATCGTAATACTTCTCTTGGCTCCGTAAGGGAGTTAAATCGTGAAAGAGGGCGTAACGGCGGACCGCCTTATTTTTGTTAATGTATTGAATTGAAAGCCATTGGGCAAAATCGTGATTCATGTCATAGTCTTGAACCAGGGCTTCGGTTGCTTGGCGAATCGCCTGCTTGACCATCGGTGGGTAATCGAGTAGTAGTGGTGAAGAAGATGTTTGATCAGCTGTTAGATTTGCCAGGTCGGCCTTTAAAGTGGCCACCCCCTCATGGGTACGGGCGTTGGTGGTTTTGACTTTGCATCCCAGCCAGTCTTCTAAAATGCTGGGATCATAGTACTTACCTTGCCGCTTTAAATCGTCAATCATGTTGAGGTTTAAAATAACCGGCGCTCCTAGTTCCAAGACCTCAATGGTCAACAAGAGGTTACGCTTGAGCTGACCAGCATTGGTAACATTCAAGATTAGGTCGGGATGGTTATTTAAAAGGTAGGAAGTAACGACGGCCTCATCTTTTGTGAGCGGGTTCAAGGAATACACCCCGGGTAAGTCGACAAGGGTAACCGAGCTGTTTTTGATTTGACCAAGCTTTTTTTCTACCGTTACCCCGGTCCAGTTACCGACGTAGGCGTACTTGTCAGTTAAGGAATTAAAGATCGTGGTTTTCCCGGTATTGGGATTTCCTAATAATGCCACGGTAGTCATTGGTTGCTTCCTCCCGTTAGTTGTGTAAAGACACGGTAACGTAGGCCGATTCGTTGGTGCTCGTTTTCAATGATGACGGGGCCATGGAAGGGGTAGCGTTGAATCAAGGCAACGGTGATTCCTTCATAAAGGCCGAGGTTATGTAGGCGCTCTTGGGTGGCTTCGTTGAGCCGGTCAAAGTGGCTGAGGGTATAGGTAGCTGCCATTTGACCCCCTCCTTTGTAAAATATTCCAAAAATATATAATTAATTGTTTGATATTTTCATTATACAACTTGGTGATATTATTGCACAGAATTCCAAAAACATATATGGGGGAATTACCTAGTTTTATTTTACCTTGGAACGACTATAATGTAAGACAAGAAAACAAATTTGGCCCCGCCTTCCTTATCGTTAATATAAATTTGGAATAATTGGGCTAACTGGAGGAAAGTTGACATGGCAACATTAGAAGTTAAGAACCTACACGTTTCAGTGACTGATGAAGAAACCAAACAGACCAAGGAGATCCTAAAAGGGGTCAACTTGGAAATGAAGACAGGTGAGATCCACGCAATCATGGGCCCCAACGGAACGGGGAAGTCGACCTTGTCCCAAACGATCATGGGCCAGCCTGGGTACACGGTGACCGAAGGAGAAATCCTTTTAAACGGTGAAAATATCCTTAATATGCCCGTTGACGAACGCGCCCGTAAGGGACTGTTTTTAGCTATGCAGTACCCGGCCGAAATTCAGGGAGTCACCAACGCAGAATTTTTACGGGCGGCGATTAATGCCCGGCGTGATAAGGATGATCAAATTTCGGTGATGGACTTCATCAAGAAGCTAGACCGTAACTTAGCTCTGTTGGACATGGATGAATCAATGACCGAACGCTACTTAAACGAAGGTTTTTCTGGGGGAGAGAAAAAGCGAAATGAAATCTTGCAGCTTCTGATGATCGAACCTTCCTTTGCCATTCTCGATGAAATTGACTCCGGTCTAGATATTGACGCCTTAAAGGTGGTTTCAAAGGGGGTTAACTCAATGCGAGGCGCTAACTTCGGTTCCCTGATCATCACCCACTACCAGCGCCTTTTGAACTATATTGTTCCTGATACCGTTCACGTAATGATGGGCGGTAAGATTGTTAAGACCGGTGATGCCGAATTAGCCAAGAAGCTTGAGGCAGAGGGGTACGCTGGCCTACGTGATGAATTGGGCTTAGACGTTCAACTGGTTGATGATAACCACTAAGGAGGCTGACGATGACACAAGACGTTCAAGCGATCGCAGACCAACTAGAGGAGGCCTCACACCAACACGGCGAACCATACAGCCTGCTTGACCGGCGGTTGGAAGCGCTAGAAATGATGAAGAAACTGCCGATGCCTCGGATGACACGCTACCGTTTTAACGACTGGCCCCTACTCAGCGACCAGCCGTTGACTTTTGAAGACTCTGATCCTAAGCTAGCGACGGGATTGATTGATCAAGACCCTGACGTTATTCGGATCGTCCAGGTTGGTCAAACAACCACTACGGTGCAGCTTCCGGAGGAGCTACGCAAGAAAGGGGTCATCTTGACCGATATCTTCTCAGCAGCTCGGATTCATCCCCGCTTGATTGAGCGCTTCTTCATGAACCGGGTGGTTAAACCCGATGAGAATAAATTGACGGCTGCTCACCTAGCTTACCTAAACGCCGGCATCTTTCTCTACGTTCCTAAGGGCGTTGAGATAGACACGCCAATTGAAGCCGAAATCATTCAAGATGCCACTAAGGACCAACCGCTTAACTCTCACCTCCTGATTGTGGCGGAGGCTCAATCAAAACTTCACTTCTTACAACATCTACAGACGGTGGGTGATAAAACGGTACCGGCTAATATGATGGTTGAAATTGTCGCTCAAGAAGGCAGTACGGTCGCCTTCTCATCTTTAGATGAGCTGGGGGAAAATACTCACGTTTACTTCAAACGTCGGGCTAACATTGGTCGAGATGCCCATGTTGACTGGGCGGTGGGTTTAATGAATGATGGTGATACCTTAGGCGATATGGATTCCGAACTGATTAGCCAGGGAGGCTATGCCGATGCCAAGGCAATTGCTGTAACAACTGGGGCCCAAAAGATGGCGGTCACCAATCGGGTTACCAATCGTGGTAAGCAAACGACCGGGTTGATCAATCAGCGTGGGGTATTACTTGAACAATCAGAGCTAATTTTTAATGGAATTGGCCAGATCGTTCACGGTGCCCATGGCGCTAAGGCTGATCAGCAAAACCGAGTTTTAATGATGTCTGGGGATGCTCATGGCGACGCCAACCCAATTCTCTTAATCGATGAAAATGACGTTGTGGCTGGTCACGCTGCCTCGGTTGGCCCCGTTGACCCTGAGCAGATGTATTACCTAATGAGTCGGGGAATTGATCGGGCCACCGCCGAGCGGATGGTCATTCGGGGCTTTTTAGGGTCAGTTTTAACCGTTATCCCAGCTAAAAACGTTCGCGATAAGATGGTTGCAATCCTGGAAAGGAAGCTTGCTGATGGTCAAAAGTATTAATCAAATTCGAGACGACTTTCCGATTCTTTCCCAACGGGTTAATGATGAGCGGCTGGTTTACCTTGATAACGCCGCCACAACCCAGCGGCCGACCTCGGTTTTAAACCAGGTCCTTAGTTTTTACCAAACGGATAACGCTAATGTTCACCGTGGTGTTCATACGCTGGCAGAACGGGCGACCAGCGATTACGAAGCAGCCAGAGAAAAAGTGCGAAAATTTATTCACGCTACTGATACGGCTGAAGTGATCTTCACTAAGGGGTGCACTGATTCATTAAACCTGGTGGCGGCTACCTATGGGGAACAAAATGTTAGTGCCGGTGATGAAATTGTGATCTCAATTATGGAACACCATTCTAACTTGATTCCGTGGCAGCAACTCGCTAAGAAAAAGGGCGCCACCCTTAAATATATTGGGCTCACTCCTGACGGCCAGTTAGACATGGCCGATGCGGCCAATAAGATCACCGACCGGACCAAGATCGTTGCCTTAACCCACGCCTCCAATGTGATGGGGACGGTGACGCCACTTAAAGAAGTGGCCAAGCTTGCCCACCAACACGGGGCGGTGCTTGTCGGTGACGGGGCCCAGGCGGTTCCTCACATGCAGGTTAACATGCAGGAATTAGACGTTGACTTCTATGCCTTCTCTGGTCACAAAATGCTGGCCCCAACCGGAATTGGGGTCCTGTACGGTAAACGGGAGTTGCTTGATCGGATGCCACCGTATCAATACGGGGGTGAGATGATCGGAACGGTTACTGAACAGGATAGTACCTGGGCACCATTACCGTATAAGTTTGAAGCAGGGACCCAAAACATAGCTGGGGCGATTGGTTTGGGAGCTGCGATCGACTACTTGAATACAATTGGGATCAAACAGGTTGCCACCCGCGAACAAGAATTGGTCAAGCTAGTCCTTCCAGAATTACTGGCAATTGATGGCTTGACGGTTTATGGCCCCCAGGAACCAGAACGTCATACCGGGGTGATTTCGTTTAACCTTGGTAATCTGCATCCTCATGACCTGGCGACCGCTCTGGATATGGAGGGAGTTGCAGTTCGGGCGGGGCATCACTGTGCTCAGCCCCTGATGAACTACCTTGGCTTAGAGGCGACGGCCCGGGCTAGTTTCTACTTTTATAACACGAACGAAGATGCAAAACGGTTAGTTGATGCTTTAAAGGAAGCAAAGGAGTTCTTTAGAATTGGGACTATCTAAGTTAAACAATTTATACCGAGAGGTCATCTTGGATCACGCGGATCACCCACATAATAAGGGGGCTTTAGCGGAGTCAACTAACGCCATCACCTTAAATAACCCAACCTGTGGCGATGAAATTGACTTACAGGTCAAGGTTGGTGATGACGGCCTGATTGATGAAATTGGCTACACTGGCCACGGGTGTACAATTTCTCAGGCCTCAGCGTCAATGATGACTGAAGCCGTTAAGGGGAAGCATCCGTCTGAAGCGCTAAAGATGGCCAAGACTTTTTCGGACATGGCGATTGGTAAGGAACACAGCAAGGAGGATCTTGAGGAACTCGGGGACGCTCAGGTGCTGACTAGCATCATGGAATTTCCAGCCCGGATCAAGTGTGCCACCCTTGCCTGGTGGGCGTTACAACGGGCACTGTTAAAGGATACAAATGAGGAGGATACTGATGACCAAGGCTAGCGAAATCCTGCATGATGACCAGGACTATGAGTACGGCTTTCACGACGACATTCAACCGGTCTTTTCAACGGGACGTGGGCTCACCGAAGACGTCGTTTTAGCTATCTCAAGGGAGAAAAATGAACCAGAGTGGATGCGGGACTACCGACTGAAGGCGTACCGGATTTATAAATCGATGCCGATGCCAAAGTTTGGTCCGGATCTGTCAGAGTTAGACCTCGAACACATGTTGTATTACCAAAAGATGACCGACAAGAAGTTTCGCGACTGGGAAGAGGTTCCAGACGACCTAAAGAAGACTTTTGATCGGCTAGGGGTTCCGGAGGCAGAACGTAAGTACTTAGCGGGATCTTCAGCTCAGTACGAGTCCGAAGTGGTCTATCACAACATGCGCGAGGAGTTTGAGAAGTTAGGAATTATCTTCACTGACACAGATACCGCCCTTCGTGAGTACCCAGAGCTGTTTAAGAAATGGTTTGGTAAGCTGGTCCACCCGGATGACAATAAGTTCGCCGCTTTAAACGCGGCCGTATGGTCCGGGGGTTCCTTTATCTATGTTCCCAAGGGTGTTCAAACTAAGACGCCGATCCAGTCTTACTTCCGCTTGAATGCCGAAAATACAGGACAGTTTGAACGGACCCTGATTATTGTTGATGAGGGTGCTTCAGTCGATTACGTTGAAGGATGTACGGCGCCAAACTATTCTTCCGACTCCCTGCATGCCGCTGTGGTTGAGGTAAACGTCTTAAAGGATGCCTATTGCCGCTATACTACAATTCAAAACTGGTCTGACAACGTCTACTCACTGGAAACTAAGCGGGCAGCTGCAATGGATCATGCTACCATGGAATGGGTTGATGGTAATCTAGGATCTAAGGTTACGATGAAGTATCCATCCGTCTACCTAGACGGGGAGGGAGCTAAAGGGACGATGCTTTCAATTGCTGTTGCCTCTAACGGAATTCATCAGGATTCAGGAGCACGGATGATTCACAATGCCAAGAACACCTCTAGCTCAATTGTTTCCAAGTCCATTGCCCGGACTGGGGGATCTACTGATTACCGTGGAACCGTCCGTTTTACTGAGAATGCACAGGGATCTAAGGCCCACGTCGAGTGTGACACGATCATTATGGATGACCAGTCTAAGTCCGACACGATTCCGTATAACGAAATTAACTGTAATAACGTGGCGATGGAGCACGAGGCCAAGGTTTCCAAGATTTCTGAAGAGCAGCTCTACTACCTGATGAGCCGGGGGATTCCCGAGGAAAAGGCAACTGAGATGATTATCATGGGCTTTGTGGAGCCGTTCACTAAGCAGTTACCGATGGAATACGCGGTTGAGTTAAACCGTCTAATCTCCTTTGAAATGGAGGGATCAATCGGCTGACAGAGGAGTGTAAGGGGAAACCCTATTTTTCATCTAAAGCGCCTTCGATCCCGCCACAATCCTATCTATAGGGGTATAATTATTAGGAAAAGTTTGATTGCGATTATATACGAATGAAATAATTTGATGAAGGATCATTGAGGAGGAACTGATACATGAAGTTTAAGTGGAAACGATTTGTGGGTCTGGTGCTTGCAGGGGGGCTCTTAGCCGGGGTTGGGGCCCCGATGGTGGGAATTACTACGGCAACGCCAGTTCAAGCGGCTGAAAAGACCAAGACCGTCACGGACATGACTGGGACCAAGGTTAAGATCCCAACTAAGGTTACCCGGGTGGCCGACCTTTGGCACGCGAATAACCAAGTGGTGCTTTTGTTAGGGGGGCAAAAGAAGCTCGTTGCTACCACGCCGATGATTAAACAGGAAGGCTGGTTTAAAACCGTTTATCCGGGTATCACTAAGGTAACGTCACCGTTTTCTGGTCAAGACATCCAGATTGAAGCACTAGTTAAAACCAAGCCCGACGTCGTAATTTCATCAAATGCCGACCAAATAAAGCAGGCTAAGCAGGCGAACCTGCCCGCTATTAACGCAATGTTTCAGGACTTTGCCGGGATGAAGAAATCCATCACCTTAACAGCTGATGTTCTCGGCGGGGGAGCGCCAAAAGTTGCCAAGAAGTACATCAAGTACTTGGATGGCAATATTGCATACGTAAAGAAGCAATTAAAGGGGGTTAAATCCACCCCTTCCGTTCTCCACATTACCAGCCCAGCTGATCTAACGAAGGTGGACGGGACGAAGACGATTGTCGATGAATGGATTAAGATGGCCGGGGGTAAGAATGCCATCACCACGTCTGGGAACATGATCACGGTTAACGCCGAGGACATTGTTAAGGCAAATCCAGATGTGATTATTGTGGGGCAAACGACGACTGCTAACGCTCGGAAGATTTTAAAGGCTGATGCCACTCTTTCCCAGCTTAAGGCGGTTAAAAATAATAAAGTATACGGAAACCCACAAGGGACGTTCCCGTGGGATCGTTACAGTGCAGAAGAGGCACTCCAAATTCTCTGGGCAGCTCAAAAACTTCACCCAGACCAGTTCAAGGGCTTGGACATGGTTAAAAAGACTAAGTCCTTCTACAAGACTTATTACAACTATGACTTAACAACTAAGCAGGCTAAGCAGATTTTGGCTGGTGAAATGCCAAAGTAAGATCTAGCCGTCCGTATCAAACTTTTTTGAGGCTCCCCAACAGGGGGCCTTTTTTTGTACCCTTATAATCAAAAATCCTATCAACGAATTACCCTACATGGTGGTTCGTTAATAGGATTTAGAGGATTGTTACGGTTGGGCGTTGCTTAGCTTAAATAGCGTCCTTTTGCTTAATGGTGACAATCGCGGTGGCGGTGATTAAGAGAAGAGCCCCAACGATAATTTGAAGGTTGATAGTAATCGGGAAAAAGAAGTAGGAATAGATAATTACGACTAACGGCCCGAGCGCCCTGACGATATTGGCTTTTCCAGCGGTAATGTACTTCAAACTTGTGTAGAAAAGAAGTAAGGATAAGAAGCCGTTGAAAAAGGCCCCACCAAAGTTAAAGGCAACCCCGCTCAGTGGAACCGAGCTGTAGGTATGAGGGATAAAGAAGCCAGCAGACAGTAATAAAAGTGCGGAGATCAAGTGATTAAAAAATAAGACATCAGCAGGGTGATCATCATGAACCAGGTACTTAGCAATCACATTGTTAGCAGCGTACATAAAGGGGTAAATAAAGGCACACAAGATCCCTAAGGCTGAGTCAAACTGGGCACGCCCAGATGAAACTAGAATGGATCCCGCAATGCAGATGACAATGGCGACGTAGTCCCAGCCATGGATACGTTCCTTTAAGAAAAGTCCCCCCAATAAGAAAACGTAAACCAGGTAGATCCGGGCGATCAGAGTCACCGTGACCGGGCTAAGCATCGAAAGGGCAATGTATTGTAATAAAACCCCGACTGTGTTGGTGATCCCCAATAAGAGCACCATTTTATCCTTGACGATGGCGACCTTGCGGTAGGTAACCATGATTAAAATCAGGTTGAATAAAGCAGCAAACGTGGAAGTTAAAACCCCACCGACTACTGCATTCAAGCTGACAAGGGAAAACTTATTTAAGACCGGGGAAATGGAGGAAAAGAGCAGTGAGATTAAGTTTAACTCGATTCCAAGGTAGGTCCCCCGGCGTTTACTTACAGTGTTGATAAAAAATACCTCCCAGTAGTAATCAATAATTTATAGGCGTCGTTCTCCAGTTAGGGAACGGACATGATTGAGGTCCTGGCTGACTTCAAGGCATCCCAGATAGTTATTTTCTTGATCGTGGAGTGCGTAATATTCAATGTGGATGAAGCGCTGACCGTGTAGGTTAATCCAAAACTCGGCGTGATCCTCTGTACCATCATGGAAATCGGCGAGGATTTTTTGCACTTTGTCGACACTCTTTGGTGGGTGACAGTTAACCACGGCCCGTCCGAGAACGGAATTAGTCCGCGGGAAGATCCGGTTAGCATTATCGGAGAACCAGCGGACATGGTCTGTGTGATCTACGAAGGTTAGATCAACCGGTAGGGTCTTAAAGATAGCAATTAGTTGCTTAAGGTTAAGGCTACCGCTCCCGAGGTCGAAGAGTTCCCCATCGTTGCCCGCGTTTGTCTTAAGTGGCTGCTTGATATGTTGCTTTAAGTCGCTTGAGGTCGTAGCTGCTACCTGTTCATCTTGATCGGCCAGGTTTTGGGCCATTCGGTTTAGCTCGGCTGCAATTGTCGAGTTAACCGGCTTGTCCTTGGCCTCCTCTAGCTCAGCTTTAGTTGGCTTCCATGGTAATGGCGGTGAGATTAGGGTATAGCCAATTTCGTCCTCGTCGTCGCGGACGGTTTTCCAATCGGTTGGGGTGGCGACTTCGTCTAACATTGGTAACATGATGTCTTCTTCTTTGAAGATCATCTCTAGGACCTCTTTGGCAACCTTTTCGATGGCGGCTTCGATTTCGTACTTATCAGGTAGGGGATCGGCGGTGACCATTTGATAGGCCTTGTTGATCCAGTTGCGAATGTTATCGTCAACGCCCCACATGACCTTTGGCGGGGCGCTGATACCGTACTTGTCCATCAAGGGGAAAATGGTGTTTTCCTTGCGAGCGTAGTGTTTGTCGATTGTTTTCAGGTCAGCCAAGGCCTGTTGCATCCGCTTGAGGTAGGCAGGGTTAGCACCATCTTGTTGCCACTTTTTTTCAACTGGCAAAAGCTCGTCGTTAATTAAAGAGGTCAAAATTTTATTTTCCAGCTTGATCGTGTTAACGGGGTGCCCCGGTTTTTGAAAAGCTGGCGTCTCGTCATTGTTGGTAATTGAGCCCTTGAAGACGGCTGCGTGCACATTGCAGAGGTTTTGGATTTCCATTGGGTTAAGTCCATTGGCAATCAGCTGCCGCTCCGCAGAAGTAATCTCGGAGACATCAACACTACCGAATTGGGCGTCAAACATCTCCTTTGCTTGATCAAAGTCACCGCCCTCATGGAGGAAGGTGAGAATCTTGACAATGGCTTTTTGCCGTTCGATGGAACTAGTTGTCATAGTTGATCACCTCGTATCCATGGCTGATGAAGCTCGCGATGACCTTTTGCTTGTCAATCCCCATGGCTCGACAGCCCTTATTCAGATTGACGATCCGGCCAACGGATTCCAACATCCCCGGAATCTGAATCTTGGTAAAACCAAGTTCAACCATTAGGGGAACGAAGTTAGGGTCGTTATCGGCGATCTGCTTAATTGGCAGGTTGAAGTCAATTACTTTTGAGTTCATTTAGAGTCCCCCAATTCCAAGGGCAATCTTAGCGTAACGTGACATTTTATCCATTGTCCAAACGGGGTACCAAACTAGGTTAATATCAACTTGCTTGATCCCGTCAATGTTCCCCGCTTTTTCTTTGATGTCTCGGTCTAAGACATCGGAAAGTGGGCAGCCCGGGGTGGTTAGGGTCATGTTGATCTTGCAGGTCCCGTTGTCATCAACGTCGACATCGTAAATTAGTCCTAAGTTGACAATATCGATGCCTAGTTCCGGGTCGATGACGTTTTCTAGGGCGTCCAAAACCTGGTTAGCCAGTGCTTCTTTATCCATTAGACACTCCTCCTTAGTTTAATTAATTTTATTTTAACATGAATATTCCATTTTTATATCAGGAGAATTACCTAATTATATATAGCAAACAAAAAAGACCGAAATCAAACTGACTTCGGTCTTCTGGTTACCAGCATTTCGCTAGTGAGATTATTTTAGTGGTAAAGGTCAAATCGGCCATTCCGAAGAACTTGACCAGCCCCCCCAACCCGGAAGAGGGATTCGTTAGCAATCATCTTCTTGAGGGCTGAAGCGAGGTAGCCACGGTATTCATGCCCCATTGCTTCCCCAAAGGCTCGGGTATTACCAACGGAGGCAACGGTCCCGAGGGACTTGTAAACGAATGGTTTAGCCAGTTGGCTGTCGTTCTTGATCCGACTAGTTAGATCTTCAGCAACGTACTTACCCATCCCGAGGGCGATTTGGGCCGTAGTTGGGTATGGGCGGCCGCCCTCTGGTGGCATTACGGCGGCAACGTCACCGATGATGTAGGCGTCATCGTGACCTTCAACGGTCAAGTGGTCGGTTGGGATAACACGACCGCGACGGGCCTTAAGGGCTTCTTCTGCTTGAACAACTGGGCTTCCAGACACCCCGGTTGTCCAAATGATCGTCTTAGCAGTGGCGGTACCAGTGCTTTCTTCTTCATCGGTTTTTATCGTGTAGGTAACCTTACCAGGTTCAACCTTCTGGATCCGAGCTCCAGTCACCAGGTCAACCCCAAGTCCCTTGACAAGGTTAACCCCGTACGTAGCTAGTTTTTCAGAAAACATTGGCAATAAACGCGTGGAGGCTTCCACCACTTCAATCTTGATGGCTGATGGGTTAACTCCGGCCCGTTCGGCATATTCTTCGCGCCCGTCAGCAAGGGCGCCAGCTAGTTCGATCCCGGTGAACCCGGCCCCACAAACGAGTAGCTTGAGGTAGTCAGGGTCTTGGGTCTTCTTGTATTCATCCATCATGTTCAGGATGTGGGTGTGGATGGTCTCAGCTTGTTCCAGGTTAGCCATTGGCAAGGCGTATTCTTCGGCGCCTTCCACCCCAAAGGTTTCGGAAACAAAGCCCAGGGCAATAACCAGGTAATCGTAGTTCAAAGCGTTATGGTTCTTCAGGTTAACGGTCCGCGTGTCTAGGTCAAAGCCAGTGACTTCGTCTTGGATAAAGGTCGTAACGGCTGGCTTGATGATGTCGGCAACTGGATAGCTAATCTTGCTTGGTGATAAGGTTCCAGCGGCAACCTCATGAAGCGCCGTAGCTTCGTAGTGGTAGTTATTCTTATCGACAAGGGTGATTTCAACTTGACCGTTCGCGCGCTTTTGTAATTCGTGAACAACCTTCAGGCCGGCATATCCGGCCCCTAAAATAACAACTTTCTTCATTTTATATTCCTCCCGTCTTTATGCGTTAAGCCGGCCAGTAAACGACATAGTCATTACTGAACAGCTCTAAGAATTGGCGTATGCTTTGATCATGGTTAGCTCTCTCGCAGGCATGGAAACAGTGTAAATTTTTAAGCCGTGATGGTGGATCTTAGAAGGGGTTGCAAGGCCGCTCCATCTAAAATTCATTATATCAGGGCAACCACGCCTTTTTAAGCAAAACCAACTTATTGACTTATTTCACAAATTGATCTTCCTAATTCCGGAACATAAACGACCTTAAGTGGGCATTGATAGAGTTTTTCTAGACGATCATGGTTAAGGATCTCTTGACACTGACCCGCCAGAAATTGGCCATCGGCAAAGAGGAGGCCAACCTGGTCGTTTAAGAGTAGGGCCTGATTGGGGACGTGGGTCGTTAAAATAACGGCAACGCCCCTTTTGGCAAGGTTTTGAACGATTTTTAAAACTTGCCGTTGCCGCCCCAGGTCTAAGGCGGCCATTGGTTCATCTAATATCAGAAGTTCGGGCTCCTGAACTAGGGCCCGGGCAATGGCAACTAGTTGCATTTGGCCACCGGAAAGGGTCTGGACTCGCTGGGGAGCTAGGTGTTGAATGCCAAGCTCGGTAAGGATGTCATTGGCCAGGTGTTCTTCATGTGCGCGGGGAACCTGGCCAAGGCCGAGGTAAGGGGCCCGGGCGGTCGTTAGATAGTCAATCACGGTTAGATGGGCCCCGGTTCGGTAATCCTGGGGGACAAGGGCCATATGCTTAGCTAGGTTGGTTGGGGACCATTCGTTTAGTGGCCGGTTCTTAAGGGTGATTTGTCCCGTTATATTGCGGTGTTGGTTGGTTAAACAAGCTAGCAAGGTCGACTTACCAACCCCATTTGGCCCTAGGATGGTGAGGATCTGGCCGGGCTCCAGTGTAAAAGATACCTGGTCAAAGATTGTTCGTGACCCATAGGAAAAGCGGAGCTGGTTAACGGATAAAAGGCTCATTGAATCAGATCCCTTCTGTGGGCGAGAATGTAAATGAAGACCGGTGTTCCAATGAACCCCGTCAGGATCGAGAGTGGAATTTCACCAGCCGAAAGGGTCCGGGCTAGGGTGTCAATTACCAAAAGGAAGGCGGCTCCAAAAATAGCAGCCAGTGGAAGGGCAAACCGGGCGTTATCGCCAATGATCCGCCTTGCAATGTGGGGAACAACTAAACCAATCCAGCCGATTGTTCCCGCTAGGCAAACCGCTCCGGACGTTAAGAGGGTGGCGGCAAAGATGATAATTAGGCGCTCTTTTTCAACGTTAATTCCCTGCGAAGCTGCTGTCTGTGTCCCCAAGGAGATGATGGTTAAGTGCCAACGCAAGAATAGTAAGATGAGCATTCCAATTACCATCATCGGCAGGGCCGCCAGGAGGCTTTTAACATCAAGTTTAGCAATGCTACCCAGTTGCCAGTAAACAATGCTTTGGAGTTGCGAGTCCGGGTCGGCAAGATACTTAAGCAAGCCCAAGGCCGCCTGCATGAAGCCCGAGATGATGATCCCAGATAAAACAAGGATCAAGGTTCCTTCCTGACCGACGAGGCGGGGAAGGAGGACGGTGATTGAGACCGCCAGAATTCCTCCGGCCAGAGCAAAGAGTTGAATTTCCCAAAGGTGGCTATTCAAGAGGATTGCTAATGCCGCCCCAACCGCCGCCCCGTTAGAAACCCCCAAGAGATCTGGGGAGACCAGGGGATTATTAAAGAGGTTTTGAAAGGCAATCCCCGAGGAGGCCAGGGCTGCTCCAATGACGAGGGCCCCAAGTACGCGGGGGAGTCGAATATCGTACAAAATATTGGCGTACAAGGCGTTGTGCTTAGGATCAATAAGCCCCGCCCACGTCTGGCCAAGCGTTAGCTGCATGCGGCCGATTGACAGTGCAATTAGCGTTAACGGGACCAAAAGGATCAGGGCAATGATGATCGTTAAATAGGTTGATTTACGATTGATCAAGGATGGACTCCTTCAGATGTTCAAGGGTGACATTAAGCTGTTCTTTTACCTCAGCGCTTAGCTCGTAATCGATACAAAGCGGTGGAGCTAGTCTGGTTCCGCCGGCAGCCGCTAATGTTTGGTCAGCAAATGAAACGGCACCGCAAAAGTCATCGCCGTAACACTGGTCACCAATTCCGACGACCCAATAGGGATGGGGAAATTGGCGGCTAGATAGTTCGGTTAAAAAGTCGGCGCCCTCGTCACTAAGCTCGCCCTCACCGTAAGTTGCCGGGCAAAAGAAGAGCGGTCCGGTTGGCACTCCGGCAGCTGCGGCGTCTTCAACCGTTACTTGGATGGGCCAGGAGGCGACTTGTGATTTGAGGTAGTAGGCTAATTCCAGGTTATGGCCGGAAAGCGTGGCATAGATGATGGATAACAAAAGTAACGTCCCTTTCTTTTGGGGTGCGCTTTAAGTATAGCATTGACCAAGGTAACTAATTATTAGGGAATAACCTTAAAGACAAATTTGGAATAGCGGTTCTATCATGGACTTACAAGCCAGGGGACCAAACTAGCTGGTGTGGCTCAAAAAGTGGGTCAATTATTTTTAATTAATTTTGGAATAGTTGTTAATTAAAGAGTAGGTAACCGTTTGTAAGCTTGGTTTATTAGGGTTTTGACTGATTCTAATTTCCTAAGTGAATTGTAATAATAAAAACCGATAAGGTAAGGTGATAGCATGTATTATCTCAGGATTTCGGACGATCCAATCGATGTCAAAAAACTCTACGCCAAGCTGGTGGCTCCCCAGTACGGGGGAATTGATATGTTCGTTGGAACCATTCGCCAGTGGACCGGAGATATTGAAACCGAACGGATTGTCTACTCGGCCTACCATCCCATGGCTGAACGACAGTTAGAGAAACTTGCGGCACCGATTGAACAGCAAGGGGCCCGGGTGGTGATTGCTCACCGGACGGGGGAACTCCAATTGACGGAAGCGGCCGTTTTTGTTGGAGTGGCTGCTGCCCACCGGGCCCAGGCCTTTGAATGGTGTCAGTATCTAATTGACACCTTGAAGAAGGAAGTTCCAATCTGGAAGCAAGAATTTGACACTGATAAGGTGAGGTGGGGAGAGTAATGAAGGTAACTGTCAAACTATTTGCCGTGTTAAAAGAGCACCTGGGCCCCAGCGTTACGATTGATTTACCAGCAACGTTAAGTCAGGGGCAGCTCAAGGAGGCCGTCGTAAAGCTAGATCCAACCTTAGAAGCCACCCTGGTGAATTGCCGAGTGGCCGTTGATCAAGAGTTTGTGAACGAAGATGTCTTAAACCTTAGTGATGATAGCGAAGTGGCGCTGATTCCACCGGTAAGTGGTGGTTAGGAGGGAAATCATGGAAAAATTGTACGACCAATACGATCGGTTACATGATTACGTACGGATTTCAATCACTGACCGTTGCAACTTACGGTGTGTTTATTGTATGCCAAAGGAAGGACTTCCCTTTTTTCCAACCGACCGGGTGCTATCCCAAGATGAAATTGTTCAGTTAATTACTAATTTTGCACGGTTGGGCGTCCACAAGGTCCGAATTACTGGGGGCGAACCCCTCTTACGGACCGATGTAGTTGACGTTGTCCGCCGAGTCAAGGCGGTTGATGGGATTGAGGATGTTTCCATTACCACCAACGGTTTATTCCTGGCAAAAAAGGCGGCCGCCTTGAAGGACGCCGGCCTGGACCGGTTAAATATTTCGTTGGATACCTTTAAACCGGATGTTTACAAGAAAATCACCCGGGGAGGAAACATTAATCAGGTTCTGGATGGAATCGCCACGGCGGCCAAACTCCACTTTAAAAAGATCAAGCTCAACATTGTCCTAATTCGAGGTCAGAATGACGATGAAGTACTTGATTTTATTCGTTACACCAAGGATAACGATGTCAACGTTCGCTTTATTGAATTCATGCCCATTGGGAACTCCTTAGAGGACTGGAAAGAAGAGTACGTGGCCCTCGACAGCGTATTTGATCTATGCCAGCAGGCAGGACTAAAGTATCATCCAATTGATCTGGCTGGTAATGGACCGTCTGATAACTACCAGGTGGAGGGATATACTGGTAGTTTTGGCTTGATCCACCCTATCTCTTCCAAGTTTTGTGAAAACTGTAATCGCCTGCGGATCACCGCCGACGGCTATATTAAGGCGTGCCTATATTGGAATGAAGAGATCAACGTTCGCAAATTGATTTATGATTTCGATGCCTTTAAGGCCGGGGTTAAACGGGCGTTAGATAATAAACCCCTTAACCATGAGATGGCCATGAAGACCACCGATCGAATCATTGATAAGGCGCCAACTTGGCGTCACATGAGTCAAATTGGAGGATGATGATAATGGCAACTAAACAACAAGATGTGGCCCACGGAAGCCGGCTTAACGCATATACGGCTCTCGTCTTAGCCACGCTAGCGATGATCGTTTGTTTCATGTCCTGGTCAAATTTTGCTCCCTTAGCCACTCAGGTTGGGAACATGTTTCACTTAAGTGTATCCGCAAAGACCCTTTTGCTGGCCACCCCAGTTCTCTTAGGGTCCATTGCCCGGGTTCCGGTGGGGATCTTGTCAGATAAGTATGGTGGGAAGAAGGTTTACATCATTTTGATGATTTTCATCTTGATCCCATTGTTCATGATCCCGCGGGTGCATTCCTTTGGGATGCTGCTCTTCGCGGCCTTGCTTGTCGGGATGGCCGGGACCTCATTTGCCGTGGGGGTCTCGTACGCCTCCGTCTGGTTTCCAAAGGAACAGCAGGGGTTAGCTCTGGGGATTGTTTCAATGGGGAACATGGGGAACGCCGTAGCAGCCATGACCCTGCCCTACATTTCAAAGACGAGTGGCTTCACGGCCGTTTACAACTTCTTGATAATTTTAACGGTTGTGATTGGGGTAATCTTTGCTATCTTTTGTAAGGAAATGCCGACTAACCCAAGTAAGACAATGAAAGAAGCCCTTTCGGTTGCCAAGGAAAGCTCAACCTGGTACCTATCACTGTTTTACTTTTTAACCTTCGGGTTGTTTGTCGCTTTAACGAACCTAACACCGCTATTCTTAACCGGGATATTCAATTATTCGCAGGTAACAGCTGGCCTTTACGCCGCCCTCTTTGCTGCGGTATGTACCCTGATTCGTCCGGTCGGCGGGTATATGGCCGACAAAATGCGGCCGATGATGCTTTTGCAGTGGGTTTTTGTAGCGATTATTGCCTTTGCAATCTTAATTATGGTAAGCTTTAAGTCACAAACGCTTTTTATAGCCGGAATCGTTCTTGTCGGTTTAGCCGCCGGTGTTGGTAACGGGGTCATCTTTAAGATGGTTCCGTACGTTTCCCAAGGGAACACGGGAGCCGTAACTGGTTTTGTCGGCGCCATGGGGGGCCTGGGCGGGTTCTTCCCGCCACTTGTCATTGGCTGGATTAAGGAGTGGACCGGTTCATATGAACTAGGGATCGGCTTGTTAGTCCTGACTGGGATTGTTTGTCTGTATGCATTATGGCACCACTTTATTCGCGGTGATGCTCGAATTGTTAAGTAATTTGGAGGAAGCTTATGTCTGCTGATCAAAATGAGGGCGCCCCGTTTTCACCAATCGAAAACAAGGTCATGGCAGCCCTAGAGAATGTTATTGATCCGGAACTGGGAATTGATCTCGTTAACCTGGGGCTGATTTACGACGTCCAGGTTGACCAAGCGGGAAAATGCTTGGTCACGATGACGCTGACCACGATGGGGTGCCCCCTTGGTGATCTGCTAAACAGCGAAATCACTAAGGCTGTTAAATCAGTGGATGGAGTTAATGAATGTGACATTAACTTGGTGTGGGAACCGGCTTGGGATATGACCAAGATGAGCCGGTTTGCTAAAATCGCCCTGGGAATCCATGGGTAGAAAGGAGGGTCACCATGGACGTTGAATTATTCATTAAGCGACGCAAGCAGTTGGGTTACTCCCAGGTGGCCCTCAGCAAGGGAATTTGTACCCAGTCAACCCTGAGTAAGTTTGAAAAGGATAATCAGGTTCCCTCACTATCGATCCTTACCCAGCTGTGTAACCGCCTAGGGTTGATGATCGATGACTTAACGCGGAAGGATGTTTCATCAGCGCGCTACGTTCGCGACGCCTTGGACCAGGTTGAAGAGGGGTTAATGGTTGAAAACTTCCCGCAGGTGACGACGGGACTGGCTAAGCTTCAGATTAGCCAGATTATGGCCACGAAGGAAAAGATGCGTTACTACTATCTGGAAGGGTTTAACTACGTCTTAACCAATCAGGAGAGTGGGGAAATCTTATTTTCTTTCACCCAGATTTTAGACGAGTTAGATGAACGTCACCAGACGATCTATTCGTACTTAGCTTACCTTGGCTTGGGGATTTATTACACCCGCCATGATTCAATGGAACGGGCCTCCTTTTTCTTCACTAAGGTTACTAACTACCTCCAGGCCCAGCTTGATCAAATGGATGATAACGGTCCGCATGAGGATGATTTACGAATTTTGGCCCTTACTTACTACTTAGCGGAATACCAAGCCCTGATTAGTAATTATAAAGAGAGCAACCATCTGATTCACCAGGGGGTTGAGATCTGTGCTCGTAAGCACGTAACTTACTTCTTACCCCGCTTAAAAGTTTTAGAAGCCCAAAATGCCCTCGATCAGGGTGGCGACCCGGCTGAGATTGCAAACCTCTTGAACGATGCCCTAGCCTTTGCCCGCTTAAACCGCAACAATGTGGTTCAGGTACAGGTAGCTGCTTTGAAGAAAAATTATCGTAAAGTGCTTATTAACTGACACGGGACGCCTTAATAGATTGCGTCCCACAAAAATAAAACGCAAGAAAGGGCCCTAGTACGCTTGGTTTACCAACGGCTAGGGCCCGTTGCCGTATTTTGTATGAAGTAATAGCCTTTGCCAATGTCAACTGAATTTTAGAAAGGATTTATCATGCCCCTTACCAATCACCACTCCGAAGAAGAAGTCAACCAACTTTTTTCCCGGGTTGCCGGGAAGTACGACCTGATGAATAACGTGATCAGCTTAGGAACCCAAAGAGCCTGGCGAAAAGCCCTGTTCAATCAGCTTCAGGTGGGGCCGGGAGCGGATTGTTTAGACCTTTGCTGCGGAACTGGTGACCTCACGATTGCCTTAGCTGAGCAAGTTGGTCGGACGGGACGTGTGATTGGCCTAGATTTTAATCAGGAGATGTTAAAGCTGGCCGAAAAGAAGGCCCGGGCGAGGGAGCTACAAAAAGACATTGAGCTGGTCCAAGCCGACGCCATGCATTTACCGTTTAAGGACAACTCCTTTGATGTAGTAACGATTGGTTTTGGCCTTCGTAACGTTCCCGACGCAAATCAGGTCCTCAGGGAGGTCCAGCGCGTCTTGCGCCCTGGCGGAGTCTTTGGCTGCCTTGAAATGTCGCAGCCGACTAATCCGATTGTCCGACTGGGGTGGAAAGGTTACTTCACCCTCTTTCCAGTTTTTGCCAAGGTCTTTGGGGGGAACTACCAAGACTACCGCTATCTGAAAAAGACTTCGCAGGCTTTTGTTTCGGCTACTGAGTTAAAACATATGATGGAGGAGGCCAAACTGACGGCAGTTACCGTTACCAAGTTAAACTTGGGGGCGGGGGCGGTTCATACCGGCTATAAGGCTTGATATTACGCTTAGTTAAAAGGGCCTGGTGCTGCAATTTGCAGCATCAGGCCCTTTTAATATTTAGCGGGTAACGGTTGTGGTTGGGTGGTAGAAGATTGGAACACCGTTACCATTCATTTCGTGGAGAATCAAAAATTCTTCAAGGGTGTGCTCCTTCGTCCAGGATAAGATATCGTGTTCAGGAGCAGCGAAGGCCTGCTGAGCACAGTGATCGCAAAGGTATCCCCGCTTAATAAGGAAACCAAAACGAAAGCGCGGGTATGAACAGCGATGGTGACACAGTGCGCAACAGTGATTCATTGATATATTATGGGCTGGATACCCGTCACTTT